>CAJOIF010000040.1 GCA_905234765.1 uncultured Bacteroidales bacterium
GCTTTGCCCCGTGGATGGGAAAATCACTCATGCCAGCATTGGCTATAGCAACAGTTTCAGTTGTTCCGTTGATGTATTCAACCAACAAACGGGAAACTTCGAGCAGGATTCCCTGCTGTTTGTCGAGTGGGGAATGTCGCCGGAAAAGATCCGTTATCTGAACACATGGGTTTCCATTCGCGTTTCCGACGGACGAGAGGTGCACGTGAGCGGTATGCGCCCGCTGCGACTGTTCAAGACGGGCGAAACCGTGCATCGGGGCGATGTGTTGGGCACCGTGGGCTATTATTACAAGCGCATCAAGAAGCCATGCGTGGTGGTCAGCATCTCAAAAAACTCCAAAGCCGACGACCCGATGACACCTTTCGGGCTGAAAACGACTTTTATCCCGCCCAAGGTGAACAACAAAACCCGACTGACCCGTGAGGAGGCTCAAGCCGACATTGATGGTATGATGGCGGCTTTAGAAGACGCTTTCCCTGGTCTGTATGACTACACGCCGAAAGAGGAATTCGATACATATATCAAAAACAGAATGGCAGCGATAAGCGAAACCATCTCCAGAAGTGATTTCGAAGTATTAATTTTCAAATTGCTTGGGAAAATCCACGACAGTCATACGGCAATCATCTCAGCGCCGAAAGTGAAGAGAGGTGGGTTGCCTTCCTCGGTGTGTTTAGGTTGGTTCAACGACACGCTGCAGGTATGGCGCACCGTTCCAAGATACAAAGACTATCTCGGCAAACCAGTGGTTTCAGTAAATGGCATTCCCGCCGACTCTCTGAAAGCCATGGTGTTGGAGTATGCCACCTATTCCGATGGCTATGTGAAGAGCTATGGGGATTATGTGCTTCTGTATGGAATGGATAATTACTACTGCGACCAAATCGCGAAGGATGCTAACCTTATGGTCACTTTTGCCGACGGCGAGACGATGCATTTTGAACAAATGAAACCCAAAGATCCTTACCGCGAACCACAGTGGATGGAATACCAATACCGCCATTATCATACAGATAAGGAGGGAAATGAGAAGGCACATTTTGATTTTGAAAAACTCTCTGACACTATGGCTTATCTTGCTCTCCATACTTTCGAATTGGATGATTTGGAAATGGAGCAAATCAACGAAATCTTTGCTAACCTCATTGCCGACAGTATCCCCAACCTGATTCTTGACCTTCGTTTCAACCATGGCGGACCAAAAGCCTCGGTGGAAGGCATCTATGCCTATCTCGCCCAAAAACCGTTTTGCACCAATTTACGCAAAATTGTGAACAAAAAAGGTGGTTATCAGTGCTTTGGCAGTTGTCCTGTAGATGGCGATCAAGAGGATTTCTATCCAGATTATGAGCTGCTTCCGAGCGGCGAGGGCTTTGTGAAGGACGAGCCGGAATGGAGAGAGCCCGATTCGTTGGTCAACTACAAGGGGCGGTTGTATCTGCTCACCAACGAGACTTCGTTCTCGGCTTCCACTTGTTTTGCAGGTTGGGTGAAGAAACAAAACCGAGGCGTCATCGTTGGGCGCGAAACGGGCTCGGCTTACCATCAAATGAAGGCAGAGAATTTTACGCAATACCTATTGCCGAATTCCGATATTGCCATCCAAATCCCAACCATCAAGGTGGTGTTTGACACGGTGGTCAACGAGCGTTTCCCCTACGGTTGCGGCGTGCTGCCCGATTATCCTGTCAACTTCACGCCAGAGGAGCTCTCCTTCGCCCACGGTGATTCCATTCTGAACTACACCCTGCAACTCATCCATGAGGGCAAGTACATTTATTATGTGGAGCCTGAACCAGAGACATCAAGTGTTGAGGAGGACGCGCGTCCCTTTCGTTGGTGGTGGGTCGCGATAGTCGTGGCTGCTTTGATTGTGATTATAGCACCAATCCTAAAAAGAAAACCTAAGAGATAAAAAGCTTGGCAAACGATGGTTTTTTACTATCTTTGCCACTATGAAACGGATTCTCCTCATAGGACTTTGGATTCTTCTTGGCGCCTTGGCTGCTTGCACCAAAACCACTACCCCCCCACCGCCGGAGGAAGATATGCTTTACCAGGTGGAGTGCTTTTACCAGTACGATCTCAATGGTGCGCGACAAGCCCTTGACACGCTGAATCTCTCGGCACTTTCGGCCAAAGAGAGGGCGCACTATTGCCTTTTGAGAGCGAAAGTGAATGACGGCTTGCGCCAATATGACGACTTCGATTCGTTATTGCAAGTTGCTGAAAAACAGTTTGTTGGCGGTAAAGATAAGTATTTCGAAGCTATGACGTATTGGGTTTTGGCCCGCATGGCCCAGGTGAGAATGATGGGAAACCAACATGTGCTCGACTATCGTTTGAAGGCCCTGCAAAGCATTGAGCAGTGCAAGCACGTCGACGAGCGTTTTGTGCGTTTTTCACTGATTCCAACCGACGAGCAAAACGAGATCGACCGATTGAAATACGCCATCCACCAACGCCTGGGCATGTCGTACACCGACTCGGGGTACCACAGGGAGGGCGCAAATCACTTGAAACAAGCCGACCAGTTTTACGCTGAAAAACAGATGCATCGTAACAGGCTCATCACGGCTTTCCCCTTGGGAATGACCTATTTGCTGCTTGGGGAATACGACAGTTGCCTGATGAGTTATCAGATCGGCCTGCAATGCGCCGAAACGATTAGCGACACCGTTGAAGCCTCCTACTTCCACCAGGCGTTGGCCGATTATTATCTTTATTGTTTTGAGACACAACATTTTGAAAACGAGGAAGATGGCAACAATCTGCTTCATCAAGCCATTGAAGAAAGCCGGCTGGGATTGGATGTCCTGCGTTCTATCAACGGGCCGATGGCGAAAAGTTATCGGTTTGATTTGACGGAAAACATTTCAAGGGCCTATTTCGATTTGCAGCAATATGACTCTTGTGTTTTCTATGGACTGAAGGTCGAAAGGATGACCCATAAAAGCAACGATATTTCCTTTGTTTACAAACGCCTCTACGCTTCCTACAAGGCTTTGGGCGACGAGGCCAATGCCGCCGTCTATGCCGACAAACTGCTGAGCGCCATTCCTGACTATGGTGCGGAGCAGAAAGCCATAGCCGAGGTAAAGGATGAATATGACAAGCAGTTGGAACTCCAGCGTCTGGAAAGCGAGCAACAGGTGAAGCGTTACCGCCTCTATCTCTGGATTGCTTTGTTGGTCATTGGACTGATGGTAGTCCTATGGATGACATTCCGCTATCGGAAAAACAAAGAGTTGGAGACCCTTAAACTCTGTGAAGCCCAACGCCAATTGCAAACCGAGTTGGAGCAACTCACTGCCCAGCAGAAGGAGATGCTGCAGCAGCAAGCCATGGCCATTTATCAGGCTGGACAAAAAGACCGCTTACAGCGCATTTTAGCTGCATTTGAGGGTGCATACCCCCATGCCCTTGATAAAATGCAGTCGGCCTACCCTGACTTGAACGAATCGGAACGCCGCGTGGTCATTCTCTCCTTCCTAGGCTTTCGTGCCAAAGAGGTGGCAGATCTCATGGGCCTGACCGAGAACACGGCTATGAAATACCGTTCCAACATCCGCAAGAAGGTGGGTGACAATCCCTTTTCCAGCCTCTTGGAGTAGGGAAAAACCTGAATGATGGTTTTTGTAATCTTCTGATAATTATTTACTTGCCGTTTGATTTGAGCTGAAAAACCTGAACTTGGGCCATGCCGATGGAATTTTCGTGCTTTTTTACTATAGTTTTGAATACCCAAAATCGTATAGTTATGAAAAAGCTTCAATTCTTAATCCCGCTTGCACTCCTGTTGATAGCGGGAGGAATGACAATTCAAGGCCAACAACTTAACGAAATCGTTAGCTCCCCCGACTCATGGGTTTCAAGTATGGTTTTCGAGGACGCACATACCTTTGTCGCCAAAAAAACCGTGATTGACTTCAATTGGAATGTTACGGAAATCCAATTTGTCAGGATGAATGACGAGGGTGACGAACTGGCTTCGCAGCAGTTGTTTTCAGAGGAAGAATACCCCGAGGTCGTTTGGATCAGCCCTTTGCAACGCCTCTCCAATGGCAATTTGGTGTTGTTCTATGCAAAAAGAATAGCCGACATCGCCACTTTCTATCGGGTGGATTTGAATGAAGACCTTTCGTTTTCAGTCCTTCAATTGGATTGGGAAACCGATGATTACTATGATGACGACAGGACTTTCTACCCTTATAATACAGGCGTGGTCGTAGATAAAGACGGTAACTTTATTATCACTTATCCGCCTCATAGCCAATACCACTTAAACGGTACGGAAGCCATGCAGTTCCTCAAATTCGATGCTGAAGGTCATCTTATTGGCCAACGACTGATGGAAGGTTATCGCGGACAAGACCGCCATCACACGCTTCCAGCACCTGATTCATTGGGATGCCGCATTATTTTACGGAGCAATGGCTCTCCCAAGTTGGATTGCTATACTTTGGATGCCGACTTGAACACGGTGGCGGTGAAGGAAAACGTGGAAGAATTGTCGTGGCCATACCAGTGTTGCCGTTTCGCCTATCTGTGTACCAATCCTGCCAATGGCAAGACATACTCGAATAACACCATCAACTATCCAGCATACGGTGGCAATCCTGCTATTGTCGAGGACATCATGATGAGCGTTTTCGATGCTGAAAATTTCCGCCAAACGAACTTCACTTGGGGTCTTACCACACAAAGTGATGACGGTGCCGGAATACTTCAATCGATTGGTTTTGACAATGATAACAATGTGTATATGGTTGGCCAGATGGATAATGTTATGGCTAACGAGTTTTTGAACCGCAATCTGTACATCGCCTATTTGGACGAGAACTTGAATAAATTGGGCGAAATCTACCATGTTGATGATTATGCTTATACGGTGAAGTCGATGGCGGCTTGTCCCGAGGGCGGCTGCCTCATCAGTTGCAACAAAAGCGATGAAGTTACCTATGAATCTGGAAATTGCCTGATAAAAATATCGAAAGAAGCATTTGTCGGCATTGAAGAAGCCCATGACGCAGGCTTTGCCGTGGCGGTGGCCTATCCTAATCCTGGGAGAGAGGTGCTGAACATTAGGACAGGGTTGCAGAATGCCCGCTTGGAGGTTTACGACCTCAACGGAAGGCTGATGCACAGCCAGAGAATCACTGAGAACGTGACCACCGTTGATGCCAAAGATTGGGCTGAAGGGGTTTATGTTTGGAAGGTGATGACAGGAGAGAAAGAAGTGGAGTGTGGGAGATGGATCAAGTGATTCGCTATCGAAAATCTATACCCAAAAATACGTTATCATACAGAAAAACAGTAAGTTAATCTTTTCTGTTTTCAATAAAAATCTGTAATAGGTTTTCAGGAATGAATTATTGATGAATTTTATCAATAACTTTGTTCCCATGAAAAGATACCTCATCATCGTTTTGCTGCTATGTTTGTTCGGAAGCCTCCATGCGGACTTCTACAGAACGAAAAGCGGCCGGTATATCGCCGATGTGGCTTTTTCGGGGAACCAGGTCCTGGTGCTGGAGAACCGTTACACCACGTCCGCACTTTGCCTGCTTGACCTTGAGGGTAACAAACTGAGCGAGACGGAGTTCCAAACGGTTTATGAGGAACTGTATATCGACTGCTTCGGCGACTGCCTGCTGATGAACCAAGACAGCTGCCTTCAAGTGGTTTTTGACCACAGTTTGACCGCAAAACCGCTGGCGAGGTATTCCAAAAAGGAGATTCACGACAAACTGTTGAGGGTCGTGCTCGAGTACAACGGCGCTTATGTGCTGCGCGACATGGTTTACGACCCATTCGATTACCACGTGCAGGAACTGCACGGGCAGACGCAAACGTATACCTACGTACTGAAAGACGACCCAAGCAAGGAAGTTCACCCCTTGTGCCGTTTTGTCAATACGGAAGCCGTCAAGACTTGCCAGTCCTGCCTCAACGAGATCATCGCCATGTACAATCACGAGGTCCCTCCCAAAGCCAACGTCCTGCGTCTGGGCAAATGGGACGGCAACCTGCTCCGTTTGGCCCAAACCGTCAACATCCGGCTTCAAGTGTACCGTTACAAATTGTATGTGGCCAAGGAATACCACACAGAGGTCCTGAAGCACAAAGGGAACCTCCAACTGATTGATTTACAGCTATTGCAAATTGTCGAAGTCGACAAGGATTTCAAGACTTCCGAGCCTCGACCCTTGAAGGTTACATATGGGGACAAATACTTCGACCACCAACTCCTTATCGACGAAGTCACGGGCAAGGCCTATGGCCTCTTTGTGAGGGACGGCATGAATTACCTCGGCCTGTATAATCCCGACAAAGGCACCGTGAGCATGGGACAGAAGGCTAGTACCAGCCTCTTCCCGAAGGTTTTCAAGGTGCACGGAGGGTACGCCTACAGTGTGTTTTTCGACCGTGACAGAAAACAAGGGACGCTCAGCAGGGTTAAACTTAATGAATGATTCAGGCGATGCGACCGATTTCGAGAAACATAAGGCTTTTCATCACAGCGATCGTTTGCGCGACGGCTCTGGCTGCTGTTGCCAAACCCGCTGGCAAAGAGCCGTGGAATCGGTATTTGAGCATCGGGACTGAGTATTATTTTGGCGGACAGACAGACTCCGCCAAAGTCTATCTGGAGCAAGTGTTTGAAAGCGGCACTGAAGAGAAAATGGAGGCGGCAAGATACCTGCTCGACATCGCCTTGGTGGAATACGACACTTTGAGCATCAACGAATATGCCCTCTATTTGGCTGAGAACTACGACACTTCACTGGATCAGGAACGGCAACGTGCCCGAAAGCGATATTGGTTCATCGGCATAGCGGCATTGCTACTGCTTTCGGTCATGGGGTGGGGGTTACTACGGCTTCGCCAGGCCTACCATAAGCAACGCGAAGCCTTCGACCAGCAACGCCATGACTTCGATCAACAGCGACATTCCTACCATCAGCAGTTAGATGCAGCACAGCTGGCTATCGAAAAACAAACTTTTGAAAATCTTCAGAAGCAAGCTAGGGAAATTCTCTCCCGGGGCAACCAACGCAGACGCATTCTAGAGGCCTTCAATGAGGCTTATCCTCCTACCTATGAGCGTCTGAAAGCCACTTATCCCGACCTGACCGAGCAGGAATGCGACCTCCTCGTGCTCAACTTCCTCGAATTTCGCATCAAGGAGGAAGCCGAAATCCTGGAATTGAGTCAAAATACAGTGATGAAATACCGTTCCAACCTCCTCAAAAAGGTGGGAAAAGACCCCATCTCTGGGTTGTTGACCCCACAATAATCTATATATCAAACTGATTTATTTTATTGAAAATCAATATTTTAAAATTGATTTTTCTCTAGAATAATCTATATAGGGCTTGACAAAGCGATTTTTCTGATAGGTGATTCCATAACTTTGTTCCCATGAAAAAACACCTCATCATCTTAGCCCTATTTTGTTTCATTGGAAGCATCCACGCCCAAACCGCCAAAGTCCATGGCAACCTCGGGGTGCAAAATGTACACATCATCGTAACCGACACCAAGCAAGGAACAGTTTCCGATGCCAAAGGGAACTACACTTTGCTATTACCCAATAACAACAAACGAGTCAATCTGCTGTATTCCTGCATCGGCTATCAAGACACCGTGGTGAGCCTCACACCGAAACAATTGCAAACGGGAACGGTCAACGTCAGTTTCCGGATGCGCCCTAAAAACTATGCCTTGGAGGAGGTGACGGTGATGGAAAACAAGCCGGAAATCGCTTATCACGAGAAACTAATCAGCCTTGAGGCCTACGAAATCAACGAGATGGGCCTATATATGATTGTTTATCGCAGAAGCGGCAACGCCTTGCTTCACCTTACCTTGGATATGGACACCTTGTCGATTCTTCCCATCGGGAGGAAGTTCGAGAGGCTCTACAAGGACGTGTATGGCCAAATCCATCTGATCAGCTACGATTCCACTTACCAGATTGGACACCGACAACTCGGCGACACTTATTTGGACGCAGAGCTGTTCTACGGAATGACGCATCGCGATTTCTATAGGATCATGGGAAATAACGCTGCGGCGACCGATAGCATTTTTGTGATCGCCACTTACGGCGACGGGGCGCAGGAACTCTACTACCATTATTTCAAAAAAGGTGATCCCAATGCCTATCTCTTGGAATATACTTTCGACCAAGAGGGCCTGGATCTGGTGGAAAACATCAGAAAATTCGGCCTCGGCGGCATCATTCCCCCTCCCCCGATCTATGACCCCGTATTTGCAGTGGGAGATTCGTTGGTTTTGTTTAATTTCGAGGCTGACAAGATCGAGTTTTTCGACCAAAACGCCCAAATCATCGGGGAAACACCGATCAAGTTCCATCGGGAGGTGAAATGGAACGGGAAGCGTCCTATGAAGAGTACCTGGAACAGAATGGTATTGATGGATGCGGCCAGAAAAAAGTTCTATGCGACGTTTTTAGAAGACAGTATCTTGGTTTTAAAGAAGATCAACATGAAAACCGGGGAAACCAAAGAGGTGGCACGACTGTCAGGATTCCAATTTGTGCTACTTCCCAGGGTGAACAACGGACTGCTATATTTCATGTATCACACTGGCGACACCCACAGCAAAGCGCTTTATCGAATGGAAATAGAATAACCCTCAAACGCTATGAAAACTACCCGAATCTTCACCTTACTATTCTTCCTGCTTCCTGTGTTTACGGCCTATGCCCAAGAGCGGACCATTCTCCAAGGCAAATGCGTGAACGAAAATGGCCGTGCCATTGAGAATGTTAGTGTTTACTACCACGATACACTCCTAGTTTCAATTACCGATGAGAACGGCGGCTTCACGTTTGAAAACGCCAAGGCAGGCGACAAACTCCGTTTTGCCCACATGGCTTACGAGCCAAAGTATTATTCCGTCAAAGACAAGGACCTGAATGGCAAGCCGGTGACTATAAGTTTGCAAACCAAGCAACACGAACTGTTTGAAGTGGAAGTGACCGCCAATGCGCCACACATTGCCTTCGACAATCCAGTACGGAGTGTGCTTGACTACGTCATCAGCGACGATGGAATCTATCTCATCGCCTATCGAATGAGAAACACCGCCCTACTGCATCTCTCGTTCGAGATGGACACACTTCACGAACTGACTATCTCTTCTTCGTATAAGAACCTCTATCGGGATTTCTACGGTTTCGTCCACGTCATCAGCAACGACAATGTCTGTCAAATGGGCTTCACCGAAACCACCGACGGAAAGAAAAAAGAAATGTTTTTGTATCTGCCTATCTCGACGGAGAAGTTCTATCACGACTATGCACCCATTGTTGCAGCATCCGACAAGGTGGTCGTCACAGGCCGATATGCCTTTTATGGCTTGGAGCAATACTATTATTGCGTCACCCCGACCGCCGACACCTCGTATCTGCTGGAACATATCGTGGATGAAGACCGGCGTGATGCACTGTTTTTTATGTCTCGGACAGGAGGCTTAGACAGATACACACTGTATGAAATGAACTTATATCCCGCCCGTTTTTATATTTACAATCCGATTTACAGCCTCGACAACCAGTTTTATCTGTTCAATTACACCGATGACGAGACCATCATCTACGATGAGGTCGGCGCTGTTCTGGAGCGGTATCCGCTCAACTTTCATCGCAGAAAGAAATGGGATGGAACTGTTGATGTTGACAAACGATGGAAACAAAAGATGATGATTGACCGGGCACGAAAGGAGTTTTATACGCTCTATGTCAACGACGGGCTCTGCACATTAATGCGCATCGATCTACCCACAGGCAAAGCGTCTCCCGTCCTCGACCTCAGCGGCTACCCCTTTGCGGAGATGATGAAAGTGCACGACAGGGTGCTGTATTTCCTCTACCCTACCGGTAACAATCATCGGCAGGCGTTATTCCAAGTGAAACTTGATGATTTTTAGTAATTTTGGCCTATGAAAAGAATCATCATCTCTTTTTTGCTCATCTTAATTTGTGTGACCTTATCCGCACAAACCAAAACCGTGGTCTATGGTAACCTCGGCGTGGAGAACGTGAACATCAGCGTGATCGGCGCCCAACAGGGAACGGTGACCGACACCAAGGGCGACTACCTGCTAATTTTAACCGAAAAAGGCCGACGCATCAACCTGAATTATTCCTGCATCGGGTATCAGGATACCATAGTGGGTATCACTCCTGCAAGGTTGCAAAGGGATTCCATCAACATCAGTTTCAAGATGCGGAAACAGGATTATACCTTAAAGGAGGTGAGCATTCTAGCGGAACGTCCGCATTTTGAAGGCGATAGGAACATCATTGTCGATTTTGAAGTCTATGACGGCACCGTTTGCATGCTTCAAGGTAGTGCCAACAAATATCGACTGCTGTTGGCCGACGAGGACCTTATGGTGTTCGATACTATCCTCATTCCCAAAGGTATAAGACCCGAGCAGCTGCTGAAAGATTGTATGGGCAACTGTCAACTGGAAGCTTCTGACAGCGTTTACCAAATCAACTTGAAGGACAAGACGATGCCTTTTCTCGCCACGGAACGCAAACGTTATTACGCCGTGATGGAAAACTGCCTGTTCCTGACTGACCAACATCTTTATTTGAAAGCGGAAGCTATGAACGGTCTTTCCACCCTATTCTACCGTATTGACGTGGAAACAAGGCAAAAACAGCCTTTATTCATCAGTGATGGCTCAGAAAACATCACCGACATCAAGGATGAATGGGACTTTCAGGCACGGAACCCCATTGATCTCGCACATCCTGTCCCAGGTGGCGCTTGGGATCGGTTTATTCAAATGTTCTGGTTCAACCACAATTCATCGCATCTGGCCCTGGCCGGCAACACCTTGGTGTATTTCGACCACGACCATAACAAAATCCATCAATACGACCTGGATCTGAACGAGACCAACAGCTGTACCATCGAGTATCCACTGAAAAGCGACTGGAAACCAAGGATTTTCCAAGATGAAGCCAACAACAAGTTCTATACGGTCATCGGGTATTGGTTCAACGAAATCGACATCCAGACGGGTAAAACCATCCCGAAAATCAAGATTGATGTCGATATTTACAGCAAAGTATCCCTATGGCACAGCCATTTGTATATCCTCAAACGGCAGCAAACCTCCACGGGTAAGATCAGAAGTTATGTGGAAAGGGTGGTTTTTTGACCAAAAAGGGACAAAAAGATAGGGACAAACACCTTTTCTAATCCTTCATAACAAATTAGTTTTCAACGAGAAAGGATAGAGACATCCTGGAATCATAGGGACATCGCGCCTAGGAGGCTCAAAAACCTCTTGACAAGTTGTTTTTCTCTGTAATTTTGCCTCAACAACAATTCGGCAAAATGAAGCATCGACTACTCACCATCCTATTCATCTGCATCGCGTTGACCGCCTGTGACACCCAACAGAAGCGGATGGATCAGGCCAAGAACCTTTATGAGGAGGGGTTGCAACTCCGTGAACAGCGCCAATCGGAAGAAGCTGCCGAGCAGTTCTCGCAAGCTTTGGTCCTCGTTCAGCGTTGCGAAAAAACCGCTGATGTACTTCAACTGGAAGGGCAACTCTGTGACAACCTGGGGGCCATGTATTTCAAACACGGGCTATTTGAAGGAGCATTTGAACAACATCGGCGCGCCTTGAAATGTTTCCAACAGACCGCCGATTCCACGGGTATGATGAACGCTTACCGCAACAGCGGACGAGCCGTTAGGGCACAGGAACAATTCACTCAAGCCAAACAGTATTATGACTCTGCTTTCCTTATCGCCAACTTGCTTCATGACCAAACCATGCTAAGCGACCTCTATTTGGAGATGGGCCGTGACTATTACATGGAGACGGGTAACTTGGCCAAGGGTATCGAGAGCGTCAAAAAAGCTTTGGAAATCGGTCTCGACGACAGTAACACCGACATCGCCCACATGACCTTGGGCATCCTCTATTATTACACGCACGAGTATGAAAAAGCAAAACCGAATTTAAACGAGGCACTCCGCAGCGAACGTCCCGGATTGAAGATGTCGGTGTATCAGACGCTTTACGCCATCGCGTATAATGAGCACGACTACCTACAGGCTATTCGATACCACAAGTTGTTCTCAACGAACTTGCTGGAATCCGAGAGGGAACACTCCAGCGAGGTCATGCAACGCATCAAGTCGGAATACGAACTAAAAGCGCAACAAAGCGAGCTGGAGAGTCTGCATCGTAACCGCGACCTGAAGCTGTATCTCATCATCGCTTTGGCGGTGATTGCTTTATTAATTATACTCTTGATTGTGAGAAAGATAATCAGCGACCATAAATTGGAAACGGAACGGTTCGGACGACAGGTGGAGCGAGACCAGAACCGCATCCACGAGCTGGTAAGCAACATGGAGACCTTAATTCGCACCAACGACGAGTTAAGGCGCAACCAGCAAACCCTCTCGCAAAAGGAACTGATGATGACCGAAAAAATCATGGCCCGCAACAAGGTGATGGCCACCGCCCAGGCCCTAAGCGAACAGGTGAATGCCGACACACTCAACTTTGAACTCTCCGACAACGACTGGACTGATTTCATCAACCTAACCGACCTGATTTTCGACGGTTTTTCGCAACGGCTGCTCCAGCTCTATCCCAAGCTTGGCAAGTGGGATGTGCGTATCTGTTGCCTCTCGAAGAACGGCTTCTCCAACCAAGTGATTTCCATCCTGTTGGACACGCAAACCGACTCCTATTACAAACGCAAAACACGAATAAAACAAATGAAGATGAACCTCGGCGACGACAACCGGAGCTTCGAAGAAATCGTTAACGCGGTTTAACCTCGCCGCACCCCGTAGGGGTGCTCTATCGGCAGAAAACAATAATCAATAAAATATTCAAAATGAAAAAGTTAGTATCAATCCTCATCCTTTGCTTCGGCTGCCTCGGTATTATGGTGGCGCAAGACAACATTTGGAAGCCTGTCAACACATTTGGTCCTCTATTAGGTGCAGGTCCAGACGGTAGCCTCTTTGCCCATCACGGCTACAGCGGTCTCGCCCGTTCGCAAGATGAGGGTGCAACCTGGCAGATTGTTGCCGGTTATGAATCAGGTTATTTTGGAGGCTATATAAATCAATCTTGTTTTGCGGTTAGCAGCGAGGGAAGGGTTTTTGTTTTCGACAACAGCCTCAATGCCGTAGTGTATTCAGACGATGGAGGCGACACATGGCAGCAGATGTCTCAAGTATCGTCATGCGCAATGACCGATGTCAAGGATTTGTATGCCACAAGCAATGAAACCGTTGTTGGATGGGCATCCAACGGTGAAATCTTTTGGACCACTGACGGCGGCGCGACTTGGGGTTATACGATTCTCGATTTGGACGAAAACCGTGAAGTCAGTGACTTGATTGTCAAGGCCAATGGTGATGTGTATGTAGGTGTTTGGTCTTATGGAGGTGAAGGTAGTGGCATTTTCCATTCCACCTTATCCGACATGGAGAATTGGACACTTGCGGCATTCGAGGGCGCAGCGGTCCAGGATATGGCACTTCACCCCGATGGCAGCATTGTGGCAGGTACGTTCGAGGGCGCAATAATCGGTTTCCAGCATGAACCCGGTTTTTATCTTATTGATGCGATGGAAGATAAGATAGCCATTTCAGACAACGGCATTACCTATTGCTTGGAATATTACATTACTCCAGAAGAATGCACCTTGGTGCTGGCTTACTCAGAAGATTATGGCGAACACCTGTATGATATCGGAGAAAGTTTTGAAATTGCATTTAACGGTGGTGATCTCGACGGCAATCTTTATAAAGGCTATGACAACTATCTGTATCTCTTTGTCAATGGCCAGTATTACAAGAGCATTTATAATGCCGACGAAATCATGTTTCAACACCGGCCTTTTGCCCCACAAAGTGCGGAGTGGTATTTCGATGTGTTCAACCCATGGAACCAACACCCTCAATATGTGAGGTTTTACGTGGATGGCGACACCATCATTCAAGGTCATCAGTGCAGCATCATCACGCAACATTTTGTTGATACTGGGCATGAAGGGGGTGAATTTGTTTATGAAGAAGACAACAAGGTGTATTGGTTCAACCCAACCACCGACAATTTCACTACTTTGTATGACTTTGATGCCGAAGCAGGCGAATCGTGGTACTACGAGGTAGGTGACTGTTCGCATTTGGTGACTGTCGACAGTGTTGGCAGCGTGACTTGGAACGGGCACACTTATCGTACGCAGTGGGTCCGATTTAACGATGATCTTCCGGCTTATTATACCGGGAAAATCATAGAAGGAATCGGCTTTGAGAGAGGCTTGTTCCCAAGCATAGAAGTTTGCAATGGATGGGAAGTGTTTGATGCCAGTGAGATACAATACCTTCGTTGTTATGTGGAAGACGGTGAGATTCTCTATCACGAGGGCAATTATGACTGCGACTACACCTATGCGAACACGTTCTGCTGGGACGGCACCGTCGCTGCGTCATTTGCCGGAGGCGATGGCACGGAAGAGAACCCCTATCAGATTGCAAACGCCAGGCAGCTGGCCTTGCTGGCCCAACAGACCAACACCGGCACTGGTGGCGATGCATACTATAAGCTCACCGCCAATATCAATCTTGGCAGCTGTGACCGTTTTTGGTATACCTGGACCTCTATCGGTGTTCCCGAAAACGACGGAACACCCCACTATTTCACCGGTCATTTCGATGGTGGCGGGAATTGCATCCTGAATCTGTATCAACGCCAAAACGCCACTTTCAAAGGGTTGTTCGGTTGCACCGACGGTGCCGTGATCAAAGATGTAAGAATCGTTGATTGTGAGATTGGCAATGAATCTGAGTATGCCGGTGGTTTGGTGGCTTACGCCGGACGCACCACCATCTCTGGCTGCCTGATTGAAAGCAGCTCTGTCGTCCAAAGCGACTCAGGCGAAGCCGGAGGTCTGGTCGGATATATGGGAACGCCTTATCTGATGACTGAGGCCAATGATACAGATGTTTGCGTTATCACGAACTGTCAGACAACTTCCGGTGTGCAGGTAATTGGGCACATGGCGGGGGGCATCGTGGCGAAATCCAACACCAATCTGCCTTTGACGCATTGTTCCATCTCAAATTGCATCAACGCCGCTTCAACGCAATCCACGGCTGACCTGCAAGCCGGAGGCGCTGCCGCAGGCGGTGTTGGTTGCTGGATGATTTGCACCGATATCACGAATTGCACCAATTTGGGTAACAGCTCGGCCGCCATGATAGCGGGCGGTATTGCAGGGACATTCTCACGAGGCCACATGAACAACTGTTACAATCACGGGCGCTCCTATAGCAACTACATCGCCGGAGGTGTCATAGGCTCTTTGAACACCATGGCGCTTTTGGAGATCACCACAGAAAGGTTCTTCTTCAAAAATTGTCACAACTTTGGAGAGGTTGTCGTGGAACGCGATGGAGACCTTGGCATGTGTGGCGGTGTGATCGGTCATTTTGTGGGAGGCAACTACCAGCGTTTTTGCATTGTCGATTGCTCCAATCACGGCGATGTGGCCTGCCATGGCGAACATGCCGGCGGCATTCTTGGATGGCACTTGGGACATACCGACATGACAATCCTTAATGTTTACAACACGGGTAATGTCAGCGCTATGACGAGTGCCGGAGGCATCGTCGGGTTCCATGAACCTGTTTTCACCATCAGAAACGCCTACAACGCCGGTGAGATCCATTGCGAAAACGCCGAAAAAGAAGGCGCCATCATCGGAAGTATCAACAACAACAATTTAAGCTACGACACCATCAGTCATTGCTATTGGAGGTATGATATGGTGGGTGTTGGCATTGCCCTACAAGCCACTTTGCCCCATTCTTGCGCCTTCAACCCCACTACCTATTACGGCGAATGGGCTCTTGACAGCATTCAATTCGGCCATGATCTGGTGGAAGCCCTGAATGTCGGTGTGGAAGAAATAGACAGTCTTTATCCCGAAATCGGTCCAGTAAGCCATTGGATGAAAGACGAGGAAATGACCAACGGAGGATTCCCTGTTTTTGGAACCAACGGAAACTCACAGTATTCGCTGGCGGGTTCGGAATGGTATTATGAAATTCTGAACGAAAACGGCAACATCACCTACCAGTATTTACAGCATACCAGCGACACCACCATCGATGACGAGGAAAACGTTCACATCCTTGTGCGCATCAACACCTTGTATGACAAAGGTTCACACGTCGAAAAGACTCGTGAGTACATCTACGAAAGAAACAATAAGGTATATTGGTGGAACAAGGAATTGGAAGCGTTCACGGTATTGTACGACTTCGGAGCCGATGAAGGCGAAGAGTGGGAGATCAAGGTCGGCTTGGAAAGTGTTATTGTTCATGTGGATGAGGTGGATGAGTACGAATTTGAGGGGAGACACATGAAGATACTTCGCGTGAGCGATGCGGGCGATGTGTTCAGCGGCACCATCATATGCGGTATCGGCCACCTCACCAGTTTCTTCCCCGAGCGATTGATGCAAAAGAGCCGGGAATACAAGGTAAAAGGCATCCGCTGCTTCTGGCGCAACGGAGAACTGATACTTAAATATAACGATAGGGATTGCGAAGAGGTTTACGAGGAATACCATTACGGCATCGATGAACCTATCACGGCGGATGGATTCCATATTTATCCCAATCCCACCGATGGCATCATCGTCGTAGAGACGCAAATTGCGTCTCTACCGGGACAAACCGAATACCGCATCACCAACCTATTGGGGCAGACCCTTAAAACAGGCCGTATCGATGTCGAGAAACAGCAAATCGACGTGTCAACTTTGCCGGATGGATTGTATTTCATCAACATAAACAACCAAACAATGAAGTTTGTGAAAAGATAAAAAGAAGACATGGGTATTCATGTGATTGTGGTTTTTGAGAGGGCGGATTAGAGAGCGAGCCTCTTGATACAACGGGCAAAAGAAGGACATGTTTCTGTATGCACCCATTCCGTTGGAAAAGTTTTACCACGACTTTGCTCCCATCGTGGCCGCCTCCGACCAAGTGGTCATCACCGGAAAGTACGCTTTTTTCGGCTTGGAACAATATTATTACTGTGTCACCCCGACCGCCGACACGGTGTATCTGCTGGAACATATTGTAGATGAAGACGCCCGTGATGACTTAATGTTCATGGTGCGGATGAAAGTTTTCGACAGGTTCACAAGGATATCGATGGCGTTGTATCCCCAGAGGCGTTATATCTACAATCCAGTTTGTGCGTTGGACAACAAATTCTACTTGTTCGACTATACCGACGACGAGACCATTGTTTACGATTCTGTCGGTACACCATTGGAGCGTCATCCACTTACGTTTCATCACGTCAAAAAATGGAATGGAGACATCGAAATCAACAAACGATGGAAGAAAACCATGATGGTTGACCGCGCCCGAAAGGAGTTTTACACCCTTTTCGTCGATGACGGCCTGTGTACCTTAATACGCATCGACTTGCCGTCGGGTACCGCCACTCCTGTCCTCGACCTCAGCGGCTATCCCTTCGCGGAGATGTTGCGAGTCCACGACAGGGTGCTGTATTTCCTTTATCCCACCGGGAAGAACCACCGGCAGGCTTTGTTCCAGGTCCAGATTGAAGAATAAAAATAGAGACGCCATACGCTGACGTCTCTACTTTCAAATCCGTTAAAACGATGGATTATTTGCCGTGTTGGCACTCGTGGCCTTCGCCGTGTTGGCATTCGTGGCCTTCGCCTTCGTGGTGATCGCATTTCTTTTCACCCATGCCCATGGCGGCGATGCGGCCCAGAACGAGGTCTTTCTGTTCGTCGACGGTCAGTTCGGTGAACTTTTCCCAAGCGGCCTTCATCTTTTCGCATTCAGCCTTCATCTCAGCGCATTTGGCTTCGCATTCGGCTTTGGCTTCGGCGGTCATCTCGGCCATTTCATGCTGGCACTTGTGGCCTGCGGCTTCGCACTCGGCTTTCTTGGCTTCCATCTCGGCGTCCATTTGGGCGAAGAGGTCATAAGCCTTCTTGTTCAGGTCAGCCTTGGTGGTTTCATCCATCTCATCCCACTTGGCGTACTCGGCCTTCAGGGGGCAGAAGGGGCAGTGATGCTCTTCGGCAACACAAGTTTCCTGCTGAGGTTCTTCAGCTTTTTGTTCCTGTTTCGGGGCGTTGTTGCAAGCCACCAT
>CAJOIF010000041.1 GCA_905234765.1 uncultured Bacteroidales bacterium
CCGTCAGACGGGCTTCGCCATGCTGGCCACCAGCAGCGTCCAGGAAATCATGGACCTCGCCCCTGTGGCACACCTTGCCGCCATCGAAGGCCGCGTGCCCTTCCTCCACTTCTTCGACGGTTTCCGCACCTCTCACGAAATCCAGAAGGTCGAAGCCGCTGACATGGAGAAACTCCGCAAGCTGGTCAACTACAAGGCTTTGAAGGAATATCGCGACAGAGCTTTGAATCCTGAGCACCCCGTAACCCGCGGCACTGCCCAGAACCCCGACATCTACTTCCAGACCCGCGAGTTGCAGAACAAGTACTACGACGCTCTGCCCGACATCGTGGCCAAGTACATGAAGCAGATGAGCCGCATCACGGGCCGTCAATATGCTCCGTTTGTCTACTACGGCGCTCCCGATGCCACCGACATCATCATCGCCATGGGTTCGGTTAATGATGTCATCAAGACTGTCATTGATAAAGAGAACAAGGCTGGCAAGAAGCTGGGTCTCGTCACAGTACACCTCTATCGCCCCTTCAGCGTGAAGTACCTCGGCGAAGTCATTCCCGAAACGGTGAAGCGCATCTGCGTGCTCGACCGCACCAAGGAACCCGGCGCCAATGGCGACCCGCTGTATCTGGATGTGGTTGAGGCTTTCGCCAACTGCAAGGACATCCCGGCTGAGAACAAGCCTATGATTATTGGTGGCCGCTATGGTCTGTCTTCAAAGGACACCACTCCGGCTCAGATCCTGGCCGTCTACAAGAACCTCGCCGCCGAGAAGCCCATGAACCAGTTCACCGTGGGTATCAAGGACGACGTCACCCGTCGTTCGCTGAAAGTCGGTAAGGAAATCTCCATCCTGCCGAAGGGCACGTTCGAAGCCAAGTTCTACGGCCTCGGTGCCGACGGTACCGTGGGTGCCAACAAGAACTCCATCAAGGTACAGCCAAGCCTACTTCGACTACGACTCGAAGAAATCGGGTGGTTACACCTGCTCGCATCTGCGTTTCGGTGACCAGCCTATCTTGGCTCCTTACCTCGTCGGCACGCCCGACTTCGTGGCTGTCCACGTCCCGAGCTACCTGAAGAAATACGACTGCCTCCGCGGCTTGAAGAAGAACGGCACGTTCCTCTACAACTCACCTTGGAGCGTTGCTGAGACCAAGAAGCACCTTCCCGACTTCGTGAAGAAGTATCTGGCCCTCAACAATATTAATATGTATATCATCGACGCCACGAAGATTGCCGCCGAGATTGGTCTGGGCAACCGCACCAACACCATCTCTTCAAGATTTCGGGCGTCATTCCTTACGACCTCGCCGTTGAGCAGATGAAGAAATTCATCGTGAAGAGCTACGGCAAGAAGGGTGAGGACATCGTCAACATGAACTACGCTGCCGTTGACCGCGGTGGTGAGATCACCAAGGTTGACATCCCCGCTGAATGGGCCAAGCTCGACTGCACGACCGACTTCGTCTTCGAGCACAACGATGCCGATCCCGAGTTTATTAATAAGGTGATGCGCCCGATGGTCGCCCAGTGTGGTAACGACCTGCCCGTGAGCGCCTTCAAGGACATCGTCGATGGCACCTTCCCGGCTGGTACTACCGCTTACGAGAAGCGTGGCGTCGCCACCGTCGTCCCTGAGTGGAATCCTGCCAACTGTATCCAGTGCAACCAGTGCTCGCTGGTGTGCCCGCACGCCGCCATCCGTCCTGTCGTCATGACCGACGCCGAGCTGAAGAAGGCTCCCAAGGGCATGAAGACTGCCGACATGAAGATGCCGAAGGAGATGGCTGGCATGCACTTCCGCATGCAAGTCTCCGTCATGGACTGCACCGGTTGCGGCAACTGCGCCGACGTGTGCCCCGCCAAGGAGAAGGCTCTGGTGATGAAACCGCTCGAAAGCCAACTCGACGAAGCCAAGAACTGGGAGTACGGTCAGAAGAAGGTCACCTACAAGGACGAACTCATCGACAAGTACGCCAATGTGAAGAACAGCCAGTTTGCTCAGCCGCTGTTCGAGTTCTCGGGTGCCTGCGCCGGCTGCGGCGAGACGCCTTACATCAAGACCATCACCCAACTGTTTGGTCAGAGCATGATGGTGGCTAACGCTACTGGTTGCTCGTCCATCTATGGCGGTTCTGCTCCTGCAACGCCTTACTGCAAGAACTACCGCACGGGCAAGGGTGTGGCATGGGCCAACTCCTTGTTCGAGGACAACGCCGAGTACGGTCTCGGTATGGCCACGGGTGCCCGCAAGATCCGCGAAGGCCTCCGCAAGAAGGCTGAAGAGCTGGTCAACACCACCGTGTTCGACTGGATGAAGGAAGCCACGCAGAAATGGTTAGACACCTACAATGACACGGTCGCCAACCGCAAGGCTACTGACGAATTCGTCGCCGCCCTCGAAAAGGCCATCCTTTCCATCGACGGTTGCATCGACTTCTTCGGCTCCAAGAAAGCCCAGGACATCTACGGCAAGGAAGTTGCCGCACAGAAGCTGGAAGAAGCCAAGAAGGCCAAGAAAGCCGGCCGTAAGATCTGCATCTGCCACGGTTGCGAGCTTGAACAAGAACTGTTGGAAAACAAGGACTTCCTCGCCAAGAAGAGCCAGTGGATCTTCGGTGGTGACGGTTGGGCATACGACATCGGTTTCGGTGGCCTCGACCACGTGTTGGCCAGCGGCGAAGATGTCAACGTCCTCGTCCTCGACACCGAGGTTTACTCGAACACGGGTGGTCAGAGCTCCAAGGCTACGCCTGCCGGTGCTGTCGCCAAGTTTGCTGCCTCTGGTAAGAAGGTTCGCAAGAAAGACCTCGGCATGATCGCCAAGAGCTACGGCTACGTCTATGTCGCTCAAGTCGCCATGGGCGCCAGCCAAGCCCAATACTTCAAAGCCATCAAGGAAGCTGAGGCTTATCCGGGTCCGTCGCTGGTGATTTGCTACGCCCCGTGTATCAACCACGGCATCAAGATTGGCATGGGTCACTCCCAGATGGAAGAGAAGCTCGCCGTCGACTGCGGTTACTGGCACCTCTGGCGCTTCAACCCCGCCGAGGAGGAGGAAGGCAAGAACGGCTTCCACTTGGATTCGAAGGAACCCAACTGGGCCGACTTCCAGAAGTTCATCATGGGCGAGGTGCGTTACAACTCGCTTGTGAAGACCTTCCCCGAGGAAGCCAAGGAACTGTTCGCCAAGACCGAGCAATTCGCCAAGCTGAGATACGAAGGGTATAAGAAGCTGGCTGAAGGGAAGTAATCAATTGTTTGACAAGAGTCCTATCATCATTGGTAGGACTCTTGTTTTTAATCATTTGAGAATGGCAAGAAGAGAATCTAAAAATGAAACAGGGATAAAACGCTTGACCGACATTCCCTATCACGATGCGTGGGTAGCATATAAATGCGTGTCATGCAAGAGAATGAATTATATTAATGTTGGGCAAAAGTTGCTTGACCCAAAATATGCTTTGGAGAATTGTGTTTGGACTTGTGAGCATTGCGGGTTTGTACACGCAAAAGAATCCGATTTGCCATTCCAAAATTGGGAAGACGAACACGTAAATGCCGATACCACTCCTGCATTACGATTTTGGGAAGGCTTCTTTCGGGTTGCTACCGAAAACCCTGAAGCCTATTGGAAGCAATGCAATGTTTGTGGTCGCATTTTGCCTTTTTCCGCTTTTAGCAAGCATGTAGGTTGGGGCGTTTTGGAAAGACAGATGGAATGTAGGAGTTGCAAAGGAGCCATCAACGCTGTTCTAAACCCTAAGCGGACGAAACAGCAATTGCATGAATCATCTGTCAGGCGCAGAATTGCGGATCTGTTTGTTGAATCTGAGAATGAGTATGTTGATATTGAAGACTTGTTCAAACGGTTCGATTCAAAATGCTTTAAGACGGGCAAACCTTTGGATATCAGCCAAAGAGAAACATGGGCAATTGACCATATTCTCCCATCGCGATACCTCTATCCATTGAATAAGGAAAACGCAGCCTTGCTTTCAACGGAAGCGAACAATCTCAAAAGAGACCAATGGCCTAGCAAGTTCTATACAAACAACCAACTTATTGAACTGGCCAAGATTACAGGTGCGAATTTGGAGCTGATTTCCAGTCCAGAGCCGATAATCAACCACAACATAGACGTGAACAAGGGCGTCTCAAAGTATTTGCAAGTGAGAGAAAAATCGGATTTGCCGAAACGGATCCAGGAAATCAAGAAAATACTCGAAGTATATCAATTGACTGATAATCTCACTGATGAGAACAAAGCGCTGTTAGGGTATTAAACCATAATCAAATATTGGTGCGAGGTCACAGTACCCATGTCAGATATGCCATGTTTTTGGCAATGGGTTACGTTTTCATCGAACAAATCTGCCGTATTAAACCAACGTTTGCTGATTTTTTGCAATTCTATAGCCATGTCGCATTTGGAGCTTTTTCCTAAATGAAGGACAAAAACGCCCCCGTCTTTAAGCCTCTCGCGAGCTTGTCGAAAGATGGACTCATAGATAGCAAAGTTGATTTTTTGCTTTTCTTCAACAAAGGACTGCGGCTTGATTCTGAAATCATTCTCATCCCAACCCGCAAACCAAATTCTGATCCAGTTGGCGAGATAGAATCGAGTGCTGTCAAAAAATGGCGGAGAGGTGATGACGGCATCCAGATTATTGATTTCTTGTGGCCATAGTCCCGTGGCATCCTGGTTATATATTGTTCCATCCACGAAATTGTCTGGTAAAGTGGTATTTAAAGATTTGAAAACCTTTTCTTTGAGCTTCTCAATCAGATTTTTGTATTTAAAGTCGCCTGTTGGCGCATAGGGAACAATAGGATGGGATCTTCGGCTTAAAGCATAGGGGCGGTTTCCATGCAAGATATGTAATAATGATGATATGACCAACATTTCTTCGGCTGTCTTTGGTGCGTTCTCACGAAAGAATTCCCTTGCCAGCAATATTTCCTTGAAAGTGGTTTCTTCGTAGTAGTCAATGAGTTTCTTGTTAAATCCAAAATTAATCCATTTTTCGAGTTCAGAACTGTCGATGTTGCCATTGTGAATATAGGTTTCCAAATCATCAATAACCTCATGACATTTTTCTTCGTCGCATGTGGAAACCTTTGCTGAAGAAACATAAAACGCGGGCTTGCTGATGTCAATGCCAAATGCCTTTATTCCATTCAAGGCACCTTCGAATGGGATTGTGCCAACCCCAGAGAAAGGGTCAAGGAAACGACCTCTTTCAGGAACAAATGTTCTCACCAAATGATGGGCGATAGCGGGTTTTAGCTTTCCTTGGTATGAGCATAAGGAATGATTGGGATGTCCCCAATTCTTTTTTGAATAAGGTATGTTTTGGTGCGGTAATTTGGTTTTGAAGTCGTCCCAACCGCCTTTCCAGTAAAAATCGTAGTGGATTTGCTGGTCGGGAGTTTTTGGCTTTTGATAATTGAAGAACAATAGTACCTGCGACAGGATCTCGTTGTTTTTTGATTTCCGTTTTCTAAGTGTATGAGATTCAATAAAATGGTATCCGACTGACTCCAATACTTCGATTAGTATTTTATCTGTTTCAATGTGGATTCCGCCGAAAATCGAGTCTCCCAAATCAATCAACACTTTGCAGTTGTTTTCCAATGAAGGTATAATGTTGTGGAACACTTGGTACATTTCATAGAAATAGCATTTGGCCATCAGAGGGATTCTCTTGTCGTAAGCGTTCTTTTCCAATTCAGCTATGGTCTGTGTCAAAAGTTTGCTTTTGGATAAGACAGGATCAATGTTTAACAATGCGTATTCTTTCTTTACATCGTTGATGCCACTGGTTAGGGCTTGGTCTCTATAATGTCTCAAATCGGCAGATGATTGCAAGAACTTCAAAAACCATAGCTCTATTTTTGTATTTCTGAAATAGTTTGTTCCGTTCAAATAGGGAGGGCTTGTGATGATGGCTCCAATTCGTAATCCATTTAGGTGGTTCGTCGCTTTTGCGTTAGAAATGATGAATTCTGGATGGGTCTGCAATGAATACTCAAGGTTCGACAAGTCTTCTGCCATGGCTTTTATTTGTGCAGGCAACGTGGTTTCAAGCGTTTTGACTTCTCCGTTTTCTATTTCCTTTTGGGTCTTAAACCTGACATCACCGTTTTTCTTCATGTATGAAACCGAAAGGAGCGACGAACAAACGGCAATGGACAACAAATCAGCCAATAAGGTTTTGTTTTCAGAATACAAGGTGTCAATATAACTTCTAAGCCTTAGTATCTGCGAATAGGTGTTGGCTGGAAAATAGGGACTGGACTCGAATATCCTGACATACGATTCTTTCAAATCTGGACTTTCTTGAAAATTTTCAATGTCGTTGAGTAAGTGTTCAGATATTTCGATGAGCGATTGCGATAAGGAAATCCTGTCGAAATCATTCAATCTTAATGCCTTGGTTTTTGTTTCTATTAAAAACTGCAACAAAGGGTTGACCTCGGAATAAAGCGTCTTTAGTCCTAATTGGTCGGCAGCAAAAATCGTGGTTCCGGTTCCTGCAAACGGCTCATAAATAACTACATCCTTAATCTTATATCTGCTTATTATAGTCTTGACAAAATCTGGTGAATACCCTTCAATATATGGATACCATCTTTGAAAAGGAAGGTGTTTGCTGTTGTTAAAAGTGACATCTCTTTTGTCGAAATCGGTTTGGGTAAGGTTTTGCTTTATGAGCCTTTTTAATACTTGGTTGATAGACCGATCTTCTCCACATGCTATGGCGGAAACCTCTGAATAGGTTGTAATTCCTATCAGTTCTTTTAATTCCGTCGTTGACATGCTCTTGATTTTAGAATAATATGCTATTTCCGAATCGCTAAACGCAATGGTTACAGATTTCTCGTTTGTGTTTTCTGATGGATAGTCGCTGAAATACAAAGATTTATAATACTGCTTATTCATCTCGAATTATCTATAATAAAATGATAGTTGTTTCGGCAAAAATACACTTTTTTTCATAGCAATAGTAAAAAAATAATTTTTTCTCCGAACTCGCTCTGAAACATAGAAGAAGCTGAACGAATGAAAGTAAATTTGTTATTTGCCGGCGCAATCAAATGGGATATGTTGTTTTTTCGGCTGCCACGGTGTGACAGCCCTACAGTCCCTGGGGTGAATTTGTCCTGTTAGGTTGTAGGGCTGTCGTATTACGGCAACCGCAGATGAATAATATCCCATCGTGTTGCGGCATCCGAAATAATTACGGCAGCCGCATTATTGTTTCCGCCGAAATATTTCGTTTTTAGATTTATTCAATATCTTTGCGGAAAAATTGAATGCCAATGCCATACAATCTGCCACAACGGAAATCGCCGCGTGCCACATGGCACGATTACAATGGTGCGAATTATTTCATAACGATTTGCACCAAGAATCGGGAATTGTATTTCGGTGATGTGGTTGATGGTAGGATGGAATTATCGGAAATCGGGGAATGGGCGTTTCAATGTGCTGAAAAGATAGAAACCATCAATGATATTGTGTTTGTCCCGGAATTTGTGGTGATGCCGAATCATGTGCATTTGATTGTGATTATGGACAACACGGATGATCTGCGGCTGCCACAATGTGACCAGCGGCTGCCACAATGTGACAGCCCTACAACCCTGGATGATGACGGTAACCCCGAGGATTGGGTTGTAGGGCTGCCGTATCACGACAGCCGCATAGATAAAAATCCCAAAATCAACGAAGAAATGCGAAACCATGCCAATCGTTGCGGTCGGTTATCGCACATGATTGGCCAATTCAAATCCGCAGTCACGAAATTTGCGAATGCACATCAAATACCGTTTATGTGGCAACCCCGATTTCATGACCATATTATCCGAAATGGTAGGGAAATGAACCGCATTGCCGATTATATCCAAAACAATCCTATGAAATGGGAATTGGATAGGTTTTATAAAAAACGGTGATTTATACGATGCGGCTGCCACGGTGTGACAGCCCTACAGCCGTGGGTGAAATTGTCACGTTGGGCTGTAGGACTGTCGTATTACGGCAGCCGTAAATATGATTATCGTCAGATTATTTTGTTTTCGAAAATTTTATATATTTGCACAAAATTGAATGTCAATGCCATACAATCTACCACAACGGAAATCGCCGCGTGCCACATGGCATGATTACAATGGCGGAAGGTATTTCGTGACCTTTTGCACGAAAAACCATGATTTGTATTTTGGCGATGTGGTTGATGGTCGGATGGAATTGTCGGAAATAGGGAAATATGCATTAAAATGCATCGAAAAAATCCCAGAAATCAATGATAATGTGGCGGTTCCTGAATTTGTGGTGATGCCGAATCATGTTCACATGATTGTTATTATTGACAATCCAATTGAATGGCCGGATGACCAGCCGCTGCCACAGTGTGACAGCCCTACAAACCCCATGGGAAACGACAATCCCAATGGTGGGTCTGTAGGGCTGTCGTACCACGGCAGCCGTAATCAGGACAACCGCTGGGAAGAACCAATCATTGATGATTCACAATTAGACAAAAACGAAGAAATGCAACGCCGTTCCCATTGTTGCGGACGGTTGTCGCGTATCATTGGACAATACAAATCCGCTGTCACGAAATATGCCATCGAAAACGATATTCCGTTTGCATGGCAACCCCGTTACCATGACCATATCATTCGTAATTGGACGGAAATGAACCACATTTCCCAATATATCCAAAACAATCCTATGAAATGGGAATTGGATCGGTTTTTTAAACGGTGATTTCAATAATTCGGCTGCCACGGTGTGACAGCCCTACAGCCCTTTGGCGGAATTGTCCCGTTGGGCTTGTAGGGCTGTCGTATTACTGCCACGGTGTGACAGCCTTACAGCCCTTTGGCGGAATTGTCCAGTTGGTCTGTAGGGCTGTCGTATCACGGCAGCCGTAAATTTGTTTTTATCAAAATGTTTTGTTTTGGAAAAAACAATATTTTTGCAAAAAAATTGAATGTCAACGTATGCAAATGAAAGACGAGGAAAAAATATCATGAAAAAAGCATTCTCAATCATTTGGAACATCCTTGCCGTAATTGGTCTCATTACCATAGTGCTTATGGTTTTATTAAGAGTGGCGAGACCGTATTTCGATGTTGATATTAGCATTAACGAAAGCAATCTGTTTCTGTACAAAGATAGGGTTGACTTGCTACAATCCTCTGGGAATTATGCCGCCGACACCAATGTGTTTGCCATGCAAATCATCCAGGATTCGGCACGGGCAAAGGAGATTCGCGATTATTTCCAGTTGGATACGCTATTCCCTGAAAATGCCGACACATGGGGGAAAGCCGTTGCCATTGGCAAGTTTGTGGCCTCGAATATTCCGCACGACAACCAAAAGAAATGGCCTGAACGCGTCAACGCCATTGGTTTGTGGGAATATACCAAAGAAGTGGCTCCCGCATTCAACTGCCGTTTGCATAGTATCTTGACATTTGAGTTGCTTCTTGCAGAGAATATCAAGGCTAGATATATCACTTGTATGCCGCAAGATGAAGACGACCCAGATTGTCACGTTGTCAACGAAGTTTGGTTGCCAGAACTAAATAAATGGGCCATGATAGACACGGATATGGATGGACATTATATTTCAGATTTGGATGGCACGCCATTGTCGTTGAGAGAAATCCGGGAGCATTACATCACTGGCACGAAGATGATGATACATCCGCAATTTGGCGAGGGAAGCAGCAAAGTCGATGATTATTATGCTTATATGGCGAAAAACACCTATTGGTTTTCCTGTTGGGGTAAACTGTCTTACTATCAAGAGGATTACAAAGTGGAGGATGTTGTGCGCGACAGTTATGTCAATCTGGTGCCTTCTGGATACGAACCTTATCATGTAGGAGGGGGTAATACCATCACTACCAATGTTGACATGTTTTGGGACGCATCACTTATGACGGATAATACATCTTTAGTTACACCATCAATCACGCAATGAACTACAAACTAGTCTCCAACGACCCCAAAAGCCATGCACGCGCTGGTGTGCTTTACACTGACCATGGCCCGATAGAAACCCCGATTTTCATGCCGGTGGGTACGGCGGCCACGGTCAAGGCATGCCATATTCGTGATGTGCGCGACGAGGTGAAAGCCCAAATCATACTTGGCAACACCTATCACCTCTATCTTCGGCCAGGCTTGGACGTGTTGGAGGCGGCTGGAGGTCTACATCGTTTCAACGGCTGGGACCGTCCCATCCTGACGGATAGCGGTGGCTTTCAGGTGTTCTCGCTGACGGGCATCCGCAAGATGAAGGAAGAAGGCGTCACGTTCCAGTCGCATATTGACGGCTCACGGCACTTGTTCACGCCTGAAAAGGTGATGGACATTGAGCGGAGCATCGGGGCTGACATCATGATGGCCTTCGACGAGTGTACGCCTGGCACCGCCGACTACCATTACGCCAAGCAGTCAATGGAGCGCACCCACCGCTGGCTCGACCGCTGTGTGGAACGTTTCGGTGCGACTGAATCCAAATACGGCTACGAGCAGGCCTTGTTCCCTATCGTGCAAGGTTGTGTCTACCGTGACTTGCGCGAACAGTCGGCGGAGTACATCGCCTCCAAGAACGCTGTCGGCAACGCCATCGGTGGTCTCGCCGTGGGGGAACCTACCGAGAAGATGTACGAGATGATTGAATTGGTCAACAGCATCCTACCCAAGGACAAGCCGCGCTATCTCATGGGTGTGGGCACACCGGCCAACCTCTTGGAAGGCATCTCGCGCGGCGTGGATATGTTCGACTGTGTCATGCCTACCCGAAACGGACGTAACGGCATGATTTTTACCTCGGAAGGCATCCTCAATATGCGCAACGAGAAATGGAAACAGGACTTCTCGCCCGTCGACCCGAACGGCGAAACTTTCGTCGACACACAATATTCCAAGGCTTATCTGCGTCATTTGTTCATCGCGGGTGAGAGCCTCGGCCCGATGATTGCCAGCTTGCACAACCTTGGGTTCTACCTCTGGCTTGTGCGCGAAGCGCGCCGTCATATTATCGAGGGAGATTTTGCCGAGTGGCGTGACGTGATGCTCCAAAAAGTCACAAGAAGACTGTAAATGAAGAAGATAGACCTCTATATATACAAAAAGTTCATCGGGACGTTTTTCTTTGCCATCTCGATGCTCATTTTGATTGTCATCATCTTCGATCTTTCTGAAAACATCGACAGTTTCCTCAAAAACAACGCGCCATGGCAGAGGGTTCTGGTGGACTACTACCTCATGTCCGTCCCTTATTACATCAATCTTTTCATCCATTTGTTCGCTTTTATCGCGGTGGTGTTTTTCACTTCTAAGATGGCATCGCGCACCGAGATTGTGGCAATTTTGAGCAATGGGGTCAGCTTTTGGCGGTTTCTGTACCCTTATATTCTCGCTGCCTTGACCATTGCGCTTATCTCACTCTATTTTGGTAACTTCCTGATACCCAAGACTAATGAGATAAGGCGCGGCTTTAAGAACGACTATATGGAACGTCTTAGCGAGAGTGCTGGCCGCAATGTGCACGTTCAAATTGACAAGAACGAGTTCGTGTACATCGAGAGTTATAACATCACCAAGGAATACGGCTTCAAGTTCTCATGGGAGAAATACGATGGCAGTGAGCTGACCTACAAGGTGTTGTCGGATGTGCTGTATCACGATACGGTGGCCGAAAACAGTTGGAAGATCGACCCTTACACCATCCGCTATATCGATGGTGACGAGGAGAGGATTGAGCAAGGTCGCGACCTTCGGACCACGTTGAACCTTTATCCGAAAGACCTCTATAAAATGAAGGAAGACTATGAGGAGATGGACTTCTTCGAGTTGAGGGATCATATCAACGTGATGAAGGAAAAAGGCTCGGAAGGCGTGAAGGAATATGAGGTGGAGATGCATCGCCGTATGGCTGCTCCTGCCGCCATCATCATCCTCACCCTGATTGGAGCGGCCCTGTCGAGTCGCAAGGTGCGTGGCGGAATCGGGATGCATCTTGGCATTGGTATCGCCATCGCTTTTTCCTACATTCTTTTCATGCAAATCTCCAAGTCATACGCCCTTACTGGAGGTTTGTCGCCTTTCCTGGCCGTATGGATTCCCAACATCATTTTCGCTGTGTTGGGCATGTATCTTTTGATAAAGGCACCTAAATAACAGATATTCAATCTGTTATTATTTTTCTGAAAAAATTTGTACCCATTTTGCCGACTTTTGCTTAATTTAGCCGTTTCTAACAACAAACGTAAAATCTTACTCTATGCACATCGCTATAGCAGGCAATATCGGCTCGGGCAAGACCACCCTGACGGGGCTGCTCGCCAAACACTTCAACTGGAAACCTCACTATGAAGAAGTTGAGCATAATCCCTATTTGGACAGCTTCTACGAGGATATGCAACGCTGGTCGTTCAACATCCAGATATTCTTCCTCAACAGCCGTTTTCGTCAGGTGGTGGACATCCGCAACAGTGGCGAAGATGTCATTCAGGACCGCACTATCTATGAGGACGCACATATCTTTGCGGCCAACCTCTATTCGATGGGTCTGATGGAAACTCGTGATTTTGAGAACTATAAGTCGCTGTTTGAACTGATGACCAAGTTCCTTCAGCCGCCCGACTTGCTGATTTATCTTCGCGCTTCGGTGCCAACGCTCATTCGCCATATTGCCAAACGCAACCGCGAGTTTGAGCAGAGCATCAGCATCAGCTACCTCACCAACCTCAACGAGCGTTATGAGGAGTGGATCAGCGGCTACAAAGACGGCAAGCTGCTCATCATCGATACCGACAACATCGACCTTGAAAAGCCGGAAGACCTCGGCACCATCGTTGACCGCATTGAGGGCTCGCTTAACGGATTGTTCTGATAATGAGAGTTGTAGGAATCATACCTGCCCGTTATGCCTCGACTCGTTTCCCTGGCAAGCCTTTGGCGTTGATTAAAGGGAAGACGATGATTCGCCGTGTCTGCGAGCAGGCATGGAAATCGCGGCTGGACGCTGTAGTAGTGGCCACCGACGACGTGCGCATTGCCGATGAGGTGATGAGTTTTGGCGGGCAGTATGTCCTCACCAATCCCAACCATCGTAGCGGCACAGACCGCTGTTGTGAGGCGTTGGATTTACTTGTTAGACAATACGATGCAGTAGTTAACATCCAAGGCGACGAGCCTTTCATTGACCCCAACCAAATCAATCAGGTCATTGATTTGATTGCGCAGGAAGATACCTTTTTGGCTTCGTTGGCGAAGCAGATTGAGGATGTGGATGAGCTGTTCAGTCCTAATACAGTGAAAGTGGTAATGAACGGAATGGGTAATGCGCTGTATTTCAGCCGTAACCCGATGCCGTTCATGCGCAATCTTGACCACAACGAATGGCTTGCAAAAGGTCGTTTCTACAAGCATATCGGCATCTATGCCTACAAGGCAGAGACATTGCGCCAAATCGCGATGATGCAGCCTACCCCATTGGAGTTGGCCGAGTCGCTGGAGCAGTTGCGTTGGCTCGAAAACGGCCTGACGATTCGCATGGGCATCACCGAGGCGGAGAATGTCTCCATCGACCTGCCGACTGATATTGAAAAAGCTGAAAAATTCTCTGAAAACCAAAAGAATATGAGGTCATGATTTCCATCACCGAAGCCATATCCGACTTGTTGTTTGTGCGCGACACCGTGGTGGTGCCAGGATTGGGTGCGTTTGTCAAGAAACCAATCTCGGCCAAAGTGAACCCTGTGGCGAATTACTTCGCAACGCCGTCTGCCGACATTGAGTTCGATGCCAACTTGCGTGAAGATAACGAGTTGTTGGTCAGGTATTTGTCAGAGAAGAATGAAATTCCAGAGGACGAAGCCAAGAAGTTGTTGGCCATGTTCGTTTCTGATTGCTTCAACACCTTGAAAAACAAGAAGAAAGTCGTGCTGAAGGACATTGGCACCTTGTCATATGACTGGGCCAGCGATTTGGTTCTCGAGCAGGACAAGACGGTCAACTATAACAGCGACGCTTTTGGCCTTACCGACTTCACACCTGCTCCTGTGCTGCGTTCCAAGACCAAGGAGGAGATCAAGGCGGAAATTGAGCAGCAGCAGAAGGACAAAAACACACCTGTTACGGTTGACGAAAAGGCTGTGCATGAGTATGATAGGCAAGATGACGACGATGACGAGCCGCGTCGTTTTGGATGGCTGTGGTTATTGCTTGGACTGTTGCTTGTGGCGGGTGTCTTGTGTGGCTTGCAATACTTCAAGGTCGTCGATTTCAAGCAGTGGATACTGCCCACGGAGCAACCCAATGAAGTGAAGCCTTGGAAGATTACCTTCCCCACTGAGGTCAAGACGTGGCATGTGGAAACGGTTGCCCCCGAAGCCGGCGATACCCTTGTGGAGGAACCTGAGGAAATCGTACCTGAGGCTGAGGTGGTGAATCCTGAAGCACACATCCGTATTATTGCGGGTTGCTTTGCCCAAGAGGAGAATGCGGCACGTTTGGTCAATTCGTTGAAAGACAAGGGCTATACAGAAGCCTTCTATGAGTTGCGCGGCAGCAAATGGTTCGTGTCGTTTGGCCGTTACGCCACCGATGAGGAATCTTTGGCCGCCTTGCGCCAGATTAGGAAGAACACGGAATACAAGGCATGGATATTGAAATAGTTTGAGTTATGTCGAAGAAAAACAAACTACAGAAATTTGCGGAGAACAAGACCTATCCCAACTTGTTTGAGTACTCGTATGAGCGCATCATGGCAGAGGGCTTTCCCCTGCAAGGCAAGTGGCATGAAGACTTCTTCCATAATGACAACCCCATCGTGCTGGAGTTAGGTTGTGGCAAGGGAGAATACACCGTCGGCTTGGCACGGGCGCATCGTGACATTAATTACATCGGTGTCGACATCAAAGGGGCAAGGATTTGGCGTGGATTGAAGCAAAGCAACGAGGAAGGTTTGAAAAACGTGGCGTTCCTTCGTGCCCGTATCGACCAAATAGAGCATTTCTTTGCCAAGGACGAAGTCTCTGAGATTTGGGTCACCTTTCCCGACCCGCATCCGGGCGAGGGCGAACGCAATGCGCGTCATCGCCTCACCTCGCCTGAGTTCCTTGACCGCTACCGCAAAATTGTCCGTCCCGACGGCATCCTCAACCTCAAGACCGACAGCCCCATCATGTACGAATTCACCTTGCACGATGTGGTGGAGAAACAAGGCTTACCATTGCTCTATGCCACCGATGACCTTTACGCAAACGCCGACGACCTCGAAGTCAAGACCATACGTACCTTCTACGAGCAGATGTGGCTTGACCAAGGGCTGACGATAAAATATATTCGATTCAGAATCAATAAATAAACACTAATACTATGTACACTGAAGACCAACAACTTTACATTGCGCATTGCGACAACGGACCTCTCTATATGGTAGGCAAGATGGCCAATCGCCATGGCCTGATAGCAGGTGCCACGGGTACTGGCAAGACCGTCACCCTGCAAGTGCTGGCAGAGACCTTCTGCCAAGCGGGGGTACCCTGTTTCATGGCTGACATGAAAGGCGATCTCTCTGGCATCAGCCAGGCGGGACAGATGAGCGGTTTCATTGAGAAACGCTGCCCCGAGTTCGGCATCGAGAACCCGAATTTCCATGGCTGTCCGACGCGCTTCTTCGATGTGTTCGGCGAGCAAGGCCATCCCTTGAGAGCGACCATTTCCGAGATGGGACCCCAACTCTTGGCACGACTCCTCGACCTCAACGAGACCCAAACGGGTATCCTCAACATCGTCTTCAAGATTGCCGACGACCGTGGCCTGCTCCTCATCGACATGAAGGATCTGCGGATGATGCTTGACTATGTGGCCAAAAACGCCAAGGAGTTCACCACCACCTACGGCACCATCACTTCGATGAGCGTAGGAGCTATCCAGCGTGCTTTGTTGGCTTTGGAAGCCGAGGGTGCCGACTTGTTCTTTGGCGAGCCGTCGTTTAATGTGTTCGACTTCTTGCAAACTGAAGGTGGCAAGGGCGTGATGAATGTGCTGGCTGCCGACAAACTGATGTTGAACCCGAAACTGTATTCCACCTTCCTGCTGTGGCTGTTGAGCGAACTTTACACCCAACTGCCCGAAGTCGGCGACCTGCCGCTCCCCAAGCTCATCTTCTTCTTCGATGAGGCCCACATGTTGTTCAAGGACACTTCCAAGGCTTTGGTCGACAAGATTGAGCAGGTCATCCGTCTCGTGCGTTCCAAGGGCGTGGGAGTGTATTTCGTCACGCAAAGCCCAGACGACATCCCAGAAGCCATTGCTGGACAACTCGGCAACCGCATCCTCCACGGATTGCGAGCCTATACGCCTAAGGAGCAAAAGGCTGTTAAGGCGGCTGCCCAAACCTTCCGCGCCAATCCAAACTTCAACACGGAAGCCGCCATTCTCGAGCTCGGCACAGGTGAGGCTTTGGTCTCGCTGTTGGACGAGAAAGGTGCGCCTTGCATCGTGGAAAGAGCGAAAATCCTCTTCCCATTGAGCCAGATTGGGGCCATCACTGACGAGCAGCGTAACAGCCTGATTCGCAACTCGCGCATCTATGGCGTCTACGACAAGAGTTTCGACCGCGAGAGTGCCTACGAGATGCTTGTGGAACAACAGAAACAAGAGGAGAAACGACTGCAGAAAGAAGCCGAGGAGGAGGAAAAGCGCAAGGCAAAAGAAGCCAAGGAGAAGGAACGGGCTAGATCGAACAGTACAAGTTCAAGGTCGACTACGACGAGGAAAAAGAAGTCGACGGGACAGAAAGCCATCGAGAAAACCATCAACACGACGGCTTCCACCATTGGCCGAAGCCTTGGCAAAACCATAGTGCGCTCGATTTTGGGCGGTATCTTTAAAAAATGAAAAAGGGCGGCATTGCCGCCCTTTTTCATTTGATCGTTTATTAGTATTTCATCATCTCGATGAGGTCGACCATGCGGTTGGAATAGCCCCATTCGTTGTCGTACCACGACATGATCTTCACCATCTTGCCCATCACCATGGTGCTTTGGGCATCGAAGATGCTGCTGTGCGGGTTGTGGATGACGTCGCAGCTGACGATCGGGTCTTCGGTGTATTCGAGGACGCCTTTCATCGGGCCTTCAGCGGCTTCCTTCATGGCGGCGTTGATTTCTTCCTTCGTGGCTTCGGTCTTCAGCGTGCAGACGAGGTCAACCAAAGAACCAGTGGGCGTAGGAACGCGGACGGCTATACCATCGAGTTTGCCATTCAGTTCGGGGATGACGATACCCACGGCCTTGGCTGCGCCAGTGGTGGTCGGAATCTGCGACATGGCAGCCGAACGGGCGCGGCGCAGGTCGCTGTGCGGACCGTCGAGGATGACCTGGTCGTTGGTGTAGCTGTGGATGGTGGTGATGTAACCCTGCTCAATGCCGAAGCGGTCGTTCAACACCTTGGCGACGGGAGCCAGGCAGTTGGTGGTGCAGGAGGCATTGCTCACGCATTCCACCTCGTCGGTCAGGTCGTTGTTGTTCACGCCGACCACGACGGTAGCGTCGATGGCGTCCTTCGAGGGAGCGGAGAGGATGACCTTCTTGGCACCGTTCTTCAGGTGGTCGCCGTAGCCGCCCTTGCTGCTTTCCTTCGAACGGAACACGCCGGTGGATTCAACCACCACGTCGGGAGTCTTGCCCCACTTGATGTTCAAGGGTGAACGCTCAGCCGTGACGGGGACGCGCACGCCGTTGACAATCAGAGCAGTCTCGTCATATTCCACGGTGCCAGGGAATTTGCCCTGCGTGGAGTCGTATTTCAACAGGTGGGCCAGCACCTTGGTGCTTGTCAGGTCGTTGACGCCCACGATTTCTAAGTTCGGACGTTCGCAGATGATGCGGAACACGTTGCGGCCAATGCGGCCGAAACCATTGATACCTACTTTAATCTTTTCCATTCTAATCAATTACGTTCAATTTAGGCTGTAAAAAGCCATGCAAAGTTAGTCATTTTTGAGTTGTCCGCGTATTTCTTCTATCAAAAAGGTGTAAATGTAGGCCGGACTTTGCAAATACAAACCTGTTTTTCGGTCTTTCAGTTTCTCAAAAGTCTTGGAGCTATACACTTTCTCAAAAGCCTCGGACAAAGGCAATTGGTAATCATCTTGCAAGAACGACACCAACGACTCCACATCGCAGTCCATCACAAACTGAAACTCATTCTCGTTCATAATCTCTTCAAATGCTGTATTGCCTTTTCGGTGCAAAAACAATATTGGTTGTTCAACTTTTTGTATTTCATTTCTTTGACCAGTTGCTTTAAGGTGATGATGTGTTGAAGATAACGGTTGATTTGATACACAACGCCATCATCGGCAATCGGCCCTATGACTAAGTCGTAATTATGGGATTCTTGTTGCTTTCTGTCTCGGTTTTTCACGATAAACTCCGCCCATTCCACTGAAATGCCTTCAAAAAGCAACGCTTTCAAGTCGTTGGTGTTTTCATCCCATTCATATTTTTGGACGATGGGCGAACCTCCTTCGTTGAAGTTGCACCTACGCTGGGCCATTTCAATGGCTTGGCTCTCGATGGAGGTCAAATAGAAACCTCGACCAAAGTCCTTGTTCGGCCTGCATTTTGACAAATCTATGCTGTCAAACGCTATGTTGGTGCCATGAAAAAGTATCATTCCAAAGTTCCTCCGTGGCGTTTGCAATAAGAAATCAAGTCGTCGATGGTGTCGTCCAAAGGCAACAGGTGTTCGGCTTGATAGTTTTTGTCAAGCAGTTCCAGTCCGCCGTGAAGATAAAGATAACGGCAAGCCCATTTAGGCTCCAACCCCAACCTTTGCCCAAACTCGACGATGCAACAATTTATGTATCTGATGACTTCCATTGTATTATTTTTTGCAAAATTACGATTTCTTTGCGAAATAGGTTGCTTTATTGCGAAATTTCCTGTTTTTTCATTCCGATTTGTTTTTTTTCGTAATTTTGCAGCCTCAAAATAGAGGAAAAGGAATGGAAAACCTTTCCAATATATTGAATATCAATAAATTAAGCAAAAATTCGGAGGGGTAAATCTCCTTTCCGAGTTTTCGCATACCCTTAGTCCAAGACAGGCTGGAATGGCTTGTCCTGGATTTTTTTTTGTGCCTGGCTGGGCGTAAAAAACAACCCCAACCTTTGAAATCTTGAATCTTTAAATCTTAAATACCAAATTAAATTCTCAACAAAATGAAAACAACCAAATCTTTGAAAACTGTCGCGTTTGCGCTTGGGCTGGCGGCCATGGGGCTGACAGCGGGCAACCTAAACGCCCAAACGGGTGGAGGGTTGTTTGGCAAAGGCGCAGAATCGTGGACAGACGCTTCTAACGGAAGCTTCATGCGCACTACGGGAGGCACCGGCACTGGCTTCAACATTGGCGTCGAACAGTTCGGCGGCGAGAATGACGGTGGCCAGGGAGGCTTCAACATCGGCACCGAGCAATTTGGCGCCCCGCTTGGCAGCGGACTTTTCATCATGGCTGCGGCTGGCGCGGCCTACGCATTTTCAAAAAAACGTAAAAAACAGGAAAACAACTAAAAACACATCAATCTACAATGAAAAAACTTAGCACAATCATCATGGCTTTGGCTCTCGTGCTTGGTATGAGCCAATGCAAGAAACAGGAAACACCCACCACAGGCAACACCACGCCTACCAACCCGGGGGTGCACATCACCGTGAACGTGGGAGAAAATGAAGACAACGGCGGCAAGGGCGAAAACGGCGAAAGACACAACATCGCCCCGGCATACGGTCTGTTTTCCTTCTCCAGCGGCGACGCCACAATGGCGAATTTGTGGGCACACTGAAGTTCAAAAACGGCTTTTTCGACGGCACCATCTACCCGGACGCAAGCGTCACCGACCAGCCCTTGCACTTCTTTTTCTTGGGCAATTCGGAACTTAAGAGCGACACTATTGTGAACGAAACCACTTCGCTCAGCATCAGCATTGCCGACCAAAGCGGAAACCTGCCCGTGCTTTCCTATGGCGCTTCAACGAAGCCCTACACTGGCCCGAACACCACCTATTCCACCACGCTGAAGAACAAGTGCGCCTTGGTGAGGTTCGACCTTCAGAATCAAGGGGATTATGAAGTTACCCTGTCAAACGTGCCTACGCTGGCCACCGTCAACTTCGCCAATCCTACTGCTGAGACCGCCATTGTGGCCACCGAGGGCCAAACCAACGGCAATATCACGCTTTATGGCGAGGAAGGAAACACCGCTATCAGATGGGCCATCCTGCTGCCTGGCACCAACCTTTCCACTGGCCACGGTGATTTGGATATTACCTATAGTGGTAATGTTAACTTAGCAGAATTGGCATACAACGACTATGTCAACTCCGGCATCGGCATCAACAATCCTTTGCCCTTGCCAGATGCACCTGATGCCGAGTATGCTGTCAAGACAAGTGATGACGTATTGACCACATTCTCGGTGAGTGGGGATAAGGAGGTCTATTTCTCGAAGGCCAACCTGAGGTATGATGAATCCTCTGGGGTGTGGAGCTTCCACGATAACCAGATAGACGGGTGCATTGGTACTGTGTCTGGCAGTTATCCACAAGGATATAATGTGTCTCCTAATGGTACTAAAATGGACCGATTCAGCTGGGGTTTTCATTACCCTACTACTACAGGAGAAAGCGATTATGTGGATGGATCAACGAACCTGGACGTTAACGATGGAACAGACTGGGGATGTGCATTCAAGGCAGAGGGCTACAATGAAGGCACCAATTGGCGCACGCTGACCTCAGCCGAGTGGAACTACCTTCTCAATAATGCAAGTAGAGGAGACAAGCGTTTCATGAAGGTAACTATTGGAACGCTTAACATAACCGACCCAAACACTAATACGACTTACAATAGTTTATTTTTAAGCGGCCTATTCATAGCACCTGATAACTTTGATCCCAGCAAATACTCTTTCACTTCAAGCTTCGCCAATAAAACATGGAACAATGCTACGTGTCAAGGTTTAGGCATAGCCGATGCGAACACCCTTTTAGCAGCCGGATGTGTGTTTCTGCCTGCCTTGGGCTACCGTGATGAGAACGGGTACCAGGATTATTATCCTTACTCTAGCAGCCCTACTAATACGAATTTCGCTGGTTACTATTGGTCGGCCACTGGCGGGCCACAGAATCCTGGGTCATCGCTAGCACCTAAAGCGGAGGCTTTGAAGTTTACCAGAACGGCAAATACAATGCCAAGTAATAACGCCCAATTCCGCAATCTTGGCATGTGTGTCCGTTTGGTGTGGGATGCCAACTAAGCGGTTCGCAAGGAGGCGGGATTTCCAATTCCGCAAGCCGAGGGAAGGGAGATTTTCCATTCCCGCATGAAGATCGTAGAGACGTCACAGTGTGGCGTCTCTATGTTTTTTATTGCGGTAGGATGGACGGCGGCAGCGTCAGCGGGTCAAGACCCGCTGTCCCTACCGGGGTGCTGCCTACCGGGGCGCTGCCGTAGGTCGCTGTCCTACGGTTACGGGAGGTTGCGTCTTTCAGACGCGGGGGAGGCGGGCGAAAAAGGCGGGCTTTTTTGGCTCATATTGGGGAAATGCGTATTTTTGCGGAATCAAATACAATAATATTTCTTATCTTTGCATTTCGAAGATTAAAGATACAATAGTATGCCTTTGTTGTACGATTTCAATATGGATACGGCGGAAGATCTTGCCCAAAGGTTGGCTGAAAACGTGAAACGCCGCAGGTTGGAGAAAGGTTTGTCGCGGGGGGCATTGTCGATGATGAGTGGGGTGCCGGTGCCGACCATCGCCAAGTTTGAGCAACATCACAACATTTCGCTGATGGGATTCCTCTCCCTGGCCAAGGCATTGGGCTACACGGATGCGTTGAAGTCGTTGCTTGCCGAGCCTGTGTATTCCACCATGGAAGAACTCGATACCATCAACAAAAACAAAGACAGAAAACGAGGGAGAAATGAATTCAATCAGTAAGATATTCGTTAAATACCACGGTAGGATAGTGGGCGAATTGACCCAAACACCCGATGGGAAACGCTGTGTCTTCCGTTACGACAAGGAATGGTTGGCGACAGGTTTTTCCATCTCACCCTTGGATTTGCCCCTCAAGTCGGATTTGTTTGTCGCGCCTGAACGTCCATTTTGGGGCAATTTCGGTATTTTTGAGGACAGCCTTCCCGATGGTTACGGCCGTTATCTGCTGAATCGGATGCTTCGTCGGCAGGGGATTGACGAGTTCAGTTTGACAGCGTTGCAACGGCTGAGCATTGTCGGTCAAGTGGGGATGGGTGCTTTGTGTTACGAGCCTGAGACGCGCTTGGAGACCGCAACGGAGGTGCTGGAACTGGACCGTATCCAGGAGATGGCTTTAGAGGTACTTTCGGAACGCAATGACAAGGATGCCGCTTTGCTTTATTATCGGAGTGGCAACTCGGGTGGCTGTCGGCCCAAATGCCTTTATCACGATGAGGAAGGCGATTGGCTCGTCAAGTTCCGCCACACCTACGACCCCAAGGATTTCGGGGCGACGGAGTTCCGCCATAATGAGATAGCCCGAAGATGCGGCATTGAAGTCCCTGATTTCAAGTTGATGGAGGGGAAGTATTTCGCCACGCGCCGTTTCGATATTGAGAACGGTGAGCGACTTCATGTGGCCACGGCGGGGGCTTTGTTGAACGAGTCCATCGATTTCCCGAAGTTGGACTACAAGACCTTGTTGCACCTCACGGGTTATTTGACACAGGATCCCAAGCAAGTGGAGGCCATGTTCCGCCTGATGGCATTCAACGTGTTTACTGACAACAAGGACGACCACGCCAAGAACTTCAGTTTCATCTGTCGCGATGGGCGTTGGCGGATGGCTCCAGCTTACGACCTGACCCCAGTTCCCGAAGGCTATCACGGCGAACACGCTACATCGGTCAACGGCAACGGGCGACCCACAGTGAGCGATATGCTAACAGTGGGCGAGGATATCAGGATTCCCAAAAAACGGGGCATGGAAATCATAGATTCTGTCCGTGAAAATTGTAAAGAAATAATGTCAAAAGATTATCAATAATGTCCGAAACTTTCAAATCACAAGCCCTTGAGGCCAATCTGGCGCAAACCAGATATAAAGATATCTTCATTCCTGAAGACCACCAACAATTTATCGCCCTGTCTGCCAAATACTTCGGCATCAACAAGCGGGCAAAAGAGTGCATTACCGAATACCATCACCCGCTCTCCAACCACACCTTCGTGACGGAGGAGTTGCGCAAGATGCTGATGGACGACTTCTGGTTCTACACTCGCGACGACATCCCCGCCGATGCCTTGCACATCCCCTTGGAGATGATGCACAGCCTGTTGAAACCCGAAGTGGCGGCCAAACTGCGCCTCAATATCATCATCACTTTGATGGAATTTGCCAATAAAGTCATTTCGGAATCACCCAAGCATTGTGAATTGATTTCGTTGGTTTTCAATATTTTGGAGGGTGCGTTTGAAGGCAATAAAGATGTCTATATCTTGGCCACCAAACACGCAGGACGCTATTTGGATAAGGTAGCCCACGACGAGCGTTTCGCGGATGCGGCTTGTCATTTGCTGCGGATGATGTTGCAGGAAAACTACCGCTATTGGCAAACCACCTCGCAGGTGGAGAACTGGGTGGAAAGCAAGCGGAAAATGCTCACCGAGGAGGAAATCTACACCGTTTGCAACGAAATCGGCCAACCCTATTTCGACCACTTGAACGCTGATTTGGCCGCTGCCGACACATGGGAAAAACTGACGGATTTGCCGCATTTTGAGCAAGTTGCCAAGCGTTTCACCGAGTCGGAGAAGGCCTTCCCGCATTTCATCACCAAGTTCCATTTTGTGTTTTTCCTGCTCCACCTGCCGGGCATGGAGAACCAGCGCGAACGCCTCATCTGGAACATGGACCGCATGATGCGCGACGCCATCGACGAGATGCCGCAAGAGGAGCTGATTCCGTTCATCGACACGATTTTCGACCTCGCCGAGGAGTTGCGCAAGGACTACATGTCTGCAGTGCTCGACTTCCAACTCACCTTGGGCTTGAAAATCATCGATGTCGACCAGACCGAGATGAAGGAAATCGTCAATTATTTTGAGAAGAAGCTTATTGCGTTCGGTTTTGTTACGCCGGGCAACGTGTTCGTGGGCGAGGACTGGCAACTCTCTGTGGATGAGAACCATATCAAGAATATCCGTGTGTGGCTTGAGTTGATTGAACATGCCAAGTCGCCCTTGGACAAGCTGCTTTCCGCTTTGATCGTCAACCTGAAACTGGGCGGCATTTTCTTGAGCGACACGGACTTGTTCCAACGTGAAATTACGAAGGTGCTCAACTCCAACATTACACCTTATTATAAAAAGGTGAAGCAACTGACGCGCATTTTCCCTGTCTATTTCAACGAAATCGGTGCTGAAGGCGAAATCCGCAACGTGACCACCAACATGGACGAGATTTCGGGCCGTCAGGACAAGTTGGTGCATTTTCTTCGCAAACAGGTGCATACCGAGAGCAACAATACCCTCATAGGCTTGACTTTCGATGTGTTCAAGTTTTGGAGCGGCGGTAATGTGGAGGCATTGAAACCGATTCTGCCGAACAATGTCTTCGAGAGCATCGACAAAGAGAGCACATGGTTTGTGCATGTCCACAACCTCGTGCAGATGATGTGTGAAATCTCCTGTCTCAATCCCGAGGATGTGCTGATGCTCTCCCGCGACGACTACGAAAACCTCATCGGTTCGGCCTCGCGCCGACTCGAATTGGATGACGAAATCAGCCAACGTGAACACGCTCGCCTGATGGACATCCGCGACCTATATGCCTATCTCCGAGAGAAATACAGCTTCGAATCGGTCAATATTTTCAGTTCGTTGCGTAGTTTCCCCTTCATCCCCGACGAGGAAATCGATGAGTTCGAAAAGGTCTATAAGGCCAAGGACTTCGGCAAGTCGCTGACCATGATCTACGCCTTCATGGACAAGCTCAAGACCGTGATTTTCAACCCCGAACAGAGCGAAGGCTGGGAGAATATCTACCACAAGCGGCATATCGCCATCGGTATTCCGTCGATGTACGGCACCTACCGCGAGAACAAGTTTGAAGCCATGGGTCTGACCTTCCGTTTGGAGCGTGTCGCTACGCAACTCATGGAGAAGGTCGTGCAGAGCATCAATTTGGAATATATCTCGGAACGCACACTGAATCAGATTTATAGAATCCTCGAATATTTCCGCAACGGCCTCGAATTGGACGGCATCACCAACCAAAGTTTCAATCAAAAACTCGACATGTTGCGCTATAGTTTGACCTCACGAAGCTTCTCTTTCGGTCAGTATATCAACATTTTCCAGTTCATCGCCGAGGACGTGCGCCGCATCATCATCAAGTACTTCCTCAAATCGTATGAATACCCGCTGAAAATCGTCATTCCGCAGCTCTTTGACCCCGAAGGGAAACTCAATGAGCGCGAGACGACTGCCTTAATCAGCAAGAAATCAGAGGAATTCCACCGCGACCTGCTCTCCGATGCCTTCCTGATGCAGCCTTTGGACAACTTCATTGGGCGCATTTTGGCTTCCTTACGTACCATGGAAACCACGCTGAATGAGAAATTGATCAGCGACATCATGACTTACAACTCTGAAATGCTGATTAGCCCGTTCTGGGAAAGGACGCCCAAGATGGACAACCAGGTCTTCATCGGCAACAAGGCCAACAACCTGAAAAACTTGTACTTACACGGTATGCCTGTGCCTCCAGGCTTCGTCATCACGACAGAAACTTTCCGCCGCAATGAGACCATCAACACCATTCCCGAGTTGCGCACCGAGATTCACGGCATGATTCGCAAGCACATCGAGGAGTTGGAGCGTATCAGCGGACGCAAGTTCGGCAACCCAGAGGCACCATTGTTGGTTTCGGTGCGTTCTGGTACGGCTATCTCCATGCCGGGTGCCATGGACACTTTCCTCAATGTTGGCCTTAACGACGAACAGGTGGAAGCCATCGCCGCCGACCCCGACAAGGCGTGGGCCATTTGGGACTCGTACCGCCGTTTCCTGCAAAGCTGGGGTATGGCCAAAGGCATTGAGCGCGATGTCTTTGACGACGAAATCAACGCCTACAAGCAGAAGAATAGCGTGAAGGTGAAGGCCGACTTCAGCATCGGCCAGATGCGCGAGGTGGCCCATTCCTACAAACGCATCCTCGACGACCATGGTGTGGCCTTCGAACAAGACCCGTTCAAGCAGTTGATTGATTGCGTCAACATGGTCATCGAGTCGTGGAACTCCGAGCGAGCTTTGGCCTATCGCCGTCACTTGGGCATTTCCGAGAATTGGGGTACTGCCGTTATCGTCCAGCAGATGATTTTTGGTAATCGCAGCGAGACTTCGGGCTCGGGTGTGGTGTTCACGCAGAACCCGCATCGCGAGCGTCCTGGTGTGCACCTTTACGGCGACTTCACTTTGCGCAGTCAGGGCGAGGACATCGTCGGAGGCTTGGTTAAGCCGCTGCCGATTGGCGAGACGCAGCGCAAGGCCGCTGGATTGGAAGGGCCTTCCATGCAGACGTTGCTGCCCGACATCTATAAAAAGATCTTTTCCATCGCCGTCGAGCTCACAGAGAACCTCGGCTACAGCCCGCAAGAGATGGAGTTTACTTTCGAATCCGACAAGCCCGAGGACTTCCACATCCTGCAAATCCGCGACCAAGACCTCAAGACCGAGGAGGAAAAGACCGCCTTTGTGTTGTCGCCCGACGAGATGCAGCAGTTGGGTCACGGCATGGGTATTGGTGGCGGTGCCATGAATGGTTTGGCCGCCTTCAATGCTGAGCAAATCAAGGCTTTACGAGAGCAACATCCCGACAGTCAAGTTATCCTCGTCCGTCCCGACACCGTCCCAGATGACATCGGCATGATTTTCGACTGCGACGGTCTGCTGACGGCTCGTGGCGGAGCCACCTCACACGCAGCGGTCACGGCGGTGCGTTTGGGTAAAGTATGTGTGGTCAGTTGCGATGGTCTCGAAGTCGATGTCAACGACGAATTCGGCCAACTCAACGGCCATCCGCTCAAGATGGGCGACGCAATCGCCATCGACGGCAACCTCGGCATTGTTTATCTCGGCCATTACCAAACCGAGAAGATGAAGGTGGGGAAAGGGTATAATTATTAGTTGAGAGTTTAGAGTTGGGGATAGTGTAATTCCGTATCGAACTTGTTGGGAAACTTGTTGGGTGCTTGTTCGTTTTCGGGCATTTCCCACCATACGACAACACTTACGCTCTTTGCCGTCATCGCGGGCTTGACCCGGTCTGTCTTTGGTTCTGAACGATTTCGGTTCCAATTGTCTCAAAATGAGACAAATGAACTGGTCACAAATTGTGACCGGTTGCAAAATTTGAAGCATTCCAGCATTCTTCCACATGTATTCACCGAACAAGGAGTAGCCATGCTATCTTCTGTATTAAACAGTCCGACCGCAATAAAAGTAGGGATCCAAATCATGGATGTGTTTGTTGCTCTTCGTCACTTTGTTTTGGCCAATGCGGAAGTATTTCAAAGATTGGAAGCAATAGAACATCATCAACTGGAATTAGCTTCCCAAATAGCCGACGCCGACCATCGACTTGATGAAGTTTTCAAGCGGTTGGATAATGGCAGTGTGCGCCCCACCCAAGGCATCTTTTTTGACGGACAGATCTTTGATGCCTACACCTTTGTCAGTGACCTCGTCCGCAGTGCCCAAAGGCGCATTGTCTTGTTTGACAACTATGTGGACGACACGGTGCTGACCCTGCTTGACAAGCGCGCCGACGGAGTGAGCGCGCAAATCTATACGCGCAGCATCACGCAACAGTTAGTGCTCGATTTGCAGCGTCACAACGCGCAATACCGCCCCGTCGCCATTGACGAGTTCCAAAATGCTCACGACCGCTTTTTCTGCATCGACGACACGGTTTATCATATCGGGGCTTCGTTGAAGGACTTGGGCAAGAAATGGTTCGCCTTCAGCCGCATGGAACTCGGCACGGATGCGCTGCGGGCGAAGATGTGAAAAGATGGACGAGTTGCTTTTCTAGGTTGCCCGTGGCTCGCGTTTCCGACCCAGTGAAAGGGAGGCGTGCCTGGTTGAAACCTTTCTGCTTATGTCATCCCTGCGAGGGCATGCGGGGAGCTTGGGATCTATGGCTGCGTCTTCCTTTTCTCTTGAAAGAAAAGTAAGCGAAAAGTTCAAGGCCAAAACCATCGGCCCACCGCACGGCCAGCCTAAACGCCTGACTTTCAGGTCGGGTAGTGCCTGTTGGCAAACGCAAGCGCCCCTCCGTGAAAGTCAAGCGTTTAGTCCGTCCCTTGGGCGACCGCTCCCCCGCGTTTTGGCCGTGGCCCGCGCACCCGACCCGGCCTGTTTTTGGCGTTCCCGCATTGTCGGCAATACAGACGCGCTTCGGCGCGTCATTGACTAACGTCGAATCTGGCGATTTGCGAGGAACGAAGCAATCCAGGGAATCCACTATACAACAACACTAACACCCCATGGAGTCATTGCGGGCTTGACCCGCAATCTCTTACGCATGGGGGCTTTCAGGGCTTTGTGTAGCAGCCATGTCATCCCTGCAAGGGCATGTGGGGAGCTTGGGATCTATGGCTGCGTCTTCCTTTTCTCTTGAAAGAAAAGTAAGCGAAAAGTTCAAGGTCAAAACCATCGGCCCACCGCACGGCCAGCCTAAACGCCTGACTTTCATGTCGGGTAGTGCCTATCGGCAAACGCAAGCGCCCCTCCGTGAAAGTCAAGCGTTTAGTCTGTCCCTTGGGCGACCGCTCCCCCGCGTTTTGGCCGTGGCCCGCGCGCCCGACCCAGTGAAGGGTAGGCGAGCCCGGGTGAGAGTATTCTACTCATAAACCCTTGCTTTCCCATGGGTTGAAAGGATTGTTGGGAACTTTTTGAGCAAGGCCAATAGTATGAAATCGAAAAGTTATTATATTTGCAGGTTGTAAATGCAAACAATGCAATGAGTTATACAAGATAGGCTTTTTATGGAACAATCTATGATAACCCCACTCGTTAAAGAGGCAGTAGAAGCTATCAAGACGGCTATTCAGCAGACCCGATACAATGTCATGCGTCATGCCAATAAAGAGCTGCTTTCGTTGTATTACGGTGTTGGGGGATATTTATCGCAGCAAGCATCGGTTGCAAAATGGGGTGACAAAGTTCTTGATAGTATTTCTGATCAGTTACAACAAGAGATGCCAGGGCTTCGTGGTTTCTCGAAAGGGAATATTAAGAAGATGCGCAAGTTCTATGAGGAGTGGATGCCGATCTTTGGTTCGCTGTCAACGAACCAAA
>CAJOIF010000042.1:0-6846 GCA_905234765.1 uncultured Bacteroidales bacterium
GGCATGATGGCCGTCGCGGGTCCCAACGAACAGAGCGGCCTCTTCAAACGCGGCACCAACGCCGAAACCAGCGGCTTGTATTCGAATCGTGAGACTAGCCCTCTTCTTCCCGTTCTGCCCACCCACGGCATCGATGATGACCAGAACGCCCCGCTCGGCAGCGGCATCGCCCTGCTGCTCGGCCTCGGCGGCGCCTACCTCGTGGCCAAGAAGCGCAGAGAGGAATAACGGACGAAACCATCAAGGGAACGACATCCAGCCCTTAACCCTCATGGCGGACAGCGATCCGCCATCTCCCAAGCGGGAAGACGACATCCTTCCGCATAAGGGATTGCGGGTCTTCGCCCGCAATGAGGGGATTCCTGAAGGAAAGGCGTCGACAATGTCGACGCCTTTTTTATGGCGTTTTCCGCGATTTTCTGTACTTTTGTGGCAAATAATCTGTCAGAAATGAAAAGACTGCTTGCTATCGTTGCGATGATATTGCTGTCAATCAACGCATTCGCGAAAGAATCCGCGACGTTGATTGGCACGGGTGCCGCTGCGCCCAAGGTGGAACTGCTTTCGGAAACCGATGACGACATCACCGTGCGTTTCCGCTTGGGCGGATACGCCATGAATCCGGTGGCGACACCCCGAGGCGAGGCCGTCGTCGTCACCGCGCCCAAGATGGCCTTCCTGCTGGAGGAAGGTGCCCCTGACTTGCCGTGGTTTGCCCTTCCTTTGGCCATCGGCGACACCGATGCATGGGAAGTGAAGGTGAGCCACGCGGAGTTTGAAGACCTGTCCAACGTTGACATTGCCCCGTCGAAAGGCAACCTCAGCCGCGCCATCGACCCCGAGACGGTGCCTTACCGCTATGGCGAGGCCTATTCGACGGATGCCTTCTATCCCGCAAAGCAGGCAGACATGGATCAGCCCTATATCCTGCGCGACCTGCGCGGGCAGAACGTCATGGTCTATCCCTTTGCCTACAATCCCGTGACGAAGGTGCTGCGCATCTACACCGAGATGACGCTCACCTTGCACATGACCGGCGATGCGGGCCGCAACCCCAAGCTGTCGCAAAAGCGCGTCGTGAGGATAGCTCCCGCCACGGCGGCCCTATATGCACGACGTTTCGTCAACTACCGCCAGGCCGCCGCGAAGTACAACTTCGTCGCCGACGAAGGCGAGACGATGGTGCTGTGTCCGAGCCAATACATGGCGGCCATGCAGCCTTATGTCGACTGGAAGAACCAGTCGGGCCGCCCGACGACGCTCTACAGCCTCGACGAGGCCGGTGGCAACAACAGCAACGCCATCAAGAGTTTTATCCTCAGCCATTACAACAACCCTGACGAGAACCTCTGCCACGTACTGCTTGTCGGCGACTACGACGACCTCACGCCGCATTCCGTGAACGGTGCCGGTTCCGACATCTGGTTTGGCCAGCTGGAGGGCAACGACCACTATCCTGAGGTCTTTGTAGGGCGTTTCTCCGTGCAGAACGTGGCAGACGTGGAACATCAGGTGGCCAAGGTCATCTATTATGAGCGCGACATGCCAGCCACCGCCGATTGGCTCAGCATGGGCATCGGCATCGGCTCCACCGAAGGAGCGGGTGTCGGGCACAACGGAGGCGAGTCGGACTGCCAGCATATCGATTACATCCGCGACACGCTGTTGCACTACACCTACAGCGAGGTGTCGCAGCACTATGCCGGCGTGGGCGTGGGCACCAATGCGTCCATGCTCAGCGAAAACTTCAACGCGGGCGCGGGCATCTGCAACTACTGCAACCACGGCAGCGTCACGGGATGGTATGTCGGCTCCTTCACCAACAGCCACGTCAACGCCCTCACCAACGATTACAAGTGGCCTTTCATCTGGTCGACGGCTTGCTTGAATGGCAAGTTCGACGAGAACTGCTTCGGCGAGGCGTGGATGCGTGCCACCAACAACGTCACGGGCGTGCCTACGGGTGCCATCGGCGGCATGTTCAGTTGGACCAACCAACCTTGGCAGCCGCCCATGACGGGACAGGACGAGATGGTCGACGTGCTCTGCGAGTGGCGCAGTGCCGACCGCTATCACCACACCTTGGCGGGTGCCTCGCTCAACGGCAACATGAAGATTCTGGACATGTATCCCGCCGACGAAGGCGTCACCCACGACACCTGGATCCTCTTCGGCGACCCCAACCTCATGCTACGCACCGCCACGCCCCAACCGATGAACATCGTCTGCCAACCCGAGGTCATCTTCCTCGGACAGACTGAGCTGCATCTCATCGCCGATGTGGATTATGCGCTTGCTACACTCTCGGTCGACGGCACGGTGCTGTGTAGCGTCCCCATCGTCAATGGCGAGGCCACGCTGACGTTCGAAAGCCCCACAGAAACTGGCACGGCGCAGTTGGTGGTGACGGGCTTCAACAAGGTTACGCACGTGCAGGACATCGACATTATCCCCGCCAACGGCGCTTACCTCACCTTCGGCAGCTATGCCGTCAATACCGAGAGCGGTCAGGCCGACTACGGAGAAATATTTACTATTGACGTGACTGTCAAGAATATAGGAAATGAAACGGCCTCTGATGTGCAGGTGAGACTCCTTTCTGACTCATCTTATGTCGAGGTTCTTGACAGCGAAGCCACCATCCCCGCTATTGCTCCGATGGAGACCTACACCATTATTGGGGCTTTTCGCGTCAAAGTGGCCGACCTGATAGAGGACGGCACTCAAGCCGAGTTGATTCTTGACTGCCATGAGGGATACCTCGCCTGGGCCAGCAATTTCCTTATGACGCTTCATGCCCCCAAGCTGGAGTTGGCAGACTTTCGTCCTACGGGAAATGTCGGTCCCGGACAGAGTGGCATCCTGATGGTGGGCATCCGCAACACGGGCTCGGCGGCGGCACACAACACCCGTGTGGAGCTTTATCCCAGTTCCACCGACATCACCTTCGACCAGACGACATATCACCTTTGGGACATCCCTGCTGGTGAGGTGGCGACCTCCTATTTCCATTTCACCGTCGACCCTGATGTAATGATTGGAAGTAGTTTTGAGACGATGTATATTGCTGAGGCAGAACGGTATATGCTTGAAGGTAGCGAGTTCCTTAATGTGGGTGTTTCGAAAGAGACCTTTGAGACGGGCGATTTCAGCACCTTCGATTGGCAGTCGCTTGGAGGGGCGGAATGGTACATCGACAACAGTACTTCCAACACGGGCATCTACAGTGCACGGACGGGTGTCATCGGCCACAACAATCTGACGACGCTCCAAGTGGTGGTGGAAGTCAGTACGGCGGGACAGATTTCGTTCTACAAGAAAACCTGCACCGAAGCCGACAAAGACAAACTGACGTTCTACATTGACAATCAAGCGCTTGGTGTGTGGTCGGGCGAGATAGGATGGAGCAAGGAGACCTTCGATGTCACGGAAGGGAGGCACACTTTCAAGTGGATCTACCTGAAGAACGGCTCGGGCAGCTACGGCGACGACGCCTGCTGGGTTGACGACATACAGTTTCCTGCGGCTTCCGTCATCGAAATCGAACCAGGCCCCGAACTCCAAGCCGTTGTTGACCACAACGTCGTCACTTTAACGTGGGCTGATTTAGGTGCTGATTATGAATATATTATACGCTGCAACGGCGACTATGTCACCGCCCAAAGCGCAACGAGTTATACAGAAGTCCATGGCGATGGCACATGCCTTTACAGCGTCACGGGCCGTCACCAGAACAGGCTCACGGCACCGTCGTATGCCCTCGTTGAGGTGGGTATCTTGGAGGTGACGGAGGCCAGAACGGAAATCAGCGTCTATCCCAATCCGACCCAAGATATCCTCTTTGTAGAAACGTGGCGTGCCGCGTCTCTACAAAGAATGGAATACCGCGTTTTCAATCTCTCGGGACAACAAATCATGTCGGGGAAGGCCTCGGGAGCCTTGCGCCTTGACTTCAGTGGTCAGCCCAAGGGCGTGTATGTGCTGCAAGTCGTCGGAGAAGGTCAAATGATAACACAAAAGATTGTAGTGCAATGAGTTATCTGAAATCAAATACCTTGTTTGAGCAGATTCGGACGGAAGACATCTATCAGCGTGTGCCGCGTCCCATCCTTATCGCCGACCATCTTCTGACCCCAGACAACATCGGCGCGATGATTCGTTTGGCCGACAACATCGGTGCCACGGAGGTGTGTTTTTTGGGTAGGGAAGAGGACCATCGTTTGGGCAAGGTGCGCCGTGCCGCTGCTTCGAGCCGCGACAATATCAAGTGGTATTTCAGCGAGGAGACCGATTTGCGGAAAATCGTGCCCGAAGGCAAGGCCATCGTAGCCATCGAGACCGCCGACAACGCTACCTGTATCTATGATACCGAACTACCTGAGAATGTGGCGTTTATCGTTGGAAGCGAGAGCCATGGCTTGAGCGATGAACTGTTGGCGCAATGTGACCAAGTGGTTTACATCCCAGTTCCAGGTCCCACACGCTCACTCAACGTCAGCCACGCCGCCGCTGTCGCCTTGTTCGAGTGGCAGAGGCAGATGTCCCGAGTCCCGAAGTCCCGCGTCCCGCGTCAAAAAACATACAAACATATCTTTTTCGACCTCGACCGCACCCTTTGGGACTTCGACGCTGCCGCTGAAGTGGCCTTTGAGCGCATCTATGACAAGTACGAATTGAAACGTCTCGGCATCCCCAGCGCGCATGAGTTCCACGAGGTGTATCATCCTCTGAATGAACGGCTTTGGGAGCAATATCGCGCCAACGAAATCACCAAAGACGACCTAAATCGTACCCGTTTTGTGCTGCCTTTGGAGCATTATGGCATCCACGACATCGCTTTAGCCGACCATCTGAGTGAGGACTATGTCTATTGGTCACCGCGCATCGTGAGGCTTGTGCCAGGCACGATGGAGTTACTGGATTATCTGAAGCCGAAGTATCATTTGCATCTGATTACCAACGGTTTCCAAGAGGTGCAGCACACCAAGTTGAGCGGGTCGGGCTTGGAGCCTTATTTTGAGACTTTGACCGTTTCGGAGGAAGTTGGCGTGAAAAAGCCGAACCCCGCGATTTTCCGTTATGCCCTTGACAAAACCCATGCCACTGCTGCGGAAAGCCTGATGATTGGTGACGAGATGGCTGTCGACATCGACGGTGCCCGCCTTGTCGGCATGGATCAAATCCTGTTCAACCCGAGCGGACAAAAAGCTGAGGGGGAAAGGACGTATGAGGTGAAGAGTTTGTTGGAAATAAAGGGACTTCTTTGACTTTTGGGAGGAAGGATTTGCCCATAATTCCTAAAAGTTGCGGAATAAATTTCATAAAAGTTGCGGAATAAATTTCCTAAAAGTTGCGGAATGTGTCTTGTATGTCATTTATTTTGAGTAATTTTGCAGCGAATTAAGGAATGGGATTTTTATGGCAAAAAAAGCAAATTATAAGAGGCGTATTGCAGACATTCTGCTTGAGCGCAGATTACAAGGCAAGGGTGCCCTGTTGATAGAAGGCCCGAAATGGTGTGGAAAGACCACTACGGCCAAACAGTTTGCTGGAAGTTTGTTGGGTTTGGGCGACAGCGTTACATTAGCCACTGCGCAAACAGCATTGCAGGTCAATTCAAACGTGCTATTAGCAGGCGAGACCCCGAGGCTGATAGACGAATGGCAGGTAATGCCAGAACTTTGGGACATGGTGCGCTCTGAGGTGGACAAACGGCAAGCATTTGGACAATTTATCTTGACGGGCAGTAGCGTTCCTCCAGAGCAAGAGAAACTTCATCACAGTGGCACAGGTAGAATCGGACGTATCAGTATGCGTCCCATGAGCCTCTGGGAATCGGGTGAGTCAAACGGTACGGTAAGTTTGAGCGATTTGTTTGAGGGTATTTCGATGGAGCCGAAAAACAATTTGCTTAACTTGGAGCAAATTGCCTATTTGGTGTGTCGGGGAGGATGGCCTTTGTCTACCATGATGAAAGGGAACGTCGCTTTGGACGAGGCTCGCGACTATTACGAAGCTATCTATAAGGTTGATATTCATCGTGTTGACAAAGTGCATCGCAATAGTGAGCGTACCCGTCTATTGCTGCGTTCATACGCTCGAAATCAGGGATGTGCTATCAGTTTCAATCGATTGAGTGAGGATATCAAGGAAAATGATAACCAATCCATTACTTACGAAACTGTTTCGGATTATGTAGATGCCCTGAAAAAACTGTTTGTTATCGAAGACATGCCTGCTTGGAATCCCAATTTGAGGAGTAAAGTTGCCATACAGACTTCGGACACGCGGTATTTCATTGACCCAAGTATTGCTACTAGTGCGCTGTCTATTGGACCAAAAGACTTGATGAATGACTTGAAGACCTTGGGCCTGTTTTTCGAGACCATGGCTGTCCGTGACTTGCGCGTTTATGCCGATGCCTTGTCGGGCAATGTGTTTCATTTCCGCAATGCAGCTGGTTTGGAATGTGATGCGGTGTTACATCGTCGCGATGGGACATACGGACTGATAGAAATTAAGTTGGGCGGCCCCGACCTTATTGAGAAAGGTGCGTCCACTATATGTGACTTGGCCAAAAAAATCGATTCGGAAAAGATGCCGATGCCTTCTTTCATGATGGTGCTGACAGCGGTGGGGGATTATTCCTATCGCCGACCGAAAGACGGCGTTTGGGTGGTGCCTATAGGCTGTCTGAAACCGTGAGATGAATCTAACCCTGATGAATGATTTCGTCGGGGTTTTCATTAAGTAAGTGTTCAAAATTAAACTACATATTGTTTTGACACGGGACGCGGGACTTCGGGACTCGGGACCCAGCCCTAAACCGTCATTGCGGGCTTGACC
>CAJOIF010000042.1:6876-33099 GCA_905234765.1 uncultured Bacteroidales bacterium
GGATGCTTCTCCGCCATGACGGTTAAAGGCTTTAGAGCAGTGAATCCCAGTCTCGTAGTCTCGCGTCTTCTATGTAAACTAAATTTGAACATCTACTTATCTATTTTGCGATATACAAAAAAGATAGTGGATAAATTTTCTTATTAATTGAAAATCAGTGATAATTATTGTTTTCTCTTCTTCAGAAAGCCACTTTTCATCTCGCTATAAATCAAAAACACTGCCGGTTTCTTGTTCAAGTCGCCTTTGAATTGCTTCCATGTGGCGATGTCTTGGCTGATGATTTGTTCGTTGTCGCAAGTGAGATTGCTGGCGATGCAGAGCCTCGTCGACGGGTGCAAATTCTTGCAAAGGTCTTGCAGCATGGCGTTGTTGCGGAAAGGTGTCTCAATGAACAGTTCCGTTTCGTTGTTGGCCAACGAGCGGCGTTCCAGATCCTTGATGGCGTTCTGACGTTCGGGACTCTTGATGGGTAGGTAGCCGTGGAAGGCGAAGGCCTGTCCGTTGAAACCGGAGGCCATCAGCGCAAGGATCATTGCGTTAGGGCCGACCAACGGAACAACTTGAATGCCAGCGGTATGCGCCAGATCCACCACCAACGCGCCTGGGTCGGCGACGCAGGGTGTGCCGGCTTCAGACATCAAGCCCATGTCTTCCCCTTGCAGGCAGGCACCGAGGTGTTCCATCAGGTCGAGGTTGCGGGCGTTGTGCTTGTCCAGTTCGATGAACTCGATGTCGTCGATGGGGCAGTTCATCCCGATGCGACTCAGTACGCGGCGTGAGGTGCGTGTGTTCTCCACCACGAAGTGTCTCAGGCGTTTCACGATGTCCAAGGTGCCTTGGGGCAGCACATGGTCGGGTCGGGTGGCACCGAGCAAGTTGGGGACTAAGTAAAGCTTTCCGAATGTGTTGGTAATCATCGTTTTGAGGATTACATGACGATTTTCTTCTCGATTTCAGCCATCATCGCCTTAAATTGTTTGTCGGTCTCAAGGCGGTCATTGATGGTCTTGCAGGCATGGTGCACGGTGGCGTGGTCTTTCTTGCCGCATTGCTGTCCGATGGCGGCCAGACTTGCGTTGGAGTATTTCTTGGAGAGATACATGGCGATTTGTCGTGCTTGCACCACCTGTTGTTTGCGCGTCTTGAGGGCCAGTTGGTCGGCCGATATCTTGAAGAAGTCACACACGATGTTGATGATGTATTCCACCGACAGTTCCTTGACGCTGTTGCGCACGAAGCGGTCGATGATTTGTTGGGTCATCTCGATGGTGATGGCCTTTTTGTTGATGGACGACTGGGCCATAAGCGAAATCATCACGCCTTCCAGTTCGCGTACGCTGGTGCGCAGGTTAGAGGCGAGGTATTGCACCACGTCATCGGGCAAGTTGATGCCGTTGGTGTAAAGTTTCTCACGGATGATGGCGGTTCGGGTGGTCACGTCGGGCATTTGAAGGTCGGCGGTGAGACCCCATTTGAAGCGCGACAGCAGCCGCGTCTCAATGTTCTGCAAATCCGATGGGAACTTGTCGCTCGTGATGACGATCTGCTTGTTGTTTTGGTGCAAGTAGTTGAAAATCTGGAAGAAGACCTCTTGTGTCCCTGCCTTGCCCGCGAGAAACTGGATGTCATCAATGATGAGTAGGTCGATCATCTGGTAGAAGTGGATGAAGTCGACGCGGTTGTTGTTTTTGGTGGCGGTAAAGTACTGGTTATAAAGCTGTTCCGCTTGTACATACAGCACCGTCATGTCGGGATGGAGGCGTTTGGCCTCTAGGCCGATGGCGTGGCAGAGGTGGGTTTTGCCCAAGCCCGTGCCGCTGTAGATGAGCAGCGGGTTGTAGGCCGTGCCGCCGGGTTTACGAGCCACCTCGAGGCCGCACTGACGCGCCACTCGGTTGCACTCGCCTTCGATGAAGTTGTCGAAGGTGTAGTTCTCGTTGAGTTGGGAGTCAATCTGCCTTTTTTGCAGTCCTGGGATGACGAATGGATTGATAGGGCCTTCGGACAATTTCTCGGGAGCGGGACGCCCAATGGGATTTTTCGGGTTGTTGCGGTTGGAGCCGGGCATCTGCACCGTGTAGGGACGCTCTGAGCTGTCCATTACGATGCTGTAGTTCAACTTGGCCTCGGGACCGAGGAAGCGTTTGATGGTCATCCGCAGCAAGTCGATGTATTTCTCTTCCAGCCATTCATAGAAGAATGGACTCGGCACCTGGATGGTGAGGATGTTGTTGTCGAGCGACACGGGGACGATGGGTTTGAACCATGTGGCAAAACTCTGCGGCTCGGTGTTGTCTTTGATCACCGAGAGACATTTTTCCCATATTTCGACATGGCGATTGCCCATTGAAATCTGCTATTTTGTTGTCGTTCAACTGATAAATTGGAGTCGTCAGAGACTGTTTCCAGCCTCATTTTGACATGGCAAAAATATGCGATTAATTGTTTATAAAAAAATCAAAATCGTATTGATTTTTAATTTTCTTTTCTCGTAATTACGAGGAAAATTGACTTAAAATCCAAAATCAATTGGTAAAATGTTGATTTATATTGTGTTGATGTGGGTTATTTTTACCCCGTACAAATTGCTGAATTTTTCGGCGATTTTTGAAGCGGCATTTTTCCTTGTTGAAAACTCCATGTAGCAGTCCATCTCGAAGCGCGGGTTCAAGGTGTCGAGGTTTTCCTCTTTCATGATGCGCATCACGTCGTTCATGAGTGGGTATTCGAACTCCAAACTGTAAATTTCATTTATGGTTTTTTCCACAACCTGCGCGTTGTCAAGGGCTTCGCGCGAGGCGGTCTTATAGGCGTTGATGAGTCCCGAAGTGCCCAGTTTGATACCGCCAAAATACCTTGTCACTACAACGCAGACATTGGTGACATCCTTCGAAAGAATCTGGTTGAGGATGGGTTTGCCCGCCGTGCCAGAGGGTTCGCCGTCGTCGCTGGAGCGGAAGGTTTTCTTGTCGGGACCAATCATGTAGGCGTAGCAGTGGTGCCTCGCGTCAAAGTATTTCTTCTTGATTTCTGCAATGGCGGCCTTGGCTTCGTCTTCGTTCATCACGGTGAAGGCCTCGGCGATGAACTTGCTGCCTTTTTCCTTGTAGAGGCCTTCGCCAGGTGCGGCCAACATATTATAGGTGTCGTCCTGGGTCATGGCTTGAGGGTGATGAGGATGACGGCGATGATGGCGATGGCCAAGCCCAAATAGTTCTTCCAGGTCAGTTTTTCCTTGAAAAGCAACCAGCCTGTCAGTGCAGTCACGCTGACCACACCTATGTTATATACAGGGAACAGCACCACGTTGTCGAAACAGCGCATGGCGTGATAGACGCAGTAGGTCGAAAAGAAGTTGATGACGCCTAAGCCGATGCCGCCGAGGGCACTTTTCCACTGCCATTTCGACTTGCCTCTGACGAGGTCGTAGGCCACAATGAGGATGCCAAACAGCAAGGCGATGAAATAGATGAAGGCAATCATGAAACTCATGTCTTCGGCTTCGTTGCGTTGTTCGGTGAGTTTCATCAGGATGTCGCCCGTGCCTGTCCCGAAAAAGATGAGAATGGGTAATAACCAATTGATTTTGTTTGTTTTATCAGTTTGCCCTTTTCCGCCTACCACCAACACCAACGCCACCAATGCCAGCAGGATGCCCATCGTAGCAACAAAATTCAGCTTCTCGCTAAACAACACCACGCCCGCCAAAGTGGGTAACACTACCGACAATTTGCTCGATAGTGAAGTGACCGTCACGCCGGAGCGTTGGGTGGAGGCCGTCATCAGCACGTAGGTGAAGATGAACCAAAAGCCCGTAACCAGAGAAAGCCCGAACCATGGCTCCGCGACCAACTGCGGCAGGGTGTCGAACTGCTTGCACAGCAGGAAGCCCGTGCCTGCCGCGAAGACATAGTTCCACATCAGCGCCTGGTGGTTATCGAGGTGGAAGCGTTCGAAGAGGCGCATCGCCACGAAGACGCCGGTGGAGAATACTATGGCAAGGATAAGGTAAATCACGGGGCAAACCTAATTAGGCAGCTTTGCCAATGTCGTAGAGAAACTCGGGAGCAAGGTCGGCACCATTGGCCCATTCGATGGTGTAGCCGGTCAGACCGTATTGGATGAATTTGTCATGATCCAACAACTCGCTGAAGACCTCACCGGTAAGGTAAGGTTTGAGGTCGGCCAATTTGCGACTGCCGTCATTGAAGGTAATCAGCAATTCATAATCTCCAACATATTCTGCGTCAATGATTTTCAACATAGTTTTGCCTCCTTGTTATTTAAGCGGTTCGATTCTGCCAAGTTTGTCACCATTTTGGGCTTTTTCCCACAAGGAAAGGATTTCAGTTTCGTGCAAGTCCATCCACTCATTAACCTTGGCAATGACTTTTGACGGCGCTTTTCCGTCTACAACCCTGTCAAGCACACTAATACTGCACTCATAATCGCCATAGGTGAAATGAATATGCGGCGGATTATGGTCGCGCCAATAGAGGCTTACTATGATTCCATAGAATCTGCTGATTTCAGGCATAATGGTCTTCTATTTTTTCAATACGCTGCAAAATTAAACAAAAAACCTTGCTTCTCGTGTTTTCCAAAACTTTTTCCATAGTTTTGCCACAAAATTGGGCAAATGATTGGATTTAATTTGCAGAAAACCAAACGCCATTTCACCGAGGCGTTGGCCGTGACCTTCCCTCAGCGCGAGGCGGAACAACTGATGCGCATCCTTTTGGAAGACCTTTTCGGCATCGACCTGAAACGCCAGCTGATGGAACCTGAATTGCGCATTGACGAGTGGCAATATCACCAGTTGGAAGAAGCAGTGAAGCACTTGCTTTTGGGCGAGCCGGTGCAGTACGTGACGGGCATGGCGCGTTTCGGCGACCTATTAATAAAGGTGTCGCCGGCGGTGCTCATCCCGCGCCCCGAGACGGATGAAATGGTGCAGAAGATTTGCGCCTCGCTGCCAAAGGAAAAGAATATACGCATTTGGGACATCGGCACAGGCTCAGGCTGCATCGCCATTGCCTTGGCCCAGCATTTCCCCAATGCCGAAGTCATCGCCTTCGATGTCTCGGAGGAAGCCCTGAAAATCGCCAAGGAAAATGCCGAAAGCAACGGCGTAAAGGTGACTTTCGTGCAAGACGATGTCTTGAATCCCCAATCCGAGTTTTTCAGCCAGCCCGTCGATTTGGTGGTGAGCAACCCACCCTACGTTTGCGACAGCGAGCGCGCCGCAATGGAAAAGAACGTCCTCGACTGGGAACCTGAAAATGCTTTGTTTGTCCCTGACAATGATCCTTTGTTGTTTTATCGACAAATCTTGCGTTTGGCGAAAAACCAATTGAACCCCGACGGCCAAGTTTGGTTCGAAATTAATGAAGCAAAAGGGGTGGAAATGCTGCATCTTTGCCATGGAATGGGCTTCGCCGAGGCGGAAATCTTGACTGATTTTGCGGACAACCCCCGTTTTTTGAGGATTTTTCCCTAATTTTGCCGCCCGAATTAACACAAGCCAATGGATTTCAATCATAAACCGTTGATTATTAATGTTTTAGGGGGGGGGTGATAAACTCCAACTCCTTGACTTATAGCTTGTTATAAACCCATCCGATGCGAGACTTTGTCTTGCTTCGGATTTTTTATTGTAAGTAGATGAGCATGATTTGTTTACATAAAAGACTCGAGACTTCGAGACGCGGGACGCGAGACATAAGCCTCGTCCCGTGTCCCGTAGTCCCGTGTCCCGTGTCAAAAGAAATTGCAGTTTGATTTTGTACAGATATATCAATTAACTTACTGAAAATGAGAATAGAAAAACAGAAACTGAAAACCGTCGTGCTATCACTGGCATTGGCGGGAATGTTGTGGCCGGCTGGTGCTTCCGCGCAAGGCGGATTGTTTAGGCCTGAAAATCCTGAACCCAGCCGCAGCTTATTAAACCGAAGCGGAAGCAATGCACAAGAAGGCGTCACCCTCCAGAACTTTGGTGAGAACCAAGACGGCATAACCCTGCAGAACTTCGGCGAGACGGCCCCACTTGGCAGCGGATGGCTTGTCCTCATGGGCGCTGGTTTTGGCTATGCCGCATTGAAACAGAGAAAAACAACAAAAAGCAATCGAAATAAATAAGGAGAACCATACAATGAAAAGAATAAGTCTATTCGCAATGGCCGTGGCCTTGGTGATGACCTTGGCACAATGCAAGAAAACGGAAACCCCGACCAACGAGAACGAGAGCGGGAAAGTGCACATCACCTTGGACGTGAGTAGCGGCGCAAAGGTGATCATCTCCCCCGAAACGGGCGGCACAGCCTTTGAGCAGGGCGACAAGGTGCTGGTGGCCAACGGCGGCCATTATGTGGGCACGCTGACCTACGACAAAAGCCTGCGCAAATTCGACGGCGACCTTGATGCGGGTCTGGACGAGGGAGACTACCTCCATTTCTACCTGCTCGGCAACAAGGACACCGAGGAAGCCCTTGATAATGAAACAAGTAGACCGACTACGCTCACCGTCAATATCAGCGACCAGACGGCGGCTTATCCCGAAATTGCCTACGCTCATTCAACCGATACATACACCGAGGGTGTGACCGCCTACAATGCCCGACTCCTCAACAAGTGCGCCTTGGTGAAGTTCACCACCAACAGCATTCGTACTACGGTGGCTGTTACCATTACTGGGATGAACAATATGGTGGCGGTCAATTTAAACCCTGCCAACGAGGAAGAAAGGTTTACTTACAGTCAGGTTGACGATGGTGCCATCTTGCTTCACGCGGAGAGTAGAACGGAACGTTGGGGCATCCTTCTTCCGCAGGGCGAAGTGACCGATGCCACATCATCTGCCAATGGCTTTGCAATGACGGAGGCTTTCACCGTGCCTGAAATCTTTGAAAATGGTTATTTGGATGCGGGAATTGCTGTGAACCTTGTGGCAACCAATCCGATTGGCTCCATCAATGGCAAGTTTACCGTTGCAGCAGGCAAACAAGTATATTTCTCACAGGGAAATATGCAGTATCAGGCTTCAACAAGCACATGGCGTTTCGCTGAACACCAGTATGACTATGTAGGTGATGCTTTAAATGGCAATGTGTATGTAGGTGAGGTGAAATGTAACAATGCCAACATTTCATCTACTTATACAGGTTGGATAGACCTCTTTGGTTGGGGTACGAGCGGCTATGCCAACGGTGCGACTTGCTATCAGCCCTATAGTACAAGTACAACAGAAAGCAATTACAACCCTTATGGTAGCACTTCGTATAATCTATATGACCAAACAGGAAAGGCCGACTGGGGTTACAATGCCATTTCAAACGGAGGCAACGCCGAAAACATTGGTTGGCGTACCCTTACAGCAAGTGAATGCGGGTATGTGTTCACGGGTCGAGCCAATGCCAGTTCAAAATATGGACACGGTGTGGTGAATGGTGTAAACGGGATGATTCTCCTTCCTGATGAATGGACATTGCCCGAAGGGCTGAGTTTTATTTCTGGTTCCAGCGCTTGGGCTGCTAACAGCTACGATACTGACCAATGGGCATTGATGGAATCCAACGGTGCTGTTTTTCTTCCTGCTGCTGGATTTAGAAGTAATGCTGCAACAGTTTCTAATGCAAATGGAGGTTTGTTATATTGGTCGAGCACTCATAATGAAATTAACGCATATTATATCCGTATCTTTAATAATGCTGTGTATCCACAGTATAATAATGGGGGACGCAATTGTGGATTGTCAGTCCGTCTCGTTTGCGATGTAGAAAATGAATAACATCCTCTCGCCCCAGCAAATCATCTGAAGGCGGAAGGCGAGTCACCCCAATTCGGGCGTATGGAGGATACGCTTGGGTTGGGGTGGGTTGTTTTTTATGGTCAGGGGCTTGTCTGTTGAGAAAAAGTTGTATTTTTGCAGCATCATAATGTAGTTATTTTAAGAAAAAAATACAATGCCATGTATCAAAGATTGCTTCGTTTTGAGGATGAGAATAATGACAGCTTGTTTCTTTGGGGAGCGCGTCAGACAGGAAAAACCACGCTTTTGCAGATGGCATTTCCCGATAGTCGTTATTATGACCTTCTTCGCGCCAACGATTTTGAGAGACTATTCAGACGACCGGGACTGTTGAGTGAAGACCTTGACGCTTTTGGGCCAAACGACACCGTGGTCATTGATGAAATACAAAAAGTGCCGCAACTGTTGGACGAGGTACATTCCTTAATCCAACGCAAAGGCATTCGCTTCATTTTGAGTGGGTCAAGTCCAAGGAAGCTGAAAAGATATGGCGCCAATCTGCTTGGCGGCCGTGCCGATAAGGTTCAACTTTTCCCTTTTGTGAGTGCGGAGATCCCTGATTTTGACATTATCCGTGCAGTGAATAACGGAATGATTCCGCGCCACTACATGGTTGCCAATCCTTTGGAACGTTTTCGAGCGTATATCGGTGTCTATCTGAATGAAGAGATTCGTGAGGAAGCCTTGTCTCGCAACTTGAAGAGTTTTTCCCGTTTTATGGAAGTGGCGGCCCAAAGTGATGGTGAGATAGTTGTTTATAAGAACATTGCTCAAGACTGCGGTATTGATTATCGAACAGTGAAGTCGTACTTCGAAATATTAGAGGACACCTTGCTGGGATACTTGATTCCTGCTTTTACGATGAGTAAGAAGCGCAAGGCTGTTGCCAGTCCGAAATTCTACTATTATGATGTTGGAATCGCCAATTATCTATTGGGAAGAAAAGCGATGCAACCGGGCTCTGATGATTTCGGCCATGCTTTTGAACACCTAATCGTCCAAGAATTAGTCGCTTGGTTGGGGTATCATCGCTCTGACGAGAAGCTGTCGTATTGGAGGACTGCCAATGGCTATGAAGTGGATGCTATTGTTGGCGAAGCTCGCGTGGCCATAGAAATCAAATCCTGTCGTGAAGTAATGTCGCGTCATCTAAAAGGTCTGAAGGCCTTTTCTGAAGAATTTCCCGACAGTCGACTTATTGTGGTGTCTTTCGACATCTATCGCAGGATGATGAATGGTGTGGAAATCATACCAGTACATGAATTTTTGAAGGATTTGTGGAATGGTAAAATATTGTGAAATTCTACATGATAATGTAGTTTTTTCTTGAAAAAGCTGCAATAACATGTTGTTCTATACAATATTTGGCAGAAATCGAACTTTAATATATTCGGATATTTTAAAGTATAAGTTTATGTTATCATGGTTTTTAAAATGCAAGACATTGAAGCCGAGAGTTCAAATCACCGAATATTATAATATTTGGTGAATACATTCCCTGAAATTAGGTTTTTTATGGTGGAGAGCATGTTTGTCTTGGAAAAGTTGTACCTTTGCAGCGCGATTCAGGCAGACTGTCGCGGGTCGGGAAAGCCGGCGCGAGGAAAGTCGGGACAGCACAGAGCACCATACTTCTTAACAGGAAGGTGTCCGCAAGGAAGTGCCACAGAAACATACCGCCTGCGAAGGTAAGGGTGAAAACGCGAGGTAAGAGCTCACGCATCGGATGGCGACATTCCGATGAGGTAAACCTTATGGGCTGCAAGTCCAAGTATAGAGGCAATGAGGCTTCGCGCCTCAAACGGGCTGCTCGTCCGTCGTCTCAGGGTAGGGCGCTTGAGCCTGCGGGCGACCGCAGGTCTAGAGAAATGACAGTCGCCCCGCAAGGGGAACAGAATCTTCGCCTGAGTCGTTGCTACAAAAAGCTCCGTTACGGAGCTTTTTTCATTTCTTACGATTCTCGACCCACACCCACAGCCGCCACATCAGCCAGCCCCAAGCAAAGAACAGCACATAGAAAATCCACTTGGGAACGGAGTTCTGAAAAGTGCCTTCGTGGTCGATTTGTTGGTATTGTTCAGTGGGGATGTCGGCATAGTAATAGGCTCCCGCACCGAAGTCGTAGCCTTTGACGACTCCAAGTTTGTTGGCCATGATCCAGCCAGCCAAAAACAAAGTGATTACCACCACGACGATGGTAATCACTTTGAATATCTTGTGGTTTCGGTTCATCATTTGAACATGTCGAGGACAGGAACATCAAACACCACGCCTGAGAGCAGGAACCACACGGCAAACAGTGTGAGTGCAATGTTGAACAACTGGCCGATGATGTAGAGCCAGAGCACCTTGCCGCCTTGCATCTGCTTGAAGAGGGCTTTGAAGTTGGTGTCGAGGCCGATGCTGGTGAAGGCCAGCACGAAAGCCCAGTTCTTGTATTGGTCGAGCACGCCGTTGATGGCTTTCACGTCGCCACCGAGGGGCTTGACGATGAAGGAAGCCACGAGCGAGGCCACGAAGAAACCGATGATGAACTTCGGAAAGCGGTTCCAGATCTCGCCGGCACCGACCTTCTGGTTCGGGTCCTTGTCGACCTTGGTGGCGAAGAAGATGGCCACGAAGAAGGCGATGAAACCGATTAGGATGTTCTGGATGGACTTCACGAGCACGGCGGCCTGCTCGGCTTCCTCGCCGAGGGCGTTACCGGCCAGAACCACAGCACCCGTTGAATCGACTGTGCCTCCGATGAGCGACCCGCCCATGAGTTGGTTCATACCGCAGGCACGGATGATCATGGGCTCAAACACCATCATCAGGATAGTGAAGATGATGGAAATGCTGATGGCCAACGAGAGGTCTTCCTTCTTTGCCTTCGATGCGGCTCCCGTAGCGATAGCAGCACTGGTACCGCACACCGAGGTGGCTGAAGCCAGTGTGATGACCAACGGCTTGTTGTCAATCTTCAAAACTTTGGTGCCTAACCACCACATGAAGATGATGACGATGGGCGTCACGATCCAGGCGATGCCGAGACCATAGAGACCGAACTTGGCGATGTTGCTGAACAGCACCGAGAAGCCCATGATGACCAAGCCCGTCTTGATGTAAAACTCGGTCTTGATGGCGGGTTTCAGCCATTCAGGTGTGCCGACGGTGTTGGAGATGAGCAGGCCGATGAGCAAAGCCCAGAAAGCCCACTCGAGGTACATCTTCAGGGTGAATTCGGCACTCACCATGCGCACGAGGATGGAGATGACGAACAGCACGATAAAAGCGGGGATGAACTTGCCGACCTTCTCACCGATCAGTTTGATGCCGATGGTGAACAGGATGCCGAGCACCAGAAAAGTGCGGAGTAGATTGCCCCAGAAGGCTCCGTTGAATTGTGATGCCAGTGATTTCTTTTCTTCAACGTTCTCCCACCAATGCCATGTGCCGAACTTGGCAGCGGAGAAGTCGAACGAACCGGTCAGGACGGCGATGCAGGCCACGGCGATGACGATGAAGCCGATCCAAACGGCCAGCCAGTCCTCTTTTTTCCAAAGGTTCGAGATGTTGTTGTTATTTGCCATGATGTATTCCTTTTTTTGACTTCGAGACTTCGGGACGCGTGACTTCGAAATCCTAAGTCTCGTAGTTTCGCAGTCCCGCAGTCAAATTAAAACTTGAAGTTGACGGCAGCCACCACGCGGTTGGCATAGGCTTTCTCGTATTTGGCGTTCTCGTTCAACGTGTAGCTCTCAATCAGCTGATAGTTGAGTTTGAGGTTCACATACTTGATGGGCCAGTAGCTGAGGCCAGCGGTGTAGAAGGTGGTGCCGCCTTTTTCAATTTCGGTGTCGGGCAGGAAGTGCTCGTAACGGAAGACAGGCATGAGTTGTTGGCTCTTTTCCTTGCCGAAACGGAAGTTGTAACCGGCCACGGCATAGTAACCATTGCTGAGGTAAGAGTCTTCGGAGATGATGTTGTTGAGGCTGTCAACAACAGTGTTATAGCCGGTTTTGCCGCTTATGTATTCGGAACGGAAGAGGATTTTGCCGTCGTTGTATTGCGCGCCAGCGGCCCAACGGTTACGGCTGCCTCTGTCGACGGTTTCATTGGAATACTTGCCGTTGTAGTACGAACCGCTGATAGTCAGGGCTTTCAGGCCAGGATGAAAGTCCAAACGGCCCACGATGTCCTTGCGATTGTTGTTGTCGGCAGCGTTGGCACCATTGCCATTGAACACGCCGATGCTGTAGTCGACGATGTTGTATTTGATGCCTTCTTCTCCTTTGATTGGGAATAGGCTACCGGTGGCCATCATGCCGATGTCACGACCCATAGCCTTGACACCGCACATGTCCTTGTATCCGACGAGTTTGGTGATGACCTCGCCGTAATCATAGGTCTCAAGGTTGACAGGGTTGATGGGGCTCTCAATAGAGAAGGGAGTCTTGAACTGACCGACCTGGATGGCGAATTCGTTGCAGGGTTTGTACTTCACGAAAGCGTCGACCAATTGGGTGTCGTCAGCTTTGCCAAAGTTGCCTTGCAGTTTATAGGAGAACTTCTCGTTGAACTTGCCTTCCACCACCAGACGGGCACGGCGCATCTTGAATTCGTTGTCCTGAAGTTTGCCCTTCTCGTCCATGTTGGCTGTGTAGAAGGTCTGTACGAAACCCGAAACCTTGACCAAATCAGGGCTGACTCTAGGCTCTTTCTTAGGTTCCTTTTTCTCTGGTTTTTCTGGTTTCTCAGGCTTTTCTGGTTTTTCAGCTTTCACCGTTTTTTCTGTTTTCGGCTGCACTTCTTTGTTGTTTTTATCAGCCTTGACAACTTTTACTTGTGCGTTGAGACCCAATGGAATGGCTAAAAGCAGCATTCCGACAATGATGCGAAATTTGCGTTTCATAGTTGTGAGATTTATAACGTTTTCAATTAGAAATTTCGCCGCAAAAATAGTAAAAATACTTATAGTAAATATATTTACTAATTATTTGGACGAAAATAATCCTTGAAAGCATAGATACACTCACCTTTTTGTACATGTCATACCGACAGACGAAGGAAGGAGTGTATCTATGTGCGGAAAGGTTCGGTATGACATGCCTTCAATACTTTAGCATGGCGTGTCATTTCCTCAAAGGTGATCTTGAACCATTCGGTGTAATGCTCTGGATAAAGTGTAATATCATTATCTAAGTCGTTGATGGTCATGTATTTCCACGATGCAACCTCTTCGGTGTTGATGATAGGGATGTCATCGCTCTTCCCGATGAAGACATGGTCGAATTCGTGTTCGGTGAGGCCTTCTCCGACGGGAGCCTTATATATAAAGGTGTAGACTTCGCGCATCTCGCAGCGCATTCCCATCTCTTCCCTGAGACGGCGTGCGGTGGCTTCAGCCAAGGTCTCACCGTCGCGAGGATGGCTGCAACAGGTGTTGGTCCATAGGCCTGGGGAGTGGTACTTGGAGAAAGCCCTTTGTTGCATAAGCAGTTCGCCCTTCGAGTTGAAGATGAAAATGGAAAACGCACGATGAAGATGAGGCTCAACGTGGGCCGCGTGTTTTTCCATCAGGCCGATGGGGTTGTCTTGCTCGTCGACGAGGATGACCTGCTCCATTACACGTTGAATCTAATATTCAGAATGTCACCGTCTTGCACGACATAGGTCTTGCCTTCCACGCGGAACTTGCCCGCTTCCTTGACGGCAGCCTCAGAGCCATATTGCAGGAAGTCTTCCGTACTCATCACCTCGGCGCGGATGAAACCGCGTTGCAGGTCGCTGTGGATGGCACCGGCAGCGATGGGAGCGGTGTCGCCCACATGGATGGTCCAAGCTCTTGTTTCATCGGGACCGGTCGTGAAGAAGGAATGCAGGTTCAAGGTGTGGTAAGCGGTGCGCACCAGTTTGTTTACGCCAGGCTCGGTCAGGCCAGCGTCTTCCATGAAGAGGGCGCGGTCGTCGGCATCGAGTTCGGCGATTTCAGCTTCCAACTTGCCTGCGATGATCAGCATCTCTTGACCTTCCTTCAAGGCGGCTTTCACGGCCTCGGAATACTTGTTTCCCGTGGTGGCGGAGGCGTCGTCCACGTTGCAGACATAGATGATGGGCTTGGCGGTGAGCAACTGGATGTCCTGCACAAACTTCTTGTCTTCCTCGGCCACTTTCGCATCGCGGGCATTGCCGAAATTCTCCAAAGTCTCTTTGTAAACGCTGAGCACGTCGAAGGCTTTCTTGTTGTCTTTCTCGCCGTTTTTCAGCAGTTTTTGCACACGTTCCAACTTGCGCGTGACCAAGTCGAGGTCGCGCACTTGAAGCTCAAGGTCAACGAGTTCCATGTCGCGGACAGGGTCGATGCTGCCTTCACTGTGGGGGATGTTGGGGTCATCGAAGCAGCGCAGCACGTGGATGAGGGCATCCATGGTCTGAACCTCGGCCAAGAGCTTGTTGCCCACACCCTGACCGCCTTTGCTCAATCCGGGCAAGTCGACAATCTCGACCGTAGCGGGCACAATGCGCTTCGAGTGGGAGATGTTGTCGATTTTCTTGAGGCGGTCGTCCACCACCTCGCACATGCCGATGTTCGACTTCGAGGCAAAACCGATTTCTGCCTTAGTGTTTGATATACAGTTGAATATAGTGGTCTTGCCAACGCTTGAAAGACCGATGATTCCGCAATTGAGTGCCATGGTATTGAGTATTAAATTGGTTGCAAAAATAGAAAAATCCTTGGATTCGACGAAACGCAGTGAGTCAATTACTAGTTATCTCCCGCGTTCCAATCGATGCGCTTGTATTCGGAGTTGTAACCTATCATGTTGTTGTTGACTTCATTGTCAGGGTTGAAGCTGTTGGCTTCGGCTTGCAAACGCGAGTTCTCCTGTTGCTTGTTGATGTATTTCAGGCCGAGTTTCCACAGTTTGATGTCGCCCCAAAGGAAGACGACATAAATGATGCTTCCGAGAAGTGGCAATACGTTGGAAATCATCAGTAACCAATCGAAAAGACCGTGGGCGAGCATGGCCAAAAGCAACCCCGACCAAAGGTAAATACCGCGTTTCTCGGGATGGAACTTGGCCAAGGAGAGGAAGTAGCCCATCACCACGCCAAAGAGGAAGTGACCCGGGACGGAGAGCAATGCCCGCACCACGCCGGTTTGGAAACCGTAGATGAACACGTATTGGATGTTCTCCACACAGGCGAATCCCAGTCCTATGAAAGAAGCATAGATGATGCCGTCAAAATATTCGTCGAAGTTCTTGTCGCGCCAGATGAAAATCATGAAAATCAGGAATTTGGAAAACTCTTCGGGGATGCCTGCTTCTAAGAATGCGCTAAAAAACACAGTATTTCCGAGAAAGGTGTCTCCCAATAAGCTATCAATTCCGGTCACAATTAGGATGTCCAAAGGGATGGCAATCATGCCGCCGATAAAGGCTTTGACAAGCGAGCCGACGGGCTCTTTCTGGTATTTGTCCTGCCGGTAGATGTAAATCATCAGAACCACTACAGGTAAAATGGCGATGCCTAATAAGAGAAGGTAATAGAGCATATTTGGCTACTTTTCTGCAAAAGTAGAAAAATTATCTATGAAAAAAGCCTATCTTTGCGCAAAATTTTCGTCTATGCAAGAAATGATTCTCATCCTTGACTTTGGCTCGCAGGTGACCCAGCTTATCGGCCGTCGCCTACGCGAACTGAATGTCTATTGCGAAATTCATCCCTACAACAAGATTCCAGCCATCGGACCCAATGTGAAAGGTGTGATTCTCAGCGGCAGTCCGTTCTCGGTGCGTGATGCGAAAGCTCCGTTTGCCAACCTGTCGGACATCAAGGGCAAGTTGCCTCTGCTCGGCATCTGCTATGGTGCACAGTTCATCGCTCAGCATTATGGAGGTGAGGTTAAGGGATCCGTTGCACGCGAATATGGACGTGCTAAGTTGCATTTGCTGGATTTGAGCAGTTTGATGTGGCTGGGTGTGGATGATGACTCTCAAGTATGGATGAGTCATGGTGACACAATTACGAAGCTCCCTGAAAATGCGCGTGCCATTGCTTGTACCGATGATGTGTTTTTTGCTGCATACAAGATCGATGGGGAAGAGACATATGCTGTGCAGTTCCATCCCGAGGTGTTCCATACTGAAGACGGAAAACAGATGTTGGAGAATTTCGCGATCAGAATTTGCGGCTGCAAGGGTGACTGGACTCCTGATTCGTTTATTGACAATACTGTGGCAAGTCTGAAGAAGCAGCTGGGCGACGACAAGGTCATTCTTGGCCTCTCGGGTGGTGTCGACAGCACCGTGGCCGCTGTGTTGCTCAACAAGGCGATAGGCCAGCACCTGACTTGCATCTTCGTCGATAACGGCCTGCTCCGCAAGAACGAGTTTGAGGAAGTCCTTGATTCTTATAAGGAAATGGGAATCAACGTGATAGGTGTCCATTCAGGATCTTTGTTCCTTGAAAAGTTGAAAGGCGTCACCGACCCAGAGGCCAAGCGCAAGGCCATAGGCTCCACGTTTATTGATGTATTTGACGCTGAAGCGCAGAAGATTGAAGGCGCGCGTTGGCTCGCCCAAGGCACCATTTATCCTGATGTCATCGAGAGTGTGAGCGTCAACGGGCCGAGTTGCAAGATCAAGTCGCATCACAATGTGGGTGGCCTGCCCGAGAAGATGAACCTGAAGATTGTGGAGCCGCTGCGTTCGCTCTTCAAGGACGAGGTGCGCCGTGTGGGTCGCGCTTTGGGCATCAAGCGCGAGTTGATCGGAAGGCATCCTTTCCCAGGACCGAGTTTGGGTATTCGCATCTTGGGTGAAGTCACCGAAGAAAAACTCCGCATCCTGCGTGAGGCTGATGACATCTTCATCAAAGGCTTGCGCAACTGGCCTTGCGAGTTGCCGAGTGCGTCCTATCCCAACGAGATGGCCGACAACCTCTACGACAGTATCTGGCAAGCAGGCACCATCCTGTTGCCAGTGAAGTCGGTCGGCGTGATGGGTGACGAGAGGAGTTATGAGTACACCATCGCCCTCCGCGCGGTTATCTCCACCGATGGCATGACTGCCGACTGGGTGCATCTGCCTTACGAATTTATGGCCAAGGTGTCGAACGACATTATTAATAAGGTGAAAGGTGTCAATCGCGTGTGCTATGACATTTCGTCGAAGCCGCCAGCGACAATTGAATGGGAGTAATTGAAAATCAATAAGATAATGAAGAAAATATTCATCCTGATATGTTTCCTGTTTGGCCTTTTGTTTTCGGGTAACCTGAAAGCTCAGGCACCGATTGAGCGATCCAAAAACATTACCAAAATTGGAGGCAAGGAGTATTACCTGCACAGTGTGAAGTCGGGACAGACGCTTTATAGTATCTCGAAGGTTTATAACGTCTCCATCGAGGAAATCGAAAAGCTGAATCCCGATGTGAAGAAAGACGGCTTGAAAACGGGTCATGTGTTGGGTATCCCAGTGCGTCCTCTGCCAGAACAGAAGGTAGAGGAACCCGTTGTGGTACAGCCAGAACCCAAACCTGTTATTGAAGAACCTAAACCAGAGCCTGTTCCAGAGCCCGAACCGATAGTTGAAGAGCCAGAGCCCGAACCTGTTATAGAAGAGCCTATTCCTGAACCAGAGCCGATAATTGAGGAACCAGAACCTAAACCTATTATAGAGGAGCCTATTCCAGAGCCCGAACCGATAATCGAGGAACCGGAACCCGTTGTTGAAGAGCCGGAACCTGAGCCTATAATAGAGGAGCCTGTAATGGAACTAGAACCGATAGTCGAAGAGCCGGAACCTGAACCTATTATAGAGGAGCCTATTCCAGAGTCAGAGCCTGTCATTGAGGAGCCTGTCCCAGAACCGGAACCGATTATCGAAGAACCAGAACCAGAGCCGATTATTGAAGAGCCTGAACCCATTATCGAAGAAATTGAACCTGTTGTAGAAGAGCCTGAGTCGATAGTGGAAGAACAGGAACCTGAGCCAGTGACGGTGAAAGTAGGAGGGCGTCATACCGTTCAACCCAACGAGGACCTATACGACATCGCCAAACTCTATGGCATCGACATCGCTGATTTCAAGGCGATTAATCCTGGCATAAGCAATGAGCCTTTCGCTGGGATGTACGTTCGTGTGCCGGACATTGTGAACGAGAACGATTATATTGTCCATAAATGTGAATACAACGAACGCACGGCATCCCTGCTGAAACGTTGGAAAGTCAAGGAAAGCGAGTTCCGTGCCTTGAATATTTCAGTCGGAACACATGTGTTTGTCAATCAAATTGTTATGATTCCAATTCGGCCTGTAAAGTCGGAGCGGGAACCAGTCGAAGAGCCGCAAGTGGAGGTAGTGGAAGAGCCGGTGCAACCGCAGGAGGCACCCGTGGCGACAGAGGAGCCTGAACCATCGCAGGAAGTTCCTGTTGCGATAGAAGAACCAGCCATTATTTACAGTGAGCCGGTGCCCACTCCTGAGTGCTATTCCGACCCTGACAACGCCTATCGGCGTTACAAGGTGGCGTTGTTGGTGCCGCTTTATCTCAATGAAGTGAGTGGTCTCGACATTGCTAAAGGCCAAAAAGCGCGTCCTCTTTCGTTTCTGCCGTTTTACGAAGGTTTTATGATGGCCGTTGAACAAATGGTGGAAGAGGAAGACTTGAAACTGGACTTGACTGTTTTGGATGTCACCGATAATGTGAGTACTGCTCAAAATGCTTTGGAAAAAATTGAACGTCAGCACTTTGATATGATTATTGGCCCGTTCTTCGGCAAATCGTTTGCTATCATAGAGGAGTATGCCAAGGCGCATGACATCCTTGTGGTGAACCCGCTTTCGACCCGAAACGAAGTCGTTGAAGGCAACTCCAATGTCATCAAGTTGAAACCTTCTCCGAACGGACAGATTCTCGACATTGCTTATTTGGTGCGCAACCATTACCCCAATGCCAACGTGTTCATTCTCAGCCGCGAAAAAGTAGCCGACTCATTGTTTTTGTCACGTTTGGAGAGTGAGTTGAACATCGCCGTCAATGATGAGGTGACCGTTGAGGGAAGCGACTTCCTTCAATATGCTCGTGAGGAAAGTCAACGTTTGAAAATGGGGAGCCGTATGGTGTCGACCATCACCGTGGAAGGTCAAGTGTACTCCACCAACGATTTGAAAGACGGTGCCGTAGGCCGAGTGGTGCTTTCCAATCTTGTACATCGTTATGAATACAATTCGGAGAACATCCGTTCGTTGCTTTCGCAATTGTCGGGCGTGCGTGACAACGTCATTATCGCTTACGGGGATGACAACGTGTTTGCCACCCAGGTGCTCAATACACTGAAGAAAGAAGCCGACCGATTCCCCATCATTTTGGTCTGCGCCCCCGATTGGACGAAATTCGAGAAGCTTCTTGTGGATAATTTGCTGCAAATGAACGCCATATATCTTACTGATAATTTCGTGGATTATCGCAGCGATGAGGCCAAACGCTTTGTCATGGATTTTAGGCAGAAATATGCCGTTGAGCCTCAAAATTACGCCTTTGAGGGTTACGATGTGGCGCGTTATTTCCTGACAGCCTTGATGCGTTATGGTAGTGGGATGAAGGAGTGTCTGCCTTATTTCACGATGCCGATGCTCCATACGAGCTACCATTTCATGCAAAAGGGGATGGGCGATGGTCTTGAAAATCAGAATTGGATTATGTACCAATATGACAATCAAGAAGTTGAACTTGTTCCAATCAATCCTTTCAAAAAGCCCGTGGAATGAAGAAACAATGTCTTTTTCTCGTCGCGGCATGGCTGATTTTATTGGCCGCCTGTAACAGCAACGTGAAAAAATCCTATTGGGAAAATGGCAAGCTGAAGTCGGAGTTGCACTATGCCGATGGCAAGTTGAACGGTGAGTGCCGTTGGTATTACGCCAATGGTCAGCCTTTGATGCAGGTGGCTTATGTCAATGACCAAAAAGAAGGCCTTTCACAGCGTTGGCATGAGAATGGGCAATTGGAGACGGAATGCTGGTATCGTCACGATACACTCGACAGCCTGAGCCGTTCCTATTCGGAAAAAGGCGTGTTGGTGGCTGAAGCGTATTATTCTCATGGTGAGCTCGACGGTCCTTACAAGAAGTGGCACGAAAACGGCCAGCTTTTCTATGACGGACAATATGCCGATGGCATGATGGACGGGTCGTGGTTGATATTCTATCCTGATGGGCAGTTGGCATCGAAGGCCAGATACGATAAAGGTTGCGGCAAACAGACCGGCTACAACGAAGAAGGCTGTGTCATTTTTGAAGTGACGTATCGTGACAATCTGAAGCAGGGTCGGGAAGTGCGATATGCTCCCAATGGAACTATTCTGCAAGTGATTGAATATGAGAATGGTAAAAAAGTGGAAGAACCAAAAGAACCGTAAAAAAATGTTTCTGCTGGAAAGGGGAGAAAATATTTTGCATAATTTGGAAATTGTTCAAATAAAAGTCCTACCTTTGCACCGTTTTACCAATTGAAGCAAACTTTCTAACCAACAAATAAACCTTTAATTAAAGTCAAAAAATGAAAGTAAACGAAATTATGACCGCTCTGGAAGCCAAGCATCCAGGCGAGAATGAGTACCTGCAAGCAGTGCGCGAAGTGCTCGAAAGCATCGAAGAAGTCTACAACCAGCATCCTGAGTTCGAGAAGGCCAAGATCGTCGAAAGACTCGTTGAGCCCGATCGTATCTTCACGTTCCGCGTGACTTGGGTTGACCGCAACGGCGAAGTTCAGACGAACCTCGGCTACCGCGTTCAGTACAACGCCGCCCTCGGCGCTTACAAAGGTGGTCTCCGTTTCCACAAGGCCGTCAACGTCTCCATGCTGAAGTTCTTGGGCTTCGAGCAAATCTTCAAGAACTCTCTGACCATGCTGCCTCTCGGCGGTGGTAAGGGTGGTTCCGACTTCGATCCGGTTGGTAAGACTGACGAAGAGATCATGCGTTTCTGCCAAGCTTTCATGTATGAACTTTGGAGAAACATTGGTCCCGACCAAGACAGCCCCGCTGGTGACGTCGGTGTCGGTGGCCGTGAGATCGGTTACATGTACGGCATGTACAAGAAGCTCGCTCGCGAGCACAGCACTGGCGCTCTGACCGGCAAGAGCTATGGCTGGGGTGGTTCTCTGATCCGTCCCGAAGCCACTGGTTTCGGCGCCATCTACTATGTCGAGCGCATGGTGAAGCAGACTGGTGACAAGATGGAAGGCAAGCGCATTGCCCTCTCCGGCTTCGGTAACGTGGCTTGGGGTGCTGCCATCAAGGCCACCGAGCTTGGCGCTAAGGTTGTTGCCCTGTCAGGTCCCGACGGCGTGTGCGAACTGCCCAACGGTATCGACAAGGAAATGATCGACTACATGCTGGAGATGCGTGCCTCCAACCGTAACAAGGTTGAAGACATGGCCACCAAGTTCCCTGGCAAGGCCGTCTTCACTCCTGGCAAGAAGGCTTGGATGGTGAAGTGCGACATCGCTTGCCCCTGCGCTTTCCAGAACGAGCTGGCTGAAGCCGATGCAAAGGAACTGATCGCCAATGGCGTGAAGTACGTTGCTGAGGTCTCCAACATGGGTTGCCAACCCGCTGCTATCGCCGCTTTCCAAGCCGCCAAGATCCCGTTCGGTCCTGGTAAGGCTGTGAACGCTGGTGGTGTTGCCACCTCTGGCCTCGAAATCTGCCAGAACGCCGAGCACCGCAACTGGACCGCTGAAGAGGTTGACAAGAACCTCCACACCATCATGAACAACATTTATGACATGTGCGTCCAGTATGGTAAGCAAGCCGATGGTACCATCAACTACGTGAAAGGTGCCAATATCGCTGGCTTCATGCGCGTTGCCAACGCCATGCTTGCTCAGGGTATCATCTAATCCCAGAGTTCAAAGGTTTTTGCAAGGCGGCCAATCGGCCGCCTTGCTTTTTTAAGGTCCTTGAGCCTGTCGAAAGGCCGTACCAAACAAATCAGTAAATGAAACAAACGACATTGTGTTATCTTGAACGCGGCTCGCAATACCTCATGCTGCATCGCACCAAGAAGAAAAACGACCTCAACCACGACAAATGGCTCGGCGTGGGCGGCAAGTTTGAGGAAGGGGAGAGTCCCGAAGACTGTATGCTGCGCGAGGTGTGGGAGGAAACGGGCTTCACCGTCACGAAATGGCGCTATTGCGGCATCGTCACCTTTGTACACAACATCTACGACGACGAGCATATGCACATCTTTGTTTGCACCGACTGGACCGGCGACCAAATCGTCTGCAACGAGGGCGACCTCGAATGGATTGAGAAACAACGCCTGCTGGAACTCACCATGTGGGAAGGCGACAAGATATTCCTGCGCCTCATCGACGACCATAGGCCTTTCTTCTCGCTGAAATTGACCTACGAATACGACACGTTGAAAGAGGCGGTATTGGATGGGAAAAAGCTGGAACTTTAAGGTTGAGTTCGAGAAAGCAATGTGCAAATTTTGCAAATTGCTAATATCTCACGCCAAAATATTCTAACAATCCTTTGAAGTTGTCTTGTGCCGTGAGGCATGTGTCTCGCAAATACCCATTGATTTTCCCCCAGTTTTGAATGCCTCGGTAATAGAACAAACGCAAATCATCAGTGATGATAAACGGGACGATACCCGTTTGTAAGCATTGCCAAAACAGCAACAGCCTTCCGACACGCCCGTTGCCGTCTTGGAAAGGATGGATGCGCTCGAATCGTACATGGAAATCTAGCAAGTCGTCAAACGCAACGTGTTTGAGGGAGTTGTAATCGGCAACCAGCGACTTCATCTGACGGTGGACTTCTTCGGGACGTGCGGTTTCCTCTTCTCCCACGGCATTGGCAAGACGCTTGTAATCGCCGATGGCAAACCATGACTTGCGGCTGTCGGAAGTGTTCGTTTTCAATATCAAGTGCAGTTGCTTGATGTGCGTTTCGGTAATTCTTTCCGTGGCATGGTCGATGACATAGTCAATGCAACGGAAATGGTTGACGGTCTCCATGATGTCGTCAATGCGCGTGTTTTCTGTGGTGATGCCAAGTGTGTTGGTCTCAAAGATGTAGCGCGTCTGTTCTTTGGTCAGGCGGCTGCCTTCGATGTAGTTGGAGTTGTAGGTCAGGTCAATCTGTGTGCGGTGGTAGATGCCCCCTTTCATCCTGGCTTCTTTCTGCTCGCGCAAGGCGGTGAGCAACGGCGACACCTTCTTTTTGCCACGTTTGGGCAAGGTAGCATCGGCAGGGATGTTCCATGTTTTTCCCGTAAGGAATGCACTTTCAATTTTGCCCGTAGCGCAATAGTTGCGGGCGGTACGCTCGCTGATGCCGTATTTTTCGGCAAACTGACTGACTGAAATGTATTCCATCTATCGGCAAGTTTTACTTCAAAATCCGAGGCAAAGATACGAATTTTTGCCGATATCGGCAAGGTTTCTGGTGAAAAGCACATTTTTTTGCCATGCTCGTCCTAAATCAATTATCTTTGCCCAAATTTTACGACTATGAAACGAGGATTCGGAAGCGACAACCATTCGGGCGTGTGCCCCGAGGTTTTGGAGGCCATCGCTCGCGTGAACAAGGAACATGCCTTGGCCTACGGCGATGATGAATATTGTGCTGCAACGGAAGCGAAGTTCCGCGAGCAGTTCGGTGAACAGGCCCGCGTCTTTTTCGCCTTCAACGGCACGGGCTGTAACACTCTCTGCATTGACGCCATGACGCACTCGCACGAGGCAGTGGTGTGTGCAGAGACCGCCCACATCAATGTGGACGAATGTGGCGCCCCGCAGCGTATTGTGGGCTGCCGCCTGTTGACTGTTGATACACCTGACGGAAAACTGACACCTGAACTGGTCAAAACGCGCTTACACGGCTTCGGCTTTGAGCACCATAGCCAGCCTAAAGTCATCAGTATCACCCAGCCGACAGAACTTGGAACGCTGTATTCTATGGACGAAATCAAGGCGCTGGTGGCTTTGGCAAGGGAGTACAACATGTATGTCCATATAGATGGTGCTCGTTTGGGCAATGCCGCCGTGGCTCTAGGCTGCACGTTCAAGGAGATGACCACCGACCTCGGCGTGGATGCCGTTTCCTTCGGCGGCACCAAGAACGGACTGATGATGGGCGAGGCTGTCGTCTTGCTCAATCCCGACCTCTGTCCCGACTTCAAATACCGCCGCAAACAGGCCATGCAGCTCTGCTCGAAGATGCGTTTCATAGCAGCGCAGTTCGACGCTTATTTCGAGAACGACCTCTGGCGCCGCAATGCCGAGCACAGCAACCGCATGGCGCAGTTGCTTTACCGAGCCGTAAAGGACATCCCTGGCGTGAAGGTCGTCTATCCCGTGCAGGCCAATGGCGTGTTCGCGCAGCTGCCTCGCAAAGTGTGGAAAGAGCTCCAAAACCATTATTTCTTCTATGACTGGGACGAGGATGCCGATGTCGTCCGCTGGATGTGCGCGTTCGACACGACAGAGGAAGAAATAGAAAAGTTTGCAGGGCTGTTGCGGGAGCTAATGGGATGATCCAAAGGGCTTGACGGCTACATTTCGTCTTTCATCCGTTCAATCATACGACGTTCCTTCTTGGTCGGGCGACCAGCACCGCGGTCGCGCCACTCGGCTTTGTAGGCGTGCATGAACTCGATGCGCTCGTATTCCTCCTTGGGCGTGAGGTCGGTGTAGACTTCAGGTACTTGCTTGGCTGAAACGCGGTTTTTGATGACGGTTTTCACTTCCACCACCTTATGAAGTTGGTCGATTTGCACTTGGATGACATCGCCTACCTTCACCTCACGCGATGGCTTGACGGGATTGTCGTCCATTTTCACTTTGCCGCCCTTGATGGCATCGGCAGCCAACGAGCGCGTCTTAAAGAGGCGCGCCGCCCACAGCCATTTGTCCATCCGGACGATGTTTTCTTCGTTTTCCATTGTTTTTGACTTCGGAACTTCGGGACTTCGAGACGGCGGGGATTGGCATGTCTCGTAGTCCCGCAGTCTCGTAGTCTCGTGTCAAAATATTACTTCTCCTTGAAGATGAGTTGAATCGGCACGCCGTTGAAGTCCCAGGTCTCACGCAACTTGTTCTCCAAGAAGCGTTTGTAGTTCTCCTTCACGTCTTTGGGCAGGTTGCAGAAGAAGATGAACTGCGGAGTACGGCCTTTCAGTTGGGTGATGTATTTGATGCGGAGGAAACGTCCGCGCGAGGCCGTCTGTAGCGGCACGGAGTTGATGATTTCTAGCATTTGGTCGTTCAGTTCGCGGACGGGGATACGGCGTTCGCGGTTCTCGTAAACCTTATGCGCTGTTTCCAGAACCTTATAGATGCGCTGCTTGTTGATGGCCGAGGTGAAGATGATGGGATAGTCGGTGAACGGTGCCGTCCGCGAACGGATGAGCTCTTCGTAAGCCAAGTGCGTGTTGGAGTCTTTCTCCACAAGGTCCCACTTGTTGACGACCATCACCAAGCCTTTCTTGTTCTTCTCGATGAGGTGCAGGATGTTCATGTCTTGGGCCTCAAAGCCTTGTGTCGCATCAAGCATGAGAATGGCCACGTCGCAGTCCTCGATGGCACGCACGGAGCGCAGCACGGAGTAGAACTCGATGTCTTCCTCCACCTTGCTCTTCTTGCGGAGACCGGCGGTATCAACAAGCATGAACTCCATGCCAAAGGCGTTGTAGCGCGTGTAGTTGGCGTCGCGGGTGGTGCCTGCGATGTCGGTCACAATGTGACGGTCTGTGCCCAAAAAAGCGTTGATTAAGGATGACTTGCCCACATTCGGGCGCCCCACCACGGTGAAACGGGGCAGGTCGGTATTGAAGTCGGTGGTGTCGGAGGGCAGCAGCTCGCAGACCTTGTCCAATAGGTCGCCTGTGCCTGTGCCGGTCATGGCCGACATGGGGTAGGGCTCGCCCAGACCCAAGGCGTAGAACTCACTCGCCAGTACTTCCTTGCTTGGCTCGTCTATCTTGTTGACAGCCAATAAGACAGGTTTTTTCTGCTGTCTCAGGATGGCTGCCACATCTTCGTCAAGGACATGGAGCCCTTCGCGACCATCTACGATAAAGACGATGACATCGGCCTCGTCGATAGCCAGGTCCACCTGCTTGCGGATTTCTTCTTCAAAGATGTCGTCCGACCCCACCACATAACCGCCGGTGTCGATGACGGTGAATTCCTTACCATTCCAATCGCTCTTGCCGTAGTGCCTGTCGCGCGTCACGCCACTCGTCTCTTCCACGATGGCCATGCGCTGCTTCAGCAGACGGTTGAACAGCGTCGATTTTCCTACATTGGGTCTCCCCACTATTGCTACAATGTTTGACATGTCTTTGATGGTTTTATTTTTGGCTGCAAAAATACTCAAAATTCCCCGAAATTTTGACAAA
>CAJOIF010000043.1 GCA_905234765.1 uncultured Bacteroidales bacterium
AATCCACGGTAACGGCCATGTCTATAATTATGGAGCAAGTTATGGTATTTTTGACCTGTACAACAACTCCGCCTACGACATCACGGCCGTCGGCAACTACTGGGGTACAATTGATGAGCAAGAGATTGAAGACCATATCACCCACCAATTAGACGATCCAAGTTTGGGATTGGTCAACTATATTCCCTTCCTCGAAGATGACGGAGTGCATGAAACCAAAACAATTGACTTTGATGTTTGGCCCAACCCTGTTTCCAACGGCACATTCAGCCTCATTTTGGATGAAGCAACGCCATCCGAAATAGTGATTTACAACCTCAACGGACAAAAAGTCGCTTCGCAATGTATTGAAAACAAAGTAAATACAATCAAAGTAAATACATTGGAAAGTGGCTTCTATTTCGTTGAAGTGAAGAACTCAGAAAAAACAATGTTGAAAAAAATCATAATCGAATAACCATGTCAAAAACCATCGTCAATATCATAGACAAAAGCAATCCACTGCCAGCATATTTGTTTACTAAAGAGTATTACGAAGAAAGTGATGAGTTGCTTTTCATTTCAACAGCTGAAGAATCAGATTGCATAGACCTGCTTGCAAAGCAATTGGAAGTGGAAGAGACGTTGGTAAAAAGAATCATCATCAATCGCTATCAGGATAACCTGCTTTATGAGCGCATTTGTCGCACTATCAAGGACAAATTGAATTCGGAGACCATATATTACCTTAATCTGGCGGGCGGCAACCGTTACATGACTTTGTCGGTGCAACATGTCTTTGAGGAGTTCAATACCTTATTCTTCTACACGCAAACCCGAGAGAACCAAATTGTAAAGACCATCTTCGACAACAGCATCTATGACGACGACGATGAGATTTTTCCCATTAAGCACCGCATGACGTTGAAAGAGTATTTTGGTCTTTATGGACTGCAAAGCGATGTGGATCAACCACGCCAACAAGTTAAGGAAACGGCTTTTTCACAACATCTGTTTACCTTGTTCTCGCAAAACTTATTAGGTCAAGGTGATTATCAAGTAATGGAAACGCTGCGTGAGAAGTACCGCAATTGGAAATTCCTTATTATCTCGGAAATAGAAAACCCACACAAGGAATTTATGACACCCATCCCAAATCTGAGTAAGTTCTTGAATTACATTGGTTTTGTCCCCGAAAGGAAAGGCTCTCTTCAAAATTATGAAATTGAGTATCTTACAGGTGGTTGGTTTGAGGAATATGTCTATGCTTTGATCAAAAACGTACTGAATCCAGATGATATCGCCATGGGTGTACACATCTCTAATGGTATTATTAAACACAACAATGAGTTGGATGTCTGCTTCATCAAGGCCAACAAGTTGTTTGTCATAGAGTGCAAGACAGGTGTAAACAGTGAAAGTTTGTATAACGAGATTGTATACAAAGTCTGCGCTTTGAAAGAAGTGTTGCTTGGAACCAGCAATTCTTACATTTTCTCTCTCAAGAAAGACCATAAGGGAAACTGGAAAAAGACGGCCAAATATATGGGTATTACTTTCTGCGATTGGCTCAATTTGACCAAACCGGAAATGCTGAAGAATATCCTTAAATCTATGGATAAAATCGCAAAGGAGCACTAATTTGTAGTCCAAACAGACCCTTCTTTGGTAATAGTGAGTTTTGATTTTTGTCCTAAGACAATTGAGCGATTGTCGGCAAAATGTCCAGCTGGGAAACCAAAACATAACGGATAATCCTTATCTTTGACAGCTTCGGCAATGACTTCCTCTACACTCATTCCGAAAGGATCTGGATTGTCGTGAATTTGAGTCAGTCCTCCTACAATAAGACCTTTAAGATGTGATAATATTCCAGCACGTTTTAAGGCATGCATCATCCTATCAATGTGATAGATATACTCATCTACTTCTTCAATAAACAGAATCTTTCCATCCGTTTTCGGAAAAGAATTGGAACCTATCATACCATATAAGACGGACAAATTACCGCCTACAACCTCAGCTTCAACAATTCCAACTCTATTCAATGGATGTGTTGCAAACTCATAATGTAAAGACTGACCCACCAAAGCATCAAACAAGGATTGTTTTGCCTCAATGGTTTTATTATCAAAACAATAGGGCATGGAAGCATGAAGGCTAGGAATACCCAAACTTTGCAGTTTGCCATGAAAGACTGTAGTATCACTGAAACCGACTATCCATTTTGGATGATGCAAAAACTTTGTGAAATCCAACTTATCAATAATACGAATGCTACCATAACCTCCTCGTGACAGCCAAATGGCTTCTATGCTTTCATCATCAAGATATTCCTGGAGGACAGAAGCACGAAAGTCATCGTTACCGGCAAAAATATAATGCTCAGCGAATAACCTATCGTCATAGACAGGAGTAAAGCCTTTTTCTACCAACCAATCAATAGCATATTGCATTTGTTCGCGTGTCATTTTACGCGCTGGAGCAGCAATGGCTACTTTAGAACCAAATTTCAAATATTTCAATTGACTCATTCCTTTATGATTTCATTCTCATCCAAAGCCTCCCCATCATATTTTATTTCTTTCCCATGGTCGTATGTAATGGTAAAATACAATTCACCAGTCTCCAAATATTTTTTCCAATCACCGTGTTTTACCCCAGCAGCATAGCTTTGGATTTCACTCAGTTTACCATTTTCATAATAGAAGAAATGCTGTCCATCTGGATAACCAGCGTTGAATGTACCACGAAATGCCATTTTTTCGTTGTCATAATAAGACACCCATTCACCTACTTGCTTGTCGTTTCGGTACTCACCTTGGGTACGCATGTCACCAACTTGTTCCATCCATTTGCCGTTTTTCATTCCATCGAAATAAGTGCCCGAAACAATGAGGTTACCCTTGGTGTCATATTCTTTGTAAGGTCCATTATGCAATCCCTTGAAGAATTGTTCCTCTATTTGCTTTTGTCCGTTGTCGTAAAACCAAGTCCAAACACCATCTGGATCGCCTTCCTTATAGATACCGACTTCCTGCAATTGGCCATTATGATAATAGAACTTCCACTCACCAGAACGCAATCCATCAAGGAAAAGGCCTTCCGCACGTAAAGTACTGTCAGGGTAAAACTCCTTGTACTCACCACGACGTTTACCATCTGTTCCTACTACGCCTTCACTCACCAAACCACCTTTCTTATAAGTCTGCGACTTGACTACATTACCGTTTTCGTCAAATTCGCGCCAAACTCCTTCACGTTTGCCATCACGAAAAGAAACCTCACGTTTTACTTTACCATTAGGAAAGTATTCATGTTTCACAACCAATGGCTTCATATCAGATTCCAACACCTGTTCCATGTCATTGACATATTTGGTAATCTTCTTCAAGTTGCCTTTCGAATCATATTCCTTATAAAAACCATCACGCAAACCATGACGATAATAACATTCAGTATGCACACTCCAATCATCAAAAAAAGTCTTCCAATAGCCGTGTTTCTTTCCTTCGCGGTCATATCGGTTCAAAGACTCGCGAGTCATCACAAAACCTTTTCTATAATTGACGATTTCCCGCAAAAGTCCAGAGGTATCAAAAACTGGTGAAACACCATCCTCGAAACCATTTTTATAAGTAATCATCTGTAAAAGACGACCTTTTCTGTCATACCTCCGACCTTCCCCTTGACGTATATCATTCACAAAAGGCTCCATCATCACTTCAGTTTTACTGAAAGTAAAACGAGAACCGTTTTTCAAGTCATTTTTGTAATTGACAATTAAGCTTGTATCACCATTCTCACTAAAAAACACCCAAGTACTGTCCAAAAGAAAATTTGTGCGTTTTCCTATACTTTTCAGCTGACCATTTTCATAATAAGACTTCCATAACCCATCAGGCTTTCCATTACGGAGAATACCTTCACTTGAAATTTGTCCATTTGGATATGTAAATCTCTGATATTCAGTTTGAGAAAAAATATTCTCACTGAAAACCAGTATCATAAAAACAATCCAGATGATATGAAATTTGTCCAACATTATTTCTTTGTTTCACGGTTCAAAGATAAGCAAAAAACTTCAAAACGATTTCATAATTTTTCAACCGCCGAAATCATATTATATCATATACCTTTTATTAATTTATTTAATTATATGATAATGTTGATAAGGTTGTGAAATGGTTGAAAACTTCTCATTAAAATTCTTGCATTAATGTATCTTAATTTGAGAATGACTTTACAAAAAACGATATTAGTTTCTGTTTCAGTTCTATCACCTCTTTTTCATATATCCGATGATTTTTTATTCACTAGGTAAAATGACTATCATTTTTCAAAAATTCTGTTCATTTTATCGTGTTTCTGGGTTAAAAAAACAGCCTTTTTAGTTTTATCAACACGACACAATTTTTAATTGACCCAAATCAAAAAGTTATCAACAAATCACTTGTTGATAAATACTTAATTTATTTATAATCAATAATTTATATTAAAAATATGATATAAATTATAGATTGTAATTTACTCATAAATAAGCAAATAATCATGTTAGAAACAACGAAAAAATGTAACTTTGCAGATTATTTATCAACACCTGAAAAATGAACGGAATTATTCCTATAGCAAGCGACCATGGCGGCTTCGACATGAAGCAATATTTGATTGAAAAACTTCAAAACGCCGGCTTTGAGGTACGTGATTTTGGTACACATACTGCCAATAGTGTCGATTATCCTGATATGATTCATCCTTTGGCAACGGCTATCTCTAAAGGCGAGTTTCCCTTGGGGATCATCTTGTGTGGCAGTGGTAATGGTGCCCAAATGACGGCCAACCATCATACTCATGTTAGGGCGGCGCTTTGTTGGAATGTCGAATTGGCGAAATTGGCACGTCAGCACAATGATGCCAATATCCTTGCTTTGCCTGGACGGTTTATTCCCAACGAACTGGCATGGGAAATGGTACAGGCTTTCCTTTCCACTGAATTTGAAGGTGGCAGACACTCGGCAAGAGTAGAAAAAATAGAACAATTCTGAGTTTTATGACAGAGAATAGTACCTTATTCAATGAAGCCGCAGAGATTGCCTTTGACGAAGAACATTGGCAAAAACTCAATTATGGTACAGGATGTTACGAAGGTAGTTTTGCCCGAGGAAAGATCAACTACCGCAATATGGACTTGGAAAAGCAGCGTGCCTATACGTTACGCAACAAGTCGGTGATGAAATTGGAAAAGCTCTTGGTGGACTTTGAGACGCATTTCAATGCCAATGGCGGCAAAGTACTTTGGGCTCGAAATGCCAATGATGCGATTTCATTGATATACGAAATCATCACTATGGAACGGGCTACCAGTGTAGCACGTTCCAATTCAATGGTGCTTGACGAAATTGGATTAAACGATTTTCTCAGCCGAAAAAACATTGCATTGACAGAAACAGGCGTGGCGCGTTTTGTGTTGCAAGCATGTGGACAAAAATCCTATCATCCCTTGGCACCTGCCATCCATCTCTCAAAAGAAGAGATCAATGCGGTTTTGACAAAACACTTTAAGCTCAAACCTGACAGCAGCGCAAAGCAAATGGTGAATTTTGTGCGTTTTAAAGTTGGTAATGCAATAAAAGACACACCGATATGCATTACGGGTGCCAATTTCTTGCTGTCAGAAGAGGGTGGGGTAGTGCTTACCGAGAACGAAGGTAATATATTGAAAACCTGTTCACAAGCAAGAGTTCACATCGTTGTGGCTGGACTCGGCAAAGTGATTCCCAATCTTGATGATTTGAGTGTCATGTTGCCTTTGTTGTCATCACATGCCACAGGTCTCCCCATGGCGGCTTACAATAGCATCACTTTTGGTCCAACCAAAGATGAAAATGGTCCAGACAAGATGTATGTCATTCTGTTGGACAACGGGCGATCACAACTGCTTGAACATGAGCGACAACGTCAAGTGATTTCTTGCATCCATTGTGGTGCTTGTGTCAGCGTGTGTCCCATTTACAAAAACATTGGCGGTTACACATATGGTTCGCCTCATGTTGGTCCGATGGGTACGGTGATGACACCATTGATGAATGAATTGAGTGACTATGCGCACCTTACTACAGCGTGTGCCTTGTGTGGTCGTTGCACAGAAGTCTGTCCCGTCAAGATTCCGTTGGATGATCTCATGGTTGAAAACCGCAATTTGGTAAACAACAAAAAGGTAGGCAACACCAAACTTGATTCGTTGTTTCGTCTTATGATTTGGCACTGCAAGTCACGCAAGAAAATGGATAGTCCATTGTTTATGAAGAAGATAGAATTGAAACGATTTATCAATTCACAAACATGGGGGAGTCGTCGAACCTTACCCGAATTTGCTCCTAAGTCATTCAGTCAGATTTGGAAAGAGACAGATTTGTGATGTTGGTTTGTTATTGTAATCCGAAATAGAGTCCTACAATGGCACCAATACCTAAGAGAACGGCAATAATCACTCTCCAAGCGGAGACAGGTGCTTTGCCGCCCACCTTGCCAGTTTGACCGTTTACCACAAATTGATACACTTTTTCCTTGTATTTGAAGGAAGAAATCCAGGTAGGAACAAGGAGGTATTTATAAGTGATATGACTGTAGAGGGTTGAGAATCTAACCGAATCGGCACGGTTGGCACGCCAATGGTGGCGGACATATGTGGCAATGTCGGAACTCAAACGCGACTGAATGGTGTTTTGCGCCTGATTCCAGCCTTCTTTCAAGCCAATGGAATAACGTTCAGCAATGAAACCAGCCACCACTTGAGGTGAATAGGGCACTAGTTTCGAGAAGTCAAAAGGCTCGCAAGCCTTTACGCCCGAATTCTCTTGGCGTTTGGATGCCATGACGGTGACATCATCGAAAAACTCTTGATAAACACCACTAACATGTCTCCAATCGGTTACGGTCTTGGTATTGCCATCTTTGTCTCTTACCTTTCTGTCATAACCGGCCCGTGCAGTGAAATTGGAAGTAGTTTGTGCGTCGTAGGTCCAATAAGGAAGATATACGCCTTGGAACGAATCGGGGCGCGCGTTTTTCTTTGCTTTCGACGGGGTAAACCATTTCCTTTTGAGCCATTTTGTGAAGCCTTCACCGGCTTGGTCTTTGGTGATAGAGAAAGGACACACAGCACCTGGGGCAATGGTGTTTTCGTTAGCGGCAGGCATTACACTCGTAGAGCCGCAGAACGGACACACCGCGGCAGTCTCGAGAGCGTCGTAGATACTGACAGCACCGCATTGCTTGCATTGCACCGATTTTTTCTGTTCACCCCAGTTGAAACTCTCTGTATGAAGAGCCGATTCAAAGTCCATCTCACAGATTTCGTTTCCTTCTTCAGGTTTGGGCAGTTCGCATGAGTAACCACAATAATCACAATGCATCCCACCCGTTGCCGGGTCAAAGACGACTGTGGCACCGCAGTTCGGGCATTTCTTGTCGGTCTCCTTTTCTGTCCTTTCCGAAAGTATTTGTTCTTCGGGGTTATCAAAGTATTCTGACATAGATTTGATGTTATATTACGCCGCAAAAATAAAGAATCAGTTTGAAAAAATCAAACGACAAAAAATCCGCCGCAAAAAACCTTGCGGCGGATAAATGTTATGATGATAAAAGGAAGGGTTATTCTTCTTCCTTCTGGCTCTCTTCGTACTCTTTGAGCAGGCGGTTCTGCACATCGGTGGGAACCTGTTGGTACTCGGCGAACTTCATCGTGAAGGTACCACGACCAGAGGTCAGCGAACTCAACGAGGTCGAGTAGCGGTCCATCTCGGCCAACGGCACCTTGGCGTGGATGGTCTGGTAGTTATGGTCACTGTCCATGCCCATGACGATGGCGCGGCGGCCTTGCAGGTCAGTCATGACGGCACCCATGAGGTCGGCGGGCATGCGCACGTCGAGGTCGTAGATGGGCTCCATAATCTTCGGGCCAGCGTTCTTAAAGGCGGCACTGAAGGCCATACGACCGGCGATCTTAAAGGCCATTTCGTTGGAGTCGACCGGGTGCATCTTACCATCGTAGATGTAGCAGATGATGTCGCGGGCGTAGGAACCCGTGAGCGGGCCTTGCTCCAAACGCTCGTTGACACCCTTCAGGATGGCAGGCATGAAGCGGGCATCGATGGCACCACCGACGACGCAGTTGGCGAAGATGAGCTTACCGCCCCAAGGCAGTTCGTACTCTTGCTTGTCACGCACCTGCAGTTCGCTCGGATCGGTGTAACCTTCGAAATAAGGAGCCAGTTGCATGTGGACTTCACCGAATTGACCGCTACCACCGGACTGTTTCTTATGACGGTAGCTGGCGCTGGCGCTCTTGGTGATGGTCTCACGATACGGAATCTTCGGGGAAGCCGTCTCAATGGCGATCTTATAGACATTGTCGAAGTACCACTTCAAGGTGTTGAAATGATATTCGCCTTGGCATTGCAGGATGTTCTGGCGCAGTTCGCGCGACATGCCGCTGATGACGGTCGGATCGGTTTTGTGCATGTCGTTGAGGATGCTGCCGAGTTTTTCGTCTTCTTGCGAGTTGACGGCTTTCACGGCGATGGTGAAAATCGGGGTCGGGAAAGGCATCTCTTCGAAGATGGCTTCGCTAGCTTTGGCGTCGGCCAAAGTGTCGCCGATACGGCCGTCCTTCAGCTTGATGGTGCAAATGATGTCACCTGCATTGGCTTTCTCGATTTCTTCACGATTCTTGCCACGGAAGACCAGCAGCTGTGACAGACGCTCCTTGTTGCCTGTGCGCGGGTTGATGAGGTCTTGGCTCTTCGTGACGCTGCCGCCATAGACGCGCATCCAAGCCACGTCGCCGAGGTTTTGCTCGGTGGTCACCTTGAAGATGAACAGAGCAGTCGGGTCGTCGTTGCTGTTGTGGAACTCTTGACCGTTCTTGGCTTTGATGGCCGGCATGTCGGCGGGCGACGGGCAGGCATTGATGAGGAACTCCATCAGACGGGTGACGCCCACGCCACGTTTGGCAGCACCGCAAAGCACGGGGAACATCTCACGGTTGACGATACCCAGGTGAATACCGCGTTCCATGTCTTCCTCGCTCAGGGTCATCTCTTCGAAGAACTTCTCCATCAGGGCCTCTTCGCCTTCGGCGGCGTGTTCGATGAGGTTGTTGTGCAGCTCTTCAGCTTTGGCCATTTCAGCGGCGGGGATGTCCTGGATTTCAGGAGCACCATTGCCGTCTTTGAAGACCAACATCTTCATCATGATCAAGTCGATGACGGCGTTGAAATCCTCACCGGCGTTGACGGGATATTGAATAGGCGTGACTTTGTCGCCGAAATATTCTTTCAGTTCGCGGATTGTGTTATCGAAGTTGGCGTTGCTGTGGTCGAGTTGGTTCATAAAGAACACAACGGGCTTGTTGGTGTTGGCAGCGTGACGCCAAGCGTTCTCTGTGGTAGCTTCGACACCTGATTGGGCGTTGACGGTGCAGACGGCTATGTCGGCAGCGGTGAGGCAGCTGACGATGTCGCCCGAAAAGTCGCTAAAGCCGGGGGTATCCAGGATGTTGATCTTCTTGTCGTTAAAGAGCGTGTACATCATGGATGCGTGAACCGAAATCTGACGGTCCATCTCAATTTGACGGTAGTCGGAGACGGTATTCTTCTCGTCGGTGCTACCTTTTCTGTTGATGAGCTTGCCTTCAAAAAGCATGTTCTCGGCAAGGGTGGTCTTACCCGACTTTGCTGCGCCGATGAGGGCAACGTTGCGGATGTCTTTTGTTTGGAATTCCTTCATTTTTACCTAACTGTCTAATTATTAAATATTTACTTTTCGCGAAAAATACTATAGTGGGCGCAAAGGTATAAAAAATAATGATAGCTCCACCTAATTAATTACAAATTTGCAATGGCAGTATGGATTTTCTCCCAACGGGCTTCATCCATTTTGGCACCAATGACCTCGATGATGTTTTTCGCTACGATAGCTCCCATCATGCCACATTTCTGCAAACTTTCGCCTTTCACAAATCCTGCCAAGAAGCCAGCAGCCCACATATCGCCAGCCCCCGTAGTGTCGACTACATCGGCTTTTATCGGTGGGATAGTGACGGTTTCTTTGCCGCGTTGGATGAAAGCACCTTTGGCACCTACTTTTACCACCGCGATTTCGCAACGCTCGGCGATATAATGCAAGGCGTCCTCGGGTTCCATCTTAGTCAAGGCAAAAGCTTCCTTTTCGTTGGCGAACACGATGTCAACATCGTTGTTGATGATTTCAAGCAGGAAGTCACGGCTTTCTTCCACCACGTTATAACTGGCTAGGTCGATGGCGATTTTCAGACCTTTGGCTTTGGCCGTGCTGATGGCTTTCCGAAGCATGTTGGGATTGGCCACGAGATAGCCTTCGATGTAGAAAATGTCCCAACCATCAAAGAGTTCCGGTTTGATATCATCGGCGCACATCTCAGCAGCAGCGCCCAAGCAGGTGGCAAAGGTGCGTTCGCCATCGTCAGTCACAAAGGCCATGACGCGGCCGGTAGGAGTGTCACTTTTCAGCATCAGAGGTTTCACATGGGTTTCATCCATCTGTTTTTCAAAGAATTGGCCCACTTCATCGCGTCCTGTCTTGCTTAAGAAACCAGAAGTAACGCCAAGTTGTGCCAGGCCGCTCATGGTATTGGCCGCAGAACCGCCGCTGGCACGTTGGCATCCGTAGGATTTCATCATTTCGCCGATGCGTACCGAGGTCTCAGCGTCGACATAAGTCATGCCGCCCTTTGGGAGATTGAGTTGTTGCAAAAGCTGTTCATCGTGGATTTGGGTCAGGAAGTCTACCAAAGCACTGCCTATTCCGAGGATGTTTTTCATAATGGAAGCAAATAATGGTTAATAATTTGGCGCAAAGGTAGGAATAAAAAGCGTTGTCCGTGTTTTTTTTGTATTTTAGCCCGCTTAAAAACGACGACATTATGACAAATACGTATTCTATCGGCATCGACATCGGAGGCACCAATACCGACATCGGGTTGGTTTGCAGTGACGGTCGCTGCATAGCGAAAAAGAACCTTTCCACCAACAAGTATTTCGACGCATCCCAATATGTATCAGATATTTGCGAACGAATTAAATCGTTAATGACAGAATGTGGCGTGACTGCCATTGATGGCATTGGCATTGCGGCGCCGGCAGGCAATTTCTATACTGGCTGCATAGAAGGAGCCACCAATCTCAACTTCAAGGGCACCGTTGACCTTGCAGCTTTGTTTCATTCGTATATCGATGTGCCCGTGGTGGTTTCAAACGATGCCAACGCCGCCGCTTACGGCGAACTCGTTTATGGTGGCGCCAAAGGCATGAAGTATTTTGTCATGTTTACGTTGGGTACTGGTGTAGGTAGCGGTATCGTGGTAGATGGTAAATTAGTGCATGGCAAGACAGGAGGCGCAGGTGAGTTGGGACATGCGATCTTGATCCCCGAAGGTCGTCTTTGTGGCTGCGGAAGAAAAGGCTGCTTGGAGACCTACACCTCGGCTACGGGCATCCGTCGTACCGCACTTGAACTGCTTGAGACCACTCCTTCCTATGATGGACCACTTGCCAAAGTTAATCCTGACGACCTCACCAGCAAGATGGTAGGCGATGCGGCCAACCAAGGTGATGCCTTGGCACTGAAAGTCTTTGAATTAACGGGTTATTGGTTGGGCATCGCCATGGCCAATGCCGTGGCCTTCAGCGGGCCTGAAGCCATCTTTTTGATGGGTGGTCCCGTGAAAGCAGGCGAGGTGCTGATGAAACCGGTGCGCGAGTCGTTTAGGAAACATCTGTGTTTCGTTTACGATGGCAGTGTAGAAGTGCGCGTCTCGGAATTGCCCGACAACGACGCAGCCATCCTCGGTGCTGCGGCTTTGACAAAAGCAAAGGATCAATAAAGCAGAGGTTAATTATTTGAAGTTTTTGTCAAGAAATGCCTGAGCTTCTTTCATGCCTCCGTCGCGGGCTTTGCTCATGAGAAGTTTGGCGTAGGCTTGGTCTTGTTCCACGCCTGTACCAGTGTAATATAAGATGCCCAAACGGTAGAGAGCGCTTGTAATGTTTCTGTCGGCGGCGGGGGTATAATATTCAATGGCTTTGGCCAGGTCTTTTTCCACGTTTTGGCCGTAATAGTAACAATCGCCCAATTGCGCCATGGCGTATGCGTTGCCTGCCTCAGCAGCGTTTTCCCACCAACTGATGGCGGTCTTTTCGTCTTTCTTTGTGCCCATGCCGTAGTAATAACAGTTACCTAGGTTGAGCATGGCTTGGCCATCCTTTTCGGCGGCGCCTTTTTGGTACCATTCAAAGGCCTTTTTTGGGTCGGCACTCACGCCATAGCCCATTCTATAGCAGTTGCCGAGTGAATTAAGGGCGGGGCCGTTGTTTTGTTGGGCGGCTTTGTTATACCATACTATAGCTTCGTTCCAGTCTTGTTTCACGCCCCATCCTTTTTCAAAACACACGCCGTAGGCATATTGGTATTTGACATCGCCGTGCTCAGCTTTGTAACGGATGGAGTCGATTTGAGAAGCCACTTGCTCTTCAACCGACCGTCCGCCTCCCGAAAGTTGACTGAAATCAAGCGGTTGTCCTTCCGTTAGTTTCAAGACGGGCGCATTGGGGTCGCCTAAGGCGGTGGGGTCTATGGCACCATTATTTTGAGGTGGTATTTGTGTCGACGGCGCGATAGGCATTCCAGGAGGAATGATGACTTTTTTCTCTTCAGGGGTCTCTTGTTGTTCGTTTTTCTGTCCGCAGGCGACCATCGTCAGTGCTAGGGCCATCAACCAAAGGAGTTTCTTCATTTTTGAGTGGTTTTATTGATGGCAAAAGTACAATAAATTCACATTGGGTGAATGTTGATTTGAGCTGAAAAATGCAAAATTTCACATTTATGTTAAATATGTCGGAAAAATGTATTACCTTTGCGCTGTAAAACAAAAACATAAAACGATGAAAACTGCTACACTCAAAACACTCGAACAGACTGATAATGTTAGTCTATATTCCATCTGTTTCGATGGGAATGCCGTAAGCGAATATGAAACTTTTGTGCAAAAGTTCAAGGAGGATGCCAAACTCAACACTGAATATAAGACCATACTGCTTGCCATTGAAAAGATTGTGGCGGTAGGTGCTTTTGAGCGTTTTTTCAGGCCGGAAGGCAAGATGAGCGACAGAGTAGCGGCTTTGGCAATTGATTCCAGAAAATTGCGTCTTTATTGCCTGCGTATCTCCGACCAAATCCTGATATTGGGCAATGGTGGAGAGAAAACAACAAAAACTTACGAAGAGAGCGAGGAATTAAGCGGCTATGTCATGGACTTGCAAGCCTTTGACAAATTGCTTTTGGAAGCCCAAAAAGACGGCTCCATTACGATTGAAAAGAATGTGATTACGGGTATTGAAGGCAAAGTTTTTCAACTATGAAGACGGAAACGAACATAAAATACTATTCCCCCATTGTGGAGGAAGCGGCAAAAAGCATTACACCAGAGGTGAAGGCCGCTTTCGACCTGAATTTTGACATTTCTGAACGCATATACCAAATCATTCAGGAAAAAGGCATGACCAAGCGCGATTTAGCCCGACTGACGGGAAAAAAGGAATCGGAAGTCTCGCGTTGGTTCATGCTCGGCCACAACTTTACCTGCAAAACGATTGCCCTGATTCAGCTGGCATTGGGGGAGAAGATTGTGGAGGTGGTGAAGTGATTGTTTTTCATCCATTGTTGCGACAAAACCAAAAAGTGACTATTTTTGCGGCATAAAAACACACGAACATGTTAGGCATAGATTCAAAAAGGGAAATAATCACGGGTGAATTCGCCAGAAAAATCTGGAGCGAAGTACTGGCTATCTGGCACAGAGAAAAAACAACAGAAACTGAAGAAGCGACTCCAAAATACGAAGTGGAATGGGCATAAACTGTACGGCCACAACTTCACCTGCGGGACGATTGCCATGATTCAGCAGGCGTTGGGGAGAAGATTGTAGAGATTCCAAAAAAGTAGAACAGGCATTAAGTATTTGCAAAGACTTTTTTGAAGAATGTCTTGTTTTTCCGAAATTTTTGTACTTTTGACCCGTTAAACTGAAAAACAATTCTATATGGATCACCATGATGCAAAAGGGCATCACCCTCGGATACGGCCTCACATCCCGCACTGGTGGGGAAGGCTTAAAATCAAGAAGATGATTGCTTCATCCTTAAATACGACGACACCGCAGGAGCCTATGTTCGTGGAAATGGGTTGCGATGACACAGAAGCATGGTATGTGGACACAAAGGGTTGTGGCATGCTTCAGGCAAATGATGCCGAACCGCCTCCCAAACATGGATGGCTGCACAAGGCTGTGCAATGCGCCGCTGTTTTCCTAATTGGATTAATGGTGTTGACAGGAGCCATTTCTTGCCATAAGGATCCACAACCTACACCAAACCCAATTACACACGATACAATCACGCCGGTAAACCCGGGTGATACGATCACACCAGTAAATCCAGGTGATACCATTACCCCGACACCGGGTACAGACACGATTATTCCGGAACCCGGTGGTGATACTATTGTTCCGCCAACACCGGGTGGGGATACGTTACCTCCAGTAACGGGTGGAACGAAAGAGTATTTGGTTGATTTTTATTTGAGTGCTGGCCCTGTGTATCCATCACTGGATTCTGTTCGCGAATGGTCAAATGTATATGATACAATTTATCTACGGGTTCGTGCAACCAGTGACGCATGGACACCAAGTGGTTTTCATGTTGCGCGTGATAGCCTAAGCCCGTACTTTGATGTCTCGTCCAAAGTGTACGGAAAAGGATGGTGGCTGATGTATCAAATTTTGGATGATGATCAACTTGGTAATATTAGTGTAATGGGGATGATACGTAGTGATAGTGCGTATTTTGCCAGCAAGGGCTATGGTATTTATCCGCAAGTAACCGGCAAAAAGCCGCAACAACCGCCGCGTTACAACGGCAATCGGATACAGCGGGCCGGTCGGTCACATTAAGATTGCAGGCTAATATGAAAAAAACGGCACATGTTTGTGCCGTTTTTAATAAAACACGTTGTGTCAATATGTTATTTAACGACGTTCGCCCATTTTTTCGCTTCTTTTAATGCTGTTCGCAGGGATTCTCGTGCGATTTCGCATATGCGACCGGAAAACGTGCGCATATTCATAGAATCCGCGAAGTTTTTGCTAAATACACTGGCGATATATTCCAATTGGGCCGGCGATATTATAAAAACATCACTTGTTATATTGGCGGTTTGTAACTGTTTTATCGATTCTTTCATGATGGATTCTCCCCTATTTTGGTGCAATTTTGATATAAAATCATTGTGCAACCTTGTTTATTATTTTTATTATATTATATCATAAAGTATCTTGACCGCAAGGTACAAAATTTGCTATACCTATACAGACAAACAAGGAAAAGTGATGGCTATGAATATTATTCAAAAAATATTGGGATCGGCAAACGACCGATTGGTAAGGTCTTATGACAAAACTGTTTCAATCATAAACGATTTGGAACCCAAGTATCATGCAATGTCTAATGAAGAATTGCGTGCCCAGACGGATATTTTACAATTTTCCATTAAGGTTTGGTGCTGATAACAAATTAAAACTTACCTTTGCGCCAAAATTCAAACGCATTATGTTGAGCGAACAGGAACAAATCAGAAGAAATTCGTTGGCCGAACTCTATAAGCTCGGCATCAATCCGTATCCCCAGGCCGCGTTCCCAGTGAGCGTGTTCACGACGGAGATTTTGGAACAATTTGACGACAACAACCCCGACCAATTCCAGGAAGTCACCCTCGCGGGCCGTATCATGAGCCGCCGCATCATGGGTGCCGCCTCGTTCTGCGAGTTGCAGGACTCGAAAGGCCGGATCCAACTCTATGTGAAGCGCGACGAGATCTGCCCCGGGGAGGACAAGACCCTATATAATACGGTGTTCAAACGCCTGTTGGACATCGGCGACTTCATCGGCGTGAAAGGCTTTGCCTTCCGCACGCAGATGGGCGAAATCTCAGTTCACGTCAAAGAATTGACCGTGCTGAGCAAGTCGCTCCGCCCCCTGCCCATCGTCAAGGAGAAAGACGGTGTGAAATATGACGAATTCAACGACCCCGAACTGCGCTACCGTATGCGTTACGTCGACCTCGTGGTCAACGACAAGGTGAAGGACATCTTCATCGCCCGCACCCGCATCATCGACAGCATCCGCCGTTTCTTCAACGAGAGCGGCTATCTCGAGGTGGAAACGCCTGTGCTGCAAGCCATCCCCGGCGGCGCCACGGCGCGTCCCTTCATCACGCACCACAACGCTTTGGACATTCCGATGTACTTGCGTATCGCCGATGAGCTTTACCTGAAGCGCCTCATCGTGGGCGGCTTCGAAGGCGTGTATGAGTTTTCGCGCAACTTCCGCAACGAGGGCATGGACCGCACCACGGCAATGGAAATCTACGTGGCCTACAAGGATTACCTCTGGATGATGGACTTCACCGAGGCCATGATTGAGCGCGCCGTAACGGAGGTGTTAGGCACTGATACCGTGAAAGTTGGCGACAACGAAATCTGCTTCAAGCGCCCCTTCAAGCGTATCACCATGATCGACTCCATCAAGGAGAAGACGGGCATCGATATCACAGGTATGGACGAAGCCCAGCTGCGCGACGTGTGCAAGCAACTCGGCATCGAGGTGGACGACTCGATGGGCAAGGGCAAGCTGATCGACGAAATCTTCGGCGAGAAGTGCGAAGGCACCTACATCCAGCCGACCTTCATCACCGACTATCCCGTCGAGATGTCGCCGCTCTGCAAGCGTCATCGCAACAACCCCGAGCTGACCGAGCGCTTCGA
>CAJOIF010000044.1 GCA_905234765.1 uncultured Bacteroidales bacterium
CATCCTAAGAAGCGGAATGAATTATGACGAAAACCATATCAGCGAAAAAAAAGTTCAAAAAATGCTTGCGTATTAACACAGTTCTTCCCTGCGTGGGCATGCGGGAGGCTTGGGATCTATGGCTGCGTCATTCTGGATCCCCGAAAAGAAAGGCATCCGACATTCACAGTCAACCGGTAGGTAGTGCGCCGTGCGGCCTAAGCCGTGCATTCGAATGACAACGTGCTGAGCCTGCGCCGTGCGGTTCATCGTGAACGGGTGTTGTCGGCTCCGGGCAACGGTCATTGTGGGGGTTCCGGTTCGCCCTATGAATGCGGATGCCCTAAGGTTCAGACCAGCTCGGTCTGGAAGTTGAGCGCTTGGATCTCCATGTCGAGTTGGCGCAGCTGGGCGGAGCATTCGTCCGCCTGTTTGCCGATGGCTTTCACGTCGACCACGGTCACCGTCTTGATCTCCGAGCGTGAGTAGCGGTCTTGTCCCGCCGAGGCGGTCTCGAAGATGTCGCGCAGGTTGCTGACGCGCATGGTCAGCACGTCTTTGCGGGCCATGAGTTGGGTGAGGGTGACGCCCTCGGCGTTCTTGGTCTGCATGTTGGTGGCGTTGATGCGCCAGATGAGGTCTTCCAGCTGTGTCAGGCAGGCGTCGAGTTCCTTCATCAGCTCCGTGGGCTCTTCCGAAGGTGCGTCGCCCTCCTGCACTTTCACGTTGTTCTGTATGCGCTGTCCCAGCTGCTGGATGCGCTTCTGCAGGTCTTTCCTGATGCTTAATGCTTCTGCGAGTTTCATAATGGGTGGAATTTGGGGCAAAGATAGGGAAAAATTTTGGGAACGAGAGGTTTAGATGCTTTTCGGCTTTAGTGCAAAGAAATATAACAAGCCGAGAGCAGTTCTGCAAATAAATAAGGCAGGATAACTGCTTTTAGCTTTTTTTATTTCCATCAGTTCAAAGACGTTTATATCCTTCCAATTTGCTATACCATTTTAACAATTCAAGATTTCCATTTCTTTTTTTTGGATAATAAAGAATCGATCGGGGATTATCATAATTTGCAATTTTATTGCTCTAATATGACTAATTTTTGCTTTTTTTTTATCTTTGCAAAAGATTTCTGTCTACTAAACAAGGTTCTATTATGACTAATATGATATAAAAACTATGATGAGTAACGAGATTAAAGAAGTGCTGCCAAATAGATTGAAGGCTGTACTTGCAGAACATAATCGAACAAGTCGGTGGTTGGCTCAAGAATTAGGTAAGGGAGAATCGACCGTATCAAGGTGGTGTTCTAATAAAAAACAACCATCAGTAATTCAACTGCAAGAAATTGCGAAACTACTTGATGTTGATGTTCGTATCCTGCTCACATCTACAAAAGAATAAGTCATGTCGGAGTTAAGGCATTATAAGAATAATCAAAACGAAGTTGATGAAAGTTTAGTTGCTGAGGAAATCTTCGAACCTGATTTGGCTCCTGAGTTTTTTCAACGATTTGAGAATCTTTTGGCAAGGCTTAAAAACAACTTGGCGATTTCTCGAGACGTTATTTTAGATGAAGAAATCAAAAGTATTAATATAGAAGGATTAGATGACGACATTGATTGTTTAAAATACAAAGCAACTATATATGTGCTGAGAGACCTTTCTCTTCAAGGATGGATTTTTAATGTAACAGATAACGGTCTGAGATTAAGAATGGAGAATGACAATGTTGACGATAAGTCCACAATTAGGTACCGTTTAAGTACAGAAAGAGATGCTCAGTTCTCTGTTCCAGCAATTCGAAGGTTTATATTGTCTATGGAAACTCCACGAGAATATAATGGAGAGACGATAAGTATAAAAGACCTTATCGGTGACAAGAATAAATTGATTGATTATATCAATAAGGGAGAACGAGTATGTTGCCCTTATATTCAAATTGTCACTGAAAAGAAGGATGAATACACCGGTTTTTCTTTATACGATATTTGGAGGTATTTTAGATACTCATCGTCAATACCTTATAAGACGATGCCTGGTCGAAACCTGTTCTATTTAGTACGAGATGGTAAGCAAAAGTATCATCCAATTATAGGTATATTTGCTTTGGGTAATTCTGTACTCAACCTTACTTGTCGCGATAATGATATAGGATGGACGGTTGAATCGATTAAACAAAGTTTGTCTAAAAAATATGACATTGCAATTTGCGACCAGATGATGTCTAAGTCGGAGGGCAAAGTAAAGGTAAAAATTATGCATGCAACCGAGGATGAAGAATCCTATAAAAAACGTATTACTCAATACGCTAACATAATCATGCCATTATTGGAAAAGAATATAAAAAACTCCATAAATGATATTTATGTCAAGGATTTAAATTTTCATAAGCAGACAAAACATCCAAAACAGGAATTTATTGATAATTTGGTCGCATTGTCATTGGAATATAATAGGAAAGCGATAAACAATCATAACAATGAAAAGAATCCAGATTGGTTGAAGGAAACCAAAAGTAATCTTTTTCTTAGAAAGCGTTCTGCAGAATTGGCAAAACTCCTTACAGCCATGAGTCTTTTCAATTCACTCAATGGAACAAATTTGGAGAAACTGAAAGAGTTGTTAACTACAGAGAGAGGTCGAAAAGCAATAAACACGGCATTAATTGCAAACAGAAAGTGTAAAATTGGATCCAATATGATGGATATTATTGTGTGCGGCTCTATTCCACCATATAATGAATTACTAGGTGGAAAACTGGTCAGCATATTAGCTTGTAGTCCAATTGTGATTAGAGATTATACACAAAAATATGCAGGTCAAGTAAGTGTCATTGCTTCAAGAATGAAAGGCTCCAAAGTGATAAGAGACAGCCATCTGGTTTTTTTGGGAACAACTAGTCTATATTCAATGGGGAGTAGCCAATACAATAGACTGAAGGTTCCTGTTAGTGATGACTTTTGTTTGGAATTTAGAAAAATGGGCGTTACCGAAGGATACGGAACAATTTATTTTTCTAATGAAACTACAAGGCTATTTTCTAAGATATTGGAAAAACTAGATGGTGGCAAAAGAATTAATCATGTTTTTGGAGAAGGTACAAGCCCAAGATTCAGAATGATTAGCAGGGGACTTAAAGAGATAGGAATCGATTCTACCTCTTTTCTCAAACACCATTCTCCAAGAATTGTGTATTCTATAAATCTTGCGAAGAATACTCGTGGTTTCCTTATGGGGATAGATGATCGTCCCGTTTACAACTTTGACATAGAGGACGAAAATGACATTAAAGAAAAGACACAAGAATTGACGGATTTTTGGCACGAGCGATGGCTTAAAATGAGACTTTGCTCTGTGGATGTTGTTGAAAGATTGCAGAAATTTGACAATGATAGATTTTTATTAAGTAATTATATATAAGATGGACAATTTAGATTTTATAAAGAAACTTTATAATGGTAAAAATTGCTATTCTGACCATATGTCAGAGGAACAATTAGAACTTCTACACTTGAAATCAGAAGTCGAGAAGATAATTGTGGAAAAAGTGAATGATAATAAAATTGTTTTTCTTACAGGAAATCCTGGAGATGGTAAAACATTTATCATCCAAGCCATAAAGAGTCAAATAGATATTAGCAAAGTTTATATTGAGAGAGATCTAAATACTGTGTCTAATTACGATGACGTATCAAAAAAGATAATTGAATGTTATAGCAATAACAGAGGTGCCATTATTGCTGTTAACGAATATCCATTTTACTTGTTACTTAATTCTTTAAAACAAATAGATAAATCTATCGGTGATCGTATACAAAACGCCAAAGACTCTTTTTTGATATATGGAACACCTGGCGATTCAACACAAGATGGACGCTTTTATATTGTTGACCTGAATTATAGGAACCTATTATATTCTACAACCTCGGAGGGAGAAAAGGCTGGCGAGATTTTGGACAACATGTGCGGATTAATCAGAAATAGTAATATCAGTTTAGACCCTACTCTAAAATACAATATTACGGCATTGTCGTGTTATCAAGTAAAGTCTCAATTGACCCGGCTAGTTGGTTATACGATGCTGAATAACGAACATTTTGCTGCTCGTGATGTTTTTGGGGCGTTTTCGTATATGATAACATCAAATCTGTTGGATGAGTTGGATGAACCATGCTTCTATTACGATGCAATTTTTGAAGGTTCCAATCCACTTCTTGCTTCAATACAACAATATGATCCTATTTATTTGTCCACACCTGAACTTGATGAAAACATATGGAATGGTGAAGATTGTGTCAAGGAAGGCTGGTTATTAACCAAACCTGAAATTTGGCCAAATGATACCTCGTTTGATGATGATGTAGACAAAGCGATTAAATGTTTCAAGTCAATTAAGAGAAAGTATTACTTTGAGAACGAAGGTTGTACAACATTTAATGAAATGTATGAAAGAACCCTTTCCAAAGAAATAACTATATTTAAAGATTTTGAAAACAGCAAAAAGACAATCAAGAAAGAGATTGTAAATGCAATAAATAAAATGTTTTTAAATAACTCTGACAATAATCGGGATTTAAATATCTGGACTACACACAGATACGATTTGAGTTTTGATTCCTCAACAGCTATTTCTAGCAAATATGTAGACTCTAGAAAACTTGAACTAGTTCTTCCTCATCCTACGAAATGGGCGGAGAAAATGGAGTATGTGCCAAATCATATTGTGTTGAAACCGAAAAGAACGGAGCTAAAGAGTGGTGGTAAAAAGAATCCTCAATTAGTTCTAGACATGGACTTTTTAAGGTCTCTACAGATGGTTAATAATGGCTATCCCGTAGCACTGCTTCCAACCCAATATGAGCAATCTGTGTCCATGTTTTTAAAACAATTAGAAGAAGTGAATTTGTCTGATGAAAACGACGGGCAATTTATAATTGTAAATAGAAAGACGGGCTCAAAGATGTGCATCAATATAGAAAACAACAAATACAATTTTGAATAAGATGGCTGAAAATAGTATTTTGAAAAAAATTGGTGACCAAATATGTGAAGACGGTTTTTTGGGGTTTGCACCGACTTCAAATTCGACAAAACCTGCACATATCGCAAATGGATTGTTTCGAGAGTGTACTGGTTGGACATGTGACACACGTGATCTAAATAACTGGATAATAGAAGAACAGAAAAAAATGGTGTAAGTTCACAAGATATTATAAACAAGTACCCTGAGATATTGGCGAAAGGAAACAAGGAAAATGAAACGAAGATTAAGGAATTCCGTTTTCTGCTGAACGAACTGTTTAATCCCGATAAAACAGCGTATCCTAGCGATGAGTTTTCAACGTATAATATTAGTTCGCGTTGGATTTTAAAGAAAAGGGTGTCGGCCGAAGCTGGCATTGGAAGTTTTCTATATGGTATTATTTCCAAGTATATAGATGGTAGGCAGTCTCCTATGTTGGGGTTGATACAATCGTCTATGAAAGATGGAGATGATGATCTGACTTCATTAATAAAGCCGATTGTAACTTACCCTTCAAACAAAGAGCCTTGTCATCAGGACGATCTCTCTTCACCAGATGTGAAATGGGATAAATGTAAACAGATAATTAGAGATGGATATGATAGGCTTGCGGAGAACATGAATATCACCGGTGAAAGTAATAATGCTTTATTGGTAGACGAGCGTGTAATATGCTTTTCGTGTTTCGCAGTATTCTTATATCTGATAAATACTAATTGGGCCCTGTATGGTGGGAAGAAATCTCCGATTTTTATTGATGGCGGTACTGATTTGGAGTCTGTCAGAAAGGCAAGCGAAAAGACATTTACTTTTGCAAAAACATCAGTGGAGGATTTCTATATTAATGCTATCAAAGCAATTCTTGAAAGTGAGTTTGATGTAAATAATAACGACCTTTCTTGTCTCGGTTTTTTAAGGGATAATATATTAGGGACAGATGATCAAACTGAAAGCATAAATAAATGCTATGAGACTTTTAAGGCTGAAGAGGAATCCCCTGTTGCCGCTTTGGCGCATGCTCTTCAACTTGCATTATACACATTTGAGTATAAAAACAATTCTCCATCAGATTTTTGTAGAGTTATTGGTGTTAGGTCTGGTATTGTTGGCCCCAAAGGAAATAGGGCTAAAATCAAACGATATATAATAAAAACATTTCTTCTTGAAACCCTTTCCTTGAGTGTTATGAGCCAAGAAGACTTGGAAGGAATAGAAATGAAAGATCTTTGCCGCAAATTATATGATGCATATAATATTTCGTTTGGCAGCGATGATGAAAAAGAGTATTCTAATCTTGAGGAGATAAACATAACCAAAGCCACTCCTGGTGATTTAAGAGGAGACATGGCGACTAATTTTCAAAAGATTACTGATACATTTATTTCCTTGGGTTTGGGACATAAATATGCTGACGGTGTAACAATTATAAAATGGCGATAAACTATGGCTAACATACTTACAAAAGTGATAACCGACCTGGTTAACAAAAAGGCAGAAGAACAAGAGTATGGTGTTTCGATAATCAATTTACCAACTTTTGATTATAAATATTTGGTGGAGAATTTGAATAAAGATAGAACCGCATCTTTGTTTTTCTTGGGTTTTCGCCTCGAAGATCAAGGGCAAATTAAAAGTTGTATTGGTGGTATTCAGGGTGTGCAATATTCTTTTGATGTAGAGAAAGCGGAAGAGTCAAGGAACTCTGGAGATGAGAATACTTTCAGGGTCTTGATAGTAAAGCATCAAGATACTGAAAAAATATCTTCACTACGATGGTTTCCGGAGATATCGCTTTCGTCTGTTTATGTAAAGAGTTGCGATTATGCAATTAGGACTCTTACCTCATCCAATAATGTAATTTCCTCATTCATTAAGGCCTTGCGAAAAAAGACTATACGTAATATCCTCGGATTTGAAAGAGTTTTGGAGTATTTAGATGGTCTTCTTGATGCAGAGCCAACGAATCTTCCGTTTGTGATGAAGGAGAATCTTTATCTACTGGGGTTATGCAAGGATAGTAATATTGACCAAGGCACTGTAACAGTAGATTCCATAGAAAATAGTATTAAACGAAATCATGCTGTTGTTGAGAGGATTAGTAATTTAGAACAAGCGGAGCGTCAGAGTATAACTAACTATTATTCAGAAGACAATGGGAATAGAGACATTCCTCGTTATATATTGCAATATTATAAGAGTAAAGATGTAAAGCTCTTATCTAAAATGGAATTGATTGAGATAGAGAATTGCCTCAAATCAGCTAAAACAAAACCATCCAAAACGAAGAAGAACAAGTCTAAAAAAGAAACCTCAAATCCTTCATCTGTAGCGGCACAATGTGTTTTTGACGGGAACGAAGTGGTGATTAATGATGTTCTTGCTTCTATGGAACATGAAATAGATAATCGTGCAAATACAGATAGAGGTGGAACCTTCGAAATTCCCGTAGGTGATTCCTCAATACAGGTTAATGTCGTTCCAACGACAGAAAAGATTGCTAATGATATATTACAAGAAGAAGAATACTATGGTGAAATTATATATGCAGAAGTTGACAATCCTGCGGATGCTATAGACAATGAATCGAAATATAATGTGATTAAGTTCGATGGTGATTATTTGTCAAAAGTGTGGGATCGACTGAAAAAGCTAAATCAAATAATTCCAAAAGGAGAAACGATCTCGTCAAACTTGCGTTGTTTTTTGGATATTAGAAACAAAATATTTGCATTTAGAAAACGACTTCAAGATGCACCAATGTTTCCAATTATTGCAAATGTAAAATTGTTCTCAGACTACTTAATCGCTTATGAAAAACTATTGAATTCTATAAATGCTGATTTTCCTAAGATTTGGAGTATAGCTGCGACTAATGCCAAAGAAATTGTTAGTACCATTATGGCCTTGGATTATATCTTTGTGCTGGGAGAAAAACTAAGTACACATGCGGTTCCTACTCCATTGAATCCTCTTTACTTATGGAAGTATATTAGACTGGCGGAAGAGATACTGGATAGCAGAGATATTGAAGAGATAGAAGATGGGGCGTTGAGTGATGAAGACAAGGATTTCATAATACGAAAATCTGAAGACATTCCAGACCCGTTGTCATTAATGTTGGTACCTGCTATCGTAACTCAAGACGAAAACCCAATATATCTTCCTTTGTCTGGAAGGCTTGGAACGTTGCCTGTATATTCTACTAAGCGGCAAATCAATCAGAGCGAAAATGGTTTAGATACACTGAAAAATTCTGTGATCAGATACGTTTGTCTATATCCTCATTCAGGAATGATGCTTAGATTGTGCATCATTGATCCGCCTTCTGTAGAGACAATTGTTTCTATGTTGAAATCATTAGATAATTCTAAAGAGTTCTCCATAGAAGGTATAGACCTCTCCATCTATAGAACAAAGGAAACCCCATCCGATTGGCTGTCAATTGATGATGCTTCATTAAATGAAGGTATGCTTGGAAGGTATAAAGGAAAGAAAAATCTCAACTTTAGATTTCATATTTATAACGAGGCCAAAGACTATGTGGATATTATAAATCAGATCGAAGACAATATCCACATTCTGATATTATTTGACCCCAATGAGATGAAAGTTGACAACGCATTGAATAACAGAAATATACATATACATCCATTATGTGTGCCGAAAGTGTATACATATAATCAACTTGAAGACTGTGTAGAGATAAGACCCTCAAACGAAGGTGGTATTTTCTCGTCTTATTCTAGTATAATTGAAAAATTAAGCGAACATCCATCAAGCCTAAGCCATACTAGCACATTTTTTAAGACCCCGCTTAAAGAAACAACATATAAACAAATGTTGGAGGCAAGTGACTGGCTTATAATTTTGGACCAAAACTTAAGGAATTGGGATATCATGCTCAAGTCATCGAGTGAAAAATTATATTATAAAGAAGATAGTTACCGCTCCATTGGCATATATTCTAACAATTGCAAGAAAATCATTCGAGGATACAATGAACTTATCTCAAACCTTGGTAATTTTATTCCTGCCGAGAAAGGTGTTAAAAACATTATTGAGTCTGTTCGAGATATTAACGATGATGGCTTGTTGAGTATTGTTTCGCACGCATCTAATAGAATTTTTGATCATACGCACGGTAAAGGTAATCTTGGACTTGCAGTTGCGGCAATAACATACAAGCAGAAGAATCCTAACGCTTTACTCGTAAGCATGGATACTCAGTTGGCAAGGGAGTGGTTGTCGAATCGTGAAGAAGGAATATTGCCAGATTTGGTGGGTATCAATATTTCTCCAGAATCGGAAGGGTTGGCAGAAATTGACTTGATAGAAGTTAAAACACACAGAGATAATCCTAATTCGTTCAAAATAACAAAGGATAATAGGATTGAAGGACATGCTGTTGAACAAGTTGTAGTTCTTGACGGTCTTATGTGTGAGATATTTGGTCCAACAGAAAAAATTACAACTATTTCGCGTAGGGAGATTCTTCGTGAGCAAGTGTTTGAATCTTTATTTCAAGATAAGATAGACGCAAATCGAAAAGCGGAATTAAGCAAACAGTTAAACGATTTGTTCGTAGGTAAGTCTCAAATTACGGTGAACAAACAAATAACATTTGTTGACTTTGATAATGATGAAAGTTCTGTTTATGATCATTATGGAACCGACAGGTTTTCTAATATTAAGATACGGTTACAGGTTATAGGTCGTAATGATATTCGGTCAATAATCACACAATCTGAGGTTTTTATACAATCTATGCCAGAGGCCGACAATAATAATATAACGGATAAAGAAAAAGATCCTGTAACACCCCATCCTGATCTTAAAACCGCTCAGATTTCTGACACAGAACCTTTTGAATTAAGCAAGAAAGAACCGCATTTTATTCAAGAGGAATCTACTACGACAAATGTACAAGTAGATATTAAAGAAGATATAAAAGAAAAAAGTTCACAATTGTATAATTTGTTATATGCTTTTGGCATAAAGATTCAAAAAATAGATCCCTCTTTAGTTCTTGAAACAGCACGATTTACCAGATACAAAGTAGAGCCCAAACAAGGGCAAAGTATGCGTGCAATACAAAATAAAGCACAAGATATTGCAATTCAAATGGAAGCCAATGGGCAGGTTATGGTTAATCATATACCAAATACCCATTATATTTCCATTGATGTTCCTCATGCAAAACAATTTAAACCTTTACTTCTATTGGATAGTTTATGTAAATTGAGAAATACAGAAGGCTATCTAAATGTCATACTTGGGCAAAATGCAGAGAATGAAACCGTAATTGAGGATATAGCAACTATGCCTCATTTACTTGTTGCGGGGACAACAGGCTCTGGAAAGACCGTGTTTCTGTATTCTGTTATAGTGAGTTTGATGGACCAATATTCTCCTGATGATATTCAATTCCTTATTGTTGATCCCAAACAAACAGATTTTGCCTTTTTTGAAGAACTGCCTAATTAGTATGGAGATAATGTTGTCACAGATGCTCAGGAGGCACTCTCATTAATAAACAGTATAAATAATGTGGATAAAGAAGAACGCACGCGTCTTTTGAGGGAATCTAAATGTCGTGATATAATATCATACAATCAAAAGCATCCAGAAAAAAAGATGCGACGATTAGTGGTCATTATAGATGAGTACGCAGACTTAATTGCCGCATCTGACAACAATGGGAATAGGCAAGAATTTGAGCGAACACTTAACATGTTGGCTCAAAGGGTTCGAAACCTTGGTATACATTTAATAATTGCGACTCAAAGACCGAGTGCAAAGATTGTTACTGGAAGTATTAAAGCTAACTTTCCTTGCAGAATATCTTTTAGGCTTGCGTCTCATATAGATTCTCTAACAATTCTTGACGAAACAGGAGCAGAAGAATTACTTGGTCGTGGAGATATGGTTTTGAAAACTGAGAGCAAACAAACAAGAATACAGGGCGTTTTCATTTCTGAGGAAGAGTTGTCAGAATACGTTTCGAATTATATTCGTAAATATGAGAATTAATTCCAAGTCCTTTTCATAACACATATGCTGGATAAGCGAAAGACGGAGGGCTGCCGGATTGAGGAGAAGAAGCGCAAGATCATATGGCTCAGCGTGGGGCTTGGCCTGGCCGTGGGAGTGGCGATTTATCTTCTTGTAAGATAGATTTTTGACCAAAAAAGCCGCATTCCCTTGCGGATTCACGGAAAAGTTGTATTTTTGCAGCGTGAAACGCAGATCGGCTTCGGCGTGGATTAACTGCGTTTCCGATAAAACAACCGACGGACGGGAAATGCCGGATAGCAAGCCCCTTTGTAACTCCGTCGAATACAAACCGTACACATTCCAATTGAGTAAAACAGGAGGTAATGTAGAGTGCGGTTTTCTTTTTATACCTCAACTTTGTTGCGTTTGCCGTCGGGTTTATTATTGGTAATCAGCGTGAAATGGGTTTGCCAAACCTTGTCCGGGTAGGGCGGGGAGGAATGGCCGCCGAGCGGGGAAGCGGCAGCAAGGGATGGCTAAACGCTTGACTTTCACGGAGGGGCGCTTGCGTTTGACTACGTCGAATGCGAAGCATTTGCCGTTAGGCACTACCCGACCTGAAAGTCAGGCGTTTAGATGTCCGCGGGGAGGTCCGATAGAGGCGGCCTTGATTTTTTCGGTCCATTTTGCATCAAGGCAAAAGGGACAAGAGCGTGAACGAATCGCGAGGGTGTAGGAGATCGCGGATCAAGTCCGCGATGACGGCAAGGGGGTGGAGAAAAATCCGGCCGTTTCGGTTTTTTCTGTATTTTTGCCCTGATCGATTTCTCAATAAAGAATCCCCTCATCCCATGAACCGCCTCCTCCACCTCATTATCCCCTTGCTCCTCATCGCAAGCTGCCAAAAGCAGCCCCCGCAGCCGCAGTGGAACCTCACCCATACCGCCCCCGCCCAGATTTGGGAGGAACGCTTCCCCCTAGGCAACGGCCACCTCGGCATGATGCCCGACGGCGGAGTGGAGGAGGAGACCATCACGCTGAATGACATCACCCTGTGGTCGGGGGCGCCGAGCGACGACTTGCAATCCCTGCCCGAGATCCAAAGGCTGTTGAAAGAAGGCAAGAACGACGAGGCCCAACACCTGATGTACGAGACCTTCGTCTGCGGCGGACAAGGCTCGGGCCACGGACAAGGCGCCAAAGTGCCCTTTGGCTGCTACCAGACCTTGGGCGACATGACCATCACCTACCATTATCCCAACGACGAACCCGTGACAAACTATCAGCGGACGCTGTGCCTCAACGACGCCACACACAAGGTTTCCTTCACGAAAGGCGGGCAACATTACGAGCGCGAGGCTTTCATTTCACGTGTCGATGATGTTTGTGTGATAAAAGTTAAGGTCGTTGAGCTTGTCGAAACGCCGACTTCAAACAGGGGCCCTTCGACAGGCTCAGGGACCCCTCAATTGTTTTCCATCAACCTCTCCCGCCTCGAAAAAGCCGAAGTCGTCACCGAGGCCGATGCCGTCGTCATGCGCGGCCAGCTGGACAGCAACGTGGAAGGCGTGGAAGGCATGCGCTATTATGCCAAAGCGCAAACGGTCGCCACAGACAACGAGACGGTCATCTACTTCTGTGCCGCCACCGATTTCATGTGCGCCGACCCCGAGGCCTACGTCAACGAGCACCTGCGAAAGGCCATTACAAAAGGCTTCGAGGCCATAAAAAACGACCACCTGAAAGCCCACCACGAGCTGTTCGACCGCGTGGAGCTGGTGATCGGCTCAAAGGATGGTTTTGAAGGTATGTCATACCGAACGGAGCAGCCCATAGATACACTCCCTCCTTCGTCGGTCGGTATGACATGGGCTGCGAAGAGAGCGTATCTAGGCCTTCAAAACCAAACGAAAACCCTGGAGGACCATTGGAAAGACTTCCTCGTCAACGACGACCCTTGGCTGCCGACCTGTTACTTCCACTACGGGCGTTACCTCCTCATCAGCTCCACCCGCGAGGACCTGCTGCCGCCCAACCTGCAAGGGCTGTGGGCCAACACCATCCAGACCCCTTGGAACGGCGACTACCACCTCAACATCAACGTGGAGATGAACCACTGGCCCTGCGAGGTGTGCAACCTCTCGGAGCTGCACCTGCCGCTGATCCGTTTCGCCGAAGGGCTGATGCCCTCGGGACAAAAGACGGCCCGTGACTTTTACGGCGCCCGAGGCTGGACCGCCCATGTGGTCTGCAACCCTTGGGGCTTCACCGCCCCCGGCGAGCACCCATCGTGGGGCGCCACCAACACGGGCGGGGCCTGGCTGGCCCTCCACGCCTGGCAGCATTATGTGTTCACGCAGGACACGGCCTTCTTACGTGTGGCCTATCCCCTGATGAAAGAGGCGGCGCTTTTCTTCCTCGACGCCATGATAGAGGAGCCCGAACATGGCTGGCGCGTCACCGCCCCGACCACCTCGCCCGAGAACGCTTTCTGGCTCGACGACAGCACCGCCGTCAGCGTGTGCATGGGCAGCACGATGGACGTGCAGATCGTCAGCGAATTGTATGATGCGGTCTGCCGGTCGGCGGAGATTTTGGGTGTGGATGAGGCCTTTTCTGACAGCCTTCGTGTCGCCAAATCTCATTTCCCACCCATGCAGGTCAGCGAGCAGGGCTATTTGCAGGAATGGCTGAAAGACTACAAGGAAGTCGAACCGCAGCACCGCCATGTGTCGCATCTCTTTGGGCTGTATCCCGGAACGATGCTGACCCCATCCAGGACGCCCGAACTGATGGATGCCTGCCGCGAGACCCTGCGCCGCCGTGGCGACGAAGGCACGGGCTGGTCGCGGGCATGGAAGATCTGCTTCTGGGCGCGCCTCCATGATGGCGACCATGCCTATCATCTTTTGAGGAACCTCCTCGAACCCGCCGTTCGACTTGACGGAAGCCATCGTGCAGGCACCTATCCCAACCTCTTCTGCGCCCATCCGCCTTTCCAGATTGACGGCAACTTCGGCGGCACGGCCGGCATCGCCGAGATGCTGCTGCAAAGCCATGATGGGGAGATCGAGTTGCTGCCCGCCCTGCCCTCGGTGTGGAAGGAAGGTCATTTCAAAGGGCTCTGCGCCCGCGACGGTAAGGTGGTGGAATGCACGTGGAAGGATGGCAAGGTCACGCATTCTGCTGTGACATCGCGTTGAGTTTCCTGATGATCCAGATGGCGAACGGCAACGAAGTCAAGAAGGTGCAGGCGTCGGCGACGGCTTGTGCGGCTTCGAGGCCCGTGATGCCAAACAACCAAGGCATGATGAAGACCGCGGGCAGGAAATACAAGCCCTGTCGGCACATCGAAAGCAGCGTGGCCTGCCAAGTGTAGCCGATGTTTTGGAACAGCATGTTGGTGGCGGTGCACATGCCCATCAGTGGGAAGGCGACACACTGCCAGCGCAGGGCTTGGCTACCCACGCGGATGAGCTCGGGGTCCTCGCCGCGGAACCACGAGATCATGTCGGGCGCGAAGATGTAGACGACGGTACCCAGGACGATCAGAAAAACGGTGGACAGCTTGATGCAGAACAGATAACTCTCCTTGACCCTTCCGAACAGCTTGGCGCCAAAGTTATAGCCGCACACGGGCTGGAAGCCTTGTCCGAACCCGATGACGATGGCGAAGCAGAACATGGTGATGCGCGACACGGCCTCGTTGCCGGGCAGGGCATAGAACACCGCCATGCGGTTGAGGCTGATGGTGGCCACGACCGATAGGGCCTGTCGCGCCAACGAAGGCAGGCCGCCCCGCGTGATTTCCTTGTAATAGTATAGGGTGGGCGTGAAATTCTTGAACTTGATGTGGACGTTGCCAGGTCGTGAAGTGCCCCAAAGCAGTACGCACCAGCCGAAGCATTGGCTCACCGCCGTGGCCAACGAGGCCCCGCTGACGCCCATGTCGAGCACGAAGATGAAGACGGGGTCGAGAATGATGTTGAGGATGGCGCCCGAGGCGATGCCGATCATGCCGAAACGGGCGTTGCCTTGCAGTCGCAACTGGTTGTTGAGCGTCAGCGACGACATCATGAACGGCGTGGCGATGAGGATGAATCGCAGGTAGTCGTTGGCATAGGGGAGGATGCTGTCGGTGGCACCCATGGCGCGCGACAAGGGCGAGATGAACAGCAGACAGCTCCAACCCGCCACGGCGCCCAGAATTAATGGCGTGAAGAATCCCGTGGCGGCCATGCGTCCGGCGTTCTGTCCCTGCTTGGCACCCAAGGCGCGTGAGATGTAGTTGCCCGAGCCATGTCCGAAGAAGAACCCGCAGGCGTTGATGAAGGCCATGAAGGCGAAGGAGACGCCCACGCCGGCCACGGCTTCGGTGCTCAGATGGCCCACGTAGAACGAGTCCACCATGTTGTAGATGGTGGTCACGAGCATGCTGATGATGGTGGGCACGGCCAATTTGAGGATCAGCCGCTTGACAGGCTGCTCCGTCATCATCTTATACCGCTCGTTGATTTTCCGCTCGTCGTTGATGTTGGACATAATCGCACAATTCAGCCGCAAAGATAGCCCTTTTTGTGTCAGTTTGTCACCTCGACTGACAAAACCCTGCCATTTTCCACTTTGGCACGAAATGTGACAAACTTTCGCCGTCCATTAGAATGGGATGCGGTCCCTGAGCCTGTCGAAGGGCCGCTCATTAATCGATCAATCAACAATCAACAAATAATCAACACATTATGGCAAAATTAGCAATCAAACCTCTGGCCGACCGCGTGGTCATCGAGCCCGCAGCCGCCGAACAGAAAACCGCTAGCGGTATCATCATCCCCGACACCGCCAAAGAGAAACCCCAACAAGGTAAAGTAGTCGCCGTGGGTCCCGGCACCAAGGACAACGCCATGACCCTGAAGGTCGGCGACAATGTCATCTACGGCAAATACGCCGGCACCGAGTTCCACCTCGACGGCAAAGACTATATGATCATGCGTGAATCTGACGTGATCGCAATTATCTAATGAACAAATAAAACAACAAATACTATGGCAAAAGACATTCTTTTCAATATCGAAAGCCGCGACGGCCTGAAGAAAGGCGTCGACGCATTGTCAAACGCAGTGAAGGTGACCCTCGGCCCCAAAGGTCGTAACGTGGTCATCGAGAAGTCGTATGGCGCTCCCCAGATCACCAAGGACGGTGTGACGGTCGCCAAGGAAATCGAACTCATCGACCCTGTTGAGAACATGGGTGCACAGTTGGTGAAGGAAGTCGCTTCCAAGACCAACGACCTCGCTGGTGATGGTACCACCACCGCCACCGTGCTGGCCCAAGCCATCGTGGCTACGGGTCTGAAAAACGTCACCGCCGGTGCCAACCCGCTCGACTTGAAGCGCGGTATCGACAAGGCTGTGGCTGCTGTGGTCGCTTCGCTGAAGAAGATGTCGGTGAAGGTCGACGGCGACAACGAGAAGATCAAGCAAGTGGCCACCATCTCGGCCAACAACGACGGCACTATCGGCGGCCTGATCGCCGAGGCTATGGGTAAGGTGAAGCAAGAAGGCGTCATCACCGTTGAGGACGCCAAGGGCATCAACACCTATGTCGACGTCGTCGAAGGCATGCAGTTCGACCGTGGCTACATCTCGCCTTACTTCGTCACCAATACCGAGAAGATGGAAGCTGTTTATGAGAATCCTTACATCCTCATTTACGACAAGAAGATTTCGGTCATGAAAGACCTGCTGCCCGTGCTCGAGCAGACCCTGCAAACCGGTCGTGCCCTCATCATCATCGCCGAGGACATCGACGGCGAAGCCCTGGCTACCTTGGTGGTCAACCGTCTGCGTGGCTCGCTGAAAGTCGCTGCCGTCAAGGCTCCTGGCTTCGGTGACCGTCGTAAGGAAATGCTGGAAGACATCGCCATCCTGACAGGTGGCACCGTCATCAGCGAAGAGAAGGGCTACAAGCTCGAAGATGCCAACCTGCAAATGCTTGGTCAGGCCGACAAGGTCAGCATCAACAAGGACAACACCACCATCGTGAACGGTCACGGTGCCAAGAAGGACATCGAAGGCCGTACCGCCCAGATCAAGGCCCAAATCAAGACTACCACGAGTGACTACGACCGCGAGAAGCTGCAAGAGCGTTTGGCCAAGTTGGCTGGTGGCGTGGCAGTCATCTATGTGGGTGCCGCTTCCGAGGTTGAGATGAAGGAGAAGAAAGACCGCGTTGAGGACGCTTTGAACGCCACCCGCGCTGCCATCGAAGAGGGTATCATCCCTGGCGGTGGTGTCGGTTTCATCCGTGCCATCAAGGCCATCGAGAAGATGAAGGGCGACAACGAGGACGAAACCACGGGTATCGCCATCATCAAGCGCGCTCTGGAAGAGCCCCTGCGCCAGATCGTTGAGAACGCCGGCCTCGAAGGTTCGGTCGTCGTCAACAAAGTGAAGGAAGGCAAAGACGACTTCGGCTTCAACGCCCGCACCGAGGTCTACGAGAACCTCTTGCAGACCGGTGTCATCGACCCTGTCAAGGTGTCGAGAGTCGCCCTAGAGAACGCCGCTTCCATCGCTGGCATGCTATTGACCACCGAGTGCGTCATCAGCAACCACAAGGAGCCCACGCCTCCCACACCTCCGATGCCCATGGGCGGCGGAATGGACGGCATGATGTAATCCATTAATTGACAACGAGCAAAAGGCTGACTGCGTAAGCGGTCGGCCTTTTTTCGTGCGTGACGCAATTTTTTCTATTTTTGCAAGTTAAATAATCTAAATTTGTCCATAAATGGCCGAAGAACACAAAGATAGGAAAATCACCATGTCAAGGCTGCGCAAGTGGCTCTCGCTTAAGAAACTCAACCGCAAGTACGACTTCCAGATGTCGCACGACGAGACGGGCCAAACCATGCTCAAATTCAGGCTTAACCTGCTTAACCTTATCCTTGTGACCATCGGCATAGCCTTGTTGCTGATTGTCATCACAACCTTCATCATCGCTTTCACGCCGTTGAGGGAATACATCCCGGGCTATTCCGACACTAACCTCAACCGTGAGGTGTATCAGCTCAACCTTCGTGCCGACTCCATCGAAAGGGAGTTGCTGAAGAAGGACATCTACTTCGATAACTTGAAGAAAATCGTCGAAGGCTATGATTTTGCCGCCGACAGCGCTTTGGCGACTATCAATATCTACAAGCCTCTGCCCAAGGGCGTTACCGATACCATCACGCTAAAGAAGTCGGTGCAGGACAGCCTTCTGCGTGCCGAATATGAGGCACAGAACCAATACAACCTTTTCGGCGACGATTACCTGCCGCCTACCAAGCCGAGTTCGCTCGTGAAGAGTTTCTATGTCCCGCTGAATGGCACCGTTATTAATGCATTTGGCCCTGAACAAGGCCATTATGGCATCGACATCGCTTCCGACGGCGACCAGATTATCAACGCCACCTTGGACGGCACGGTCGTCTTCTCCTCGTGGAGCATGAACAATGGCTATTGCATCGGCATACAACATGCTGACAGCTATTTCTCCGTGTATAAGCACAACGCCACCCTGTTGAAGAAGGAAGGTGACTATGTGAAGGCAGGAGAGGCTATCGCCATCTTGGGTGGCTCGGGTGATGCTAACGCTACCGAGCATCTTCATTTCGAGCTGTGGCACAATGGCATCGTGCTCAACCCCGCTGACTATATGACCATCAATAATCCTGCTGAAAACTAAAAAAGCGTATTTTTGCAGACTTTTTCATAAATAAAAACGGAACATGACTATATTAATAAAGGTATTGCAGTTTTTCCTTTCCCTTTCCATCTTGATTTTCATCCATGAGCTGGGGCATTTCCTTGCGGCCAAGGCCTTCAAGACCCGAGTCGAGAAGTTTTACCTCTTCTTCGACTGGGGTTTCTCGCTCTTCCGCTGCAAGAAAGTGAACGGCAAGTGGCGCTTCAAGTTCTTCTCGAAGAATGTGCCCGAGAAATACATCACGACTGAATACAAAGATGCGGCGGGAAAGAAGCAGAAGAAATGCGATCTTATCGACATCAATACCTTGGCGGAAGACGACTGGCGCCGCAGCGACAGCACAGAATACGGCATTGGCTGGTTCCCGCTGGGCGGCTACAACAAAATCGCTGGCATGGTCGACGAGTCGATGGACAAGTCGCAGATGCAACAACCACCGCAGCCTTGGGAGTTCCGTTCCAAGCCGGCATGGCAGCGTTTCATCATCATGGTGGCTGGCGTGACCATGAATGTGCTCCTCGCTTTTGTCATCTATATCGGCCTGCTGACCAAAGAAGGCGAGCAATACCTGCCTACCTCCGAAGTCAACAAGTACGGCATCAGCGTCGACAGCTTGGGTTATGAGTTCGGCCTCCGCGACGGCGACAAGATTCTGGCCATCGACGGCAAATATGTGGAGAACTTCCAGGATATCCCTATGCAAATTATCCTTGAGAAAGCCAAGACGATCGAGGTGGAGCGCAACGGGAAGGACACCTTGATTAATTTACCCGAGGATGCGCTAACGAAACTTTTGAAGAAGCAAGACGCGAACTTCATCACCTATCGTTTCCCCTTCGTCGTCGAAAAAGTGATGGAAAACTCCGTTGCCGAGGAGGGAGGTCTGCGGGAAGGTGATGCCATTATTGGCATTAATGAGATAGAAACGCCCTATTATCAGGACTTTGTAAAAAATGTTAAGCAGTTCAAGAACCAAGATGTCGAAGTCCGGGTGCTGCGTGACAACGACACTGTCGCTTTGGCTATGCACCTGACGGATGAGGGTGTGATTGGCGCCTATTGCAGGACCTATCTGCCTGATTATTTTGAGATTGAGACCAAGGAATACACTTTCTTCCAAGCCATCCCAGCCGGTTTCTCCAAGACCTTCGACGAGTTGGGCGACTACTGGAAACAGGTGAAGCTCATCTTCACGCCCAAGACCAAGGCCTACGAGAGCGTCGGCGGCTTCATCTCCATCGGAAAGATCTTCCCAGACCAATGGATTTGGAGCATCTTCTGGCGCATGACGGCCTTCCTCTCCATCGCCCTTGCCGTGATGAACATCCTGCCCATTCCGGCTTTGGACGGCGGCCACATCCTCTTCTTGTTGTTTGAGATCATCACCCGCCGCAAGCCTAGCGACAAGTTCATGGAAGTGGCTGAAACCGTGGGTCTCATCCTCGTTTTGGGATTGGTCATCTTGGCCAACGGCAACGACATCATCCGGCTTTTCAGGTAGCGAGATAATGGCGAGATGTTGAATATGACTTATTTAATGTATTTTTGTAGATAATTGATAATCAATAAATTGATAATATAGTTCGAAAAAAATGCCGTGGCAGTATGAATTTTTTTGTATTTTAGCGGCTTCAATCCGGTCAACAATGTTGCAATTGAATAGACGAATCAAGCATATCTTCCTTTTGTTTGTCATGGTTTTGATGGCGGGTGGTGCCTTTGCCCAGCAAGTGCCCATCTTCACCAACTATACCAACTCCTATGAGTACGCTAACCCCGCTTTCTCAGGAATGAGTGAAGGTATTAATCTGTTGGGATTGTATCGTCAGCAATGGGCAGGCTTCGTTGATAACGACGGAAACGACGTTGCCCCACAGACTTTCCTGCTGACGGGCGACATGCCGCTTAGGGTTTTGCATGGCGGTCTCGGCTTCTCTGTGATGCAGGACAAGATTGGATTCGAGAACAATGTCAATATTGGCTTGGGCTATTCTTTCCACATGGATTTGGGCGGCTCCACCTTAGGTATCGGATTGGCAGGTACGCTGCTCAACCGTTCTGTCGACTTCTCCCAGCTTCATCCTGGAAGCGAGGGAGACCCGCTCCTTCAGGGCTTGGGGGACGAGAGCGACATGCTGTTTGACTTCAATGTGGGTCTTTTCTGGCAGATTCCCGAGTCGTTCTATCTGGGCTTCTCGGTCGTCAATGTGCTTGAAAGCATGACAAAGGCATTGAGCGACAATTCAGAGAGCAGTGCCAGTTTCGTCACCGACAGGACTTTCTATCTGTTCGCTGGCTATCCATTCCAGTTCGAGGACCTTCCTTATTTCACCTTTGTCCCGTCGGTGAGCGTGATGAGCGACATTGCCTCCACCCAGCTGAATGCCAGTATGAAGGTTGTTTACAGAGATATGTTCTCCTTGGGCGTCAACTATCGTCCTCAGGAATCCGTCGGCCTTATGGCGGGTTTCACCATCAAGGACATTACCATAGCCTATGCATATGATATCAACACTATGGTGGGCCTGAATGTGCCAGGCTCACACGAGATAGGACTGAGTTATTGTTTCAAACTTGACTTCGATCGTACCCCGAGAGACTATAGGAGCGTCAGATACCTGTGATGATTTTTGGGAAAAAACATGTTTAATTTCATTCGTAAAAATTCTCATTGAGAACAAAAAATAGCAAAATAGTAAAAAAAATAAGTGGCCGATACATAATATTTTCTAATTTTGGCGGTTTTTAATTTCAAACCGTCATCAGAAATTATCGGATACGGCTCTGAAAAACATCAAACGAGAAAAAATAAATAGAATAGTAATTATATCATTGTCAAGAAGATGAAAAGACTATTGTTCGTTTTTTCCATGGCGTTGCTCCTCGCAAGCTGTGGTAACTCAAATCAAGGCGAGTTGGTTGGAGTAAGAAAATCCAACAAAACCTTTAATCAGCCTGACCCCTATGGAATGGTGTTTGTGCCCCAAGGAAGCTTTACGATGGGTGTTGGTGGTGAAGACATCACGGGTTCCTATTTGAATGAACCCAAGACGGTGTCAGTGTCGGCCTTCTTCATGGACGAGACCGAGATTACCAACAACGAGTACCGCCAGTTTGTGTATTGGGTGAGAGACTCCATCGCAAGAAGAATACTTGCCGACAACTTCCCGGAAAGATTTGCCATCACCGAAAGCAAAACCGGTGAGGTCTACGATCCCCCGAGGTTGAATTGGAAAGAGAAACTCGACTGGAACAGCAAGGAGCAAGATATCCGTGAGGCTCTTGAACCTATGTATCTGCCTGAGCACGAGAGATATTTCCGCAGGAAGGAAATCGACGCAAGAAAGCTCTATTATTCATATTATTGGTTCGATATGGTCGCTGCCGCCAAGAAGGATTTCTCTGACGACCGTCTGACGGGCAATGACTATTCCCTCGGTGAAGCTGATGCCGGCATCAACGTCGACAGAAAGGGTGCTTGGTCGAACCGTAGGCAAGGCTATAGCGACCGTTCGGTCTATGCCCGTGCTGAGGTCATCAATGTCTATCCCGACACGCTGTGCTGGATCCATGACTACAGCTATTCGTTCAACGACCCGATGACGGAGAGATACTTCTGGCATCCCGCTTACGACAACTATCCGGTGGTGGGTGTCACATGGCAACAGGCCCGTGCCTTCTGCGTGTGGCGTACGGAATTGCTCAATGCTTACTTGCGTACGAGAAAGAACGCCGATGCGTCGGAGTTCCGTCTGCCTACCGAAACCGAATGGGAATGGGCTGCCCGTGGTGGCAAGATGCTGAATCCTTATCCGTGGGGTGGTCCTAACGCCAGCAATGCCAAGGGATGCTTCCTGGCCAACTTCAAGCCGAGAAGAGGTAACTACCTCGCCGACGGCGGTCTCCGCACCCTCATCGTGGGTTGCTACCCGCCCAATGGCTGGGGCCTTTATGACATGGCCGGTAACGTGGCCGAGTGGACCAACACCGCTTACGACCCCAACTCCTACAACTTCACTTGGGACATGAACCCGAACTACACCTACAACGCCAAGGTCGACGATCCGCCGGTCATGAAGCGTAAAGTGGTGCGCGGTGGCTCATGGAAGGACATCTCCTATTATATGCAAGTCACCACCCGCGACTATCAATATCAGGATTCGGCCAATTGCTACACAGGTTTCCGTTGCATCCAGCCTTACCTGGGCCGCAACAAGGGTGACAACCCGAGAATGTCTAGGGTTTACAGATAATCAAACTTGAAATCAAATAAATAATAATCAAATAAAAAAATCTAAAATTTTAATTGTCATGGCAAAGAAAGAACTTAGCAAATTCCAACAATTCCTCACTTCAAAGAAGTTCAAAACTTTTATGGGATACCTCTATGGTTGGGGCGCATCCGTCGTTATGATCGGTGCTTACTTCAAACTGACTCACATTCCTGGTGCTGACTTCATGCTGGCCCTCGGTCTGGGTATCGAAGCATTGATCTTCTTTATGTCGGCTTTTGAACCTCAGCATGTCGAATATGCTTGGGACAACGTTTTCGTTGAACTTGAAGAGGATTGGGATGGAAAAACGCGTACTCAGTTTGCTACCACTGGTGGTAATGGCAAAGGTGCTACCTCCGATGTCGAAGAAGCTATGTTGAGCAAGATGTTTGAAAAGATGAACGTCAGCGAAGACACCTTCAAGAAACTCGGCAGAGGCATCGACAAATTGGCTGAGAATGCAGGCCAGATGGCTGACATTTCCAATGCCATGGCTGCTACTACCAACTATGCTAACGCTATGGACCGTGCCACGAAATCCATTGCCGACTTCTCGAATGCATACGTCCAAACCAACCAAAAGCTCTCCGATTCTTTGGGCAAGCTCGATTTCAGCGCCCTTGACGGCAACACTATCAAGAAGGTGGCCAGCAGCATGCAGTCACTCAACTCCATCTACGAGCTCCAGCTCCAAGGTGCCGAGCAGACTTCAGCCGCAAGCAAGAAGTTGACCGAAACTATGAACAAGTACATGGATAACCTCAACGCTTCATCACAGAACGCTGGTCAACTCAACCAGCAGTTGACTCAGTTGTCACAGCGCTTGACCGCTTTGAACAACGTCTATGGTGGAATGTTGTCAGCAATGAATATCAAGGCATAATTCTACTCAAAGCGATTGTTTAACCATAAAAAGGAGTAAGAATTATGGCAGGCTACAAAGAAACCCCAAGACAGAAAATGATCGGTATGATGTACCTGGTCTATACTGCCTTGTTAGCAATGAATGTCTCGAAGGACATCCTTGATGCCTTCGACACTGTGAATACCGGTGTCCAAACCACCAATATTACGCTCTCGAACCAAATAGCCCAGAAATATGCCGCTTTTGAAGAGCAGTATGGCTTGGACCAGGAAAAGGTCGGCCCCTATTGGGAGCAGGCTCAAGTCTTGAGAGATGAAGCTACTGAGTTTATCAACTACGTCGAAGCCCTGAAATGGGATTTGGTGAAGAAAGTTGAACTCTCTAAGGCTACTTCGGAAGAAGAAGCAATCCAAATCGCTGTTAATGAAAGAGGATTGCTGAAGAGCTCCAATACCACCCTCAATGGACGTACCATCTACGACATCAACACCTCCAAGGTGAAGTCGAGAGACGGTTACAACCAGCCCACCGAAATCATGATGGGTAACCCTGAAGGCCCTGGTCACGGTGGCTTGGCCTACGAGCTTTCCGAGAAGATGAAGCACTTCCGCAATGTGGTCATCAAAGCCGCTGGCCCCGAGCATCTCCAGGAAGTCGGTCTTATCACCGACAGTATCTTCGGAACGAAGGAGTATCTGCAAGAAAACGGCTATTCCGAGAATCAGATGAAGAAGCTCCCCTACGAGGGCAACTACTATGGCGCCAAGATCAGCTACTATCCTGGTTCTACTGACATGGTTCAAGACAGCTGGGAATATCACAACTTCCATCACACGGTGTTGGTTGCTGACGTCACCCTGTTGAACAAGATCATCTCTGATGCCCAGACCGCCGAGTTGAACGCTGTTACCGAGTTGATGTCCGACATCCACGCCACCGACTTCACCTTTGATGAAATCGGTGCCAAGGTGTTCGCCGAAAGTGGTTATCTGCTCTCTGGCCAAACCTATAAGGCCCAGGCCATGGTGACCGCATGGAAGAACTCGCAGTTGACCGCCCGTGTCAAACTCGATGGCGGCCCCGAGAAAGAGTATACCAGCAACGCCCAGGGCGTGATTCCGTTGGAGTGGAACGTCGGCGTTGGCTCACACAGATACACTGGTGTCATTGACATGCTCGATCCTACCACCAACCAGATGGAAGAATTCCCGTTCGAAGGTGCTTTCACTGTGGCTCCTCCTGCGGTGAGCGTCTCTGCCACCAAGATGAACGTGGTGTATCGTGGTATCAATAACCCGATTGCTGTTGGTGGTGGCGTCGGTGGTGAAATCAATGCCTCGGCTAGCAGCGGTACGTTGACCAGAACAGGCAATGGTACCTACAATCTGCTTCCTGGTGCTGCAGACGAGGTGACTATTAGTGTTACTTCTGCCGGCTCCAGCCTTGGTAACATGAAGTTCCGCGTGAAAGACCTGCCCAAGCCCACGGCTTTGATTCGTAACGTGGTCAACGGCCTCGTGTCGAAGAGCGCTCTGCTTGCCGCCGGTCGTGTGGAAGCTGAAATGAAGGACTTTGACTTCGACGGTGTCCACTATGACGTGGTTGCCTATACGTTCCGTTACAAGACCAAGAGCGGTACGACCAAGGAAGCCAAGGCCAGCAGCGGCTCATTCACCGATGAAATCAGGAATGCCATCAGCCAATCCAACGTGGGTGACATGTTCGTGTTCACCGCCATCCAGGTGAAGGGTAACGATGGTAAGGTCAAGACCCTTGAAACGCCTATCGGTGTTGAAATCAAGTAATAGAAGAATATTAAAACCTTTATAAGATGAAAAAGACACTTGTTTCAATGTTGGCCCTTGCGGTGCTCTTCGGCAGCCTGAGCCTCAACGCCCAGACGACCGATATCAAGCCCCCGAAGAATAGCATCACCTCCGGTCAGCAGGAAATCATGAACGAAAAGGCCCCTTCGCCGCTTCAGGAGATTGATGAATCCAACATCATGTGGAAGAAGACGGTGATTAGGGAAATCGACTTCCGTCAGAAGATCAATCAAGTGTTCTACTATCCGATCAATCCGACTGAGGACTGGAGAAACCTCATCACGGTCATCTACGACGGCATTCAGAGTGGTGACATCACCCCTTACCGTGTCGAGAACAACATCGACGACATGGTGACGCCGTTGACCTTGGCCGACTTTGAAAAGGAAAACGTCAAGATTGGCGATCCGCCGGTCATTTGGAAGGACGGTGAAGAAGTGCCTAATGAGATTGTCTTCAAAGACCGTATGATTAATGTGACCCGTTTGAGAATCAAGGAAGACTGGTACTTCGACAAGAAATTGTCACAGTTCCTGGTCCGAATCATCGCCTTGGGTCCCATTGTCGTCGATGACGACGGCGGTCTCTCGCAGGTCTGCTGGATTCCTTACGAGGACTCTCGTAACGTGCTGGCCAAGGCTTTTGCCTTCAACCGCAACAACTCGGCCCAGCGTCGCACCTTCGATGAAGTGTTGCAGAAGCGTATCTTCGACAGCTATATCATCAAGGAAGAGAACGTCTATGACCGTTACATCAATGCCTATGCTTTCAATATTGACGCCCTCTACGAATCGGAGCGCATCAAGAGTGAAATGCTCAACTTCGAGCAGAGCCTCTGGGAGTATTGATGGTATGCATCGAAAAGGAAAAAGGACATCCGAAAGGGTGTCCTTTTTTTTGTGCCGTTTCTGACATATAAAAACAAAAAAAGCAGTCGATTTCTCAACTGCTCTTTTGTCGGAGTGGCCCGACTCGAACGGGCGACCGCTTGCACCCCATGCAAGAATGCTAGCCAACTGCACCACACCCCGATTTGATTTGACAAGCAAATCATCTTGCGTTTTGCGGCTGCAAAGATACGAATGTTTTTCTTACGATGGCTCACTTAATGAAAAAAAAGTTACCTTTGCAAGAAATAACTCTAAACTCTAAACCCTAAACTCTAAACTGAAGAAAATGGAACATATTGAATGTCTGATAATTGGCTCAGGTCCTGCGGGCTATACTGCAGCTATCTATACCGGCCGCGCCGATGTAAAAACTGTCATCTACGAAGGTATGCAACCTGGCGGACAGCTCACCCAAACCACGGAAATCGAGAACTTCCCCGGCTATCCCAATGGCGTGAAGGGTCCTGACATGATGGAGGAGATACGTCAACAAGCATTACGCTTTGGTGCCGAGATCCGCGAAGGCGAGGTCACTGCCATCGATATCAGCCAGCGTCCTTTCAAGGTGACAACGGAATATGACGGCGAGCTCTTGGCCGATAGCATCATCGTCTCCACGGGTGCGGCGGCCCGTTATCTGGGTCTGCCCACCGAGGAGGAATTCAAGGGCGGCGGCGTGTCGGCCTGCGCTACCTGTGATGGCTTCTTCTATAAAGGCAAAGACGTGGCGGTTGTGGGCGGTGGCGACACGGCTTGCGAAGATGCCACCTATCTGGCCAAGCTCTGCAACAAGGTGTATCTCATAGTCCGTCGCGATGTGTTGCGCGCCTCCAAGGCGATGCAGCATCGTGTGCTGAATACGCCCAACATCGAAGTGCTGTGGAAACACCAAACCAAAGAACTCTTTGGCGAGCAGCAGGGTTTTATGAAGAAACTGAAAGGCGCAGTTTTGTATCACAGCGACACTAAGGAAGAGCGAACCATCTATGTGGATGGTTTCTTTGAGGCCATCGGTCACACACCTAACACAGAGCCTTTCAAGGGCATCCTCGACATGGACGAAGAAGGCTACATCATCACCAAGCCGAAGTCGACGGCCACCAATGTGGAGGGCATCTTCGCTTGCGGCGACTGCCAGGACCGCATCTACCGTCAGGCCATTGTGGCCGCCGGCACGGGTGCTATGGCAGGCATCGAAGTGGAGAGGTTTTTGATGGCTAGCAAATAGAAATAGTATGGCTGATTTCCTCGCCTCAGCCCCTCTCCAGACTGGAGAGGGGAAAGATTCTTCCAGGTATAGTGGGGTAATCCGAAACCAGAAGATTAACCCTAAAAAACTTGAACTGGCTAGGCAATTCCGCAAAAATCCGACTGAAAGTGAGGATGCAGTGTGGCAAATGTTGCGCAACAGGCAGATTAAAAACCTGAAATGGCGGAGACAACAGGTGATAGATGGTTTTATTGCTGATTTCTTTTGTGCCGAACTAAATGTGGTACTTGAAATTGACGGATTGGTTCATGATAATGAGGAGGTTAAAGAATACGATGCGTTCCGAACTTCAGTATTTGAAGAAAGAGGCATAAAAGTGTTCAGACTTAAGAATGAAGACTGTGATATCCAGCATCTAACCGAACTAATCGAGCATATAATTACCAGCCAGGGATAGACCACTCCCCTCTCTGCGAGGAGAGGGGTCGGGAGTGAGGAAAAAAACTATGCAACTCCAGACGAATCTAAATATTAAGCCTCTAGACCTAACCATCCATTACGGCGACGGCCTGCTCTTCCTAGGTTCCTGCTTTGCCGACGAAGTGGGCGGCCTTTGCCGTGGCTTGGGCTTCGATGCTTTGGTGAATCCCTTTGGTGCGCTCTACAACCCTGCCAGTATCGTGCAGTCGGTGGAAAGGCTGGGCGATGGCAGGCCTTTCACGCACGATGATGTGATTGCAGTGGGCGAGGGGCAATATTGCACTTTCAACCACAATACGGCCTTTTGGAATGCTTCTGAAACCGAACTTTTAGAACAGGTCAACGGAAACTTAAAAGCTGCTCGCGCGCATTTTTTGAAGTCCAAAAGGGTCGTTATCAGTTTGGGCACTTCGTGGGTGTTTAGACATAAGGAAACGCATCAGGTGGTCTCCAACTGCCACAAGTTGCCCGCCCGACAATTTGACAGGGAGTTCCTTACCACGCAGCAGTCGGTGGATTACCTTTCCAAAATGTTGCAAGCTCATCCCGACAAGCAGTTCATCTTCACAGTATCCCCGTTGCGCCATCTGAAGGACGGTCTGCATGAAAACCAGTTGAGCAAAGCGGCTTTGCTATTGGCCGTGGATGAGGTTTGCAAGGCCTTTGTCAACGCTTATTATTTTCCTGCCTACGAAATCCTATTGGACGAATTGCGCGACTATCGTTTCTACAAGGAAGACATGGTGCATCCTACCGACCAGGCCGTGCAATATATTTGGGAACGCTTTGTGGATTTCGCCGTCGACCCCAAGGAAAAGCCTGCCATGCAAGCCGCTGCAGAGCTGCAACAGATGCTGCATCATAAGCCCGTGTTTCCCGAGAGCGAGGCGTTTAAGAAGTTTGAACAACAGATAGAAAAGAAGACGGGTGAGCTGAAACGGGTTTTTCCGAGAGTTTGCATTAATAATTTGAGTGAATAGGGCTCGTTTCCCAAATTATTCGTACTTTTGCCGCCCGTTTGTGAAGACGGACTGAAATTAATACATTAATACCTTATTAAATGACTGACAACGAAAGATCTGGCAAGCGTCCGCGCACCAGAAAGCCTGCTGACGAACCTGAAGTGTTCCAGCAGAGGAGATCCTTCAAGATTTATCACCGTGACGGTGACGAAGAAGGAAGAGAAGAGAGAAGCTTTGGCGATAAGCCGAGAGGTGAACGCCGATTTGATGACAACCGTGGCGACCGCAGGTTCGGCGACCGTAAATTTGGTGACCGTCCCCGCCGCCGCTTCGACGATGAACACGACGAGCGTCCGCGTCGCCGCTTTGACGACGAAAACAGACCTCGCCGCAGATTTGACGATGACGACCGTCCGCGCCGTCGCTTTGACGACGACAAGCCGAGAGGTGAGCGCCGTTTCGACGATCGTCCGCGCCGTAGATTTGACGACAACGATGAGCGTCCCCGCCGTCGTTTTAATGATGATGAAAGACCGCGCCGTCGCTTTGACGATGACAAACCGCGTGAGCGCCGTTTCCATGACGACGACCGTCCACGTCGCAGATTTGACGATGAAGACAGAACACGCCGTCGTTTCGATGATGACAAACCCCGTGGCGAACGCCGTTTCGACGACCGTCCGCGCCGTAGATTTGACGATGACGACAGACCACGTCGTCGCTTCGACGATGACAGACCGCGTGGTGGCAGCCGTCGCTTCGACGACAGACCGCGTCGCCGTTTCGATGACGAAGAAGCACCACGTCGTGGGCGCAAGGGCTATGTCCGTGAGAAAGACCCGCTGTATGACCGCCCGAAAGCTACGGGCGAGATTCGCTTGAACAAATATTTGGCCGACTGTGGCATCTGCTCGCGCCGGGCCGGCTGCGTGATGGTGAACGACGAGGTAATCACCACGATGGGCTATAAGGTGAAGACCGAAGACAAGGTGGTTTACGGAGGCCAGACCCTCAACCGCGAGAAGCTCCGTTATATCCTGCTCAACAAGCCCAAAGGCTATATCACCACTTCCGACGACCCGTATGAGCGTGACACCGTGATGGAACTCGTCAAGGACGCCTGTCCCGAGCGTGTTTATCCTGTGGGCCGTCTCGATAAGCAGACCACTGGCTTGTTGCTGTTCACCAACGATGGTGACCTGGCCAAGAAGTTGACCCATCCGAGCAGCGAAATCCCGAAGCTCTACCATGTCATTTTGGACAAGCCTTTGACCAAGAACGACATGCTACGCATTTCTGAAGGTATCGAGTTGGACGACGGCCCCATCGCCGCCGACAACATTGCCTACGATCAGGATGACGACAGCAAGAAGAGCGTGGGCATAGAACTCCATTCGGGTCGCAACCGCATCGTGCGTCGTATCTTCGAACACCTCGGCTACGAAGTGACCAAGCTCGACCGCGTGATGTTCGCTGGTCTCGACAAATACAAACTGCCCCGTGGCGAGTGGCGTTTCCTCACCGACCTCGAGGTGGTGAATCTGAAGAAGATTGGGAATTGAACGAGATTACCAAACAATTCATCAGGGAAAACCTGAATGCCGACGTGCCGACGCTCGCCTTAAAGAAGGCGCCCGTCGGCACTGACGTTTCTTTGGCGCTGCGACAGATTGAAGCACGGCAGTTGCTGAGGAAGAAAGTGCCAGCGTGGAGCGAAAACGAAGACCTGCTTTTCCCTGTTCATCTCTCCATTGAGCAATGCTCTTCGGAAGCATCGGCCCAATACAAGGCCAATCTCCTATCAGGTGAGACTTTTGCCGATTTGACCGGTGGCTTGGGCATTGACACCTATTTCATCTCTCGGCACTTTCATCAAGCCGACTATGTGGAGCGACAAGCCGAACTTTGTGATTTAGCCAAGCACAATTTGGAGATGTTGAATGCTGATGTTAAGGTGTGGAACGAAACAGCGGAAGACTATCTTAAGCATTGCGAACCCAAGGATTGTATTTTTATCGACCCGGCAAGAAGGGATGAAAACGGCCGTAAGACCGTCTTTATCAGTGACTGTACACCTGACGTGGCAGCCTTGCAGGATATGCTACTTGAAAAGGCAAAAAAGGTGATGGTGAAACTCTCTCCGATGCTTGACATCAGCAGGGCTTTGGAGGAACTGCGCCATGTGAGTGAAGTGCATGTGGTGGCCGTCGCCAACGAATGCAAGGAGTTGGATGTCATCATGGAACGCGACCACCAAGGAGAGCCTCGTTTTGTGTGCGTCAATCTGCTGACGCAACAGCCTGAGTTACGTTTCACGATGGAAGAGGAAAGGAATTGTTTGGGCAAGCTTGCCGATGACGTTTCAAAATACCTCTATGAACCCAATCCTGCGGTGATGAAAGCGGGATGTTATAAACTTCTAACCGAGCATTTTGGTGTTTTCAAGTTGCATAAAAACAGCAATTTGTACACTTCCGAACAGCTGGTTGCCGACTTTCCTGGCCGCATCTTCGAGGTGGAAGGCTGGGCTCCTTATAACAAAAAGCTGAAACAGACTTTGCTTGCCGATGTGGGAAAGGCCAGCATCGCTGTGCGCAACTTCCCGCTTTCGGTGGCGGAACTGAGGAAAGCCATGAAAATCAGCGATGGTGACGAGACCTATCTCTTTGCCACCACATTGAAAGGGGAGAAGAAGGTCGTCATCCGCACAAAAAAAACCGCCTCTAACGAAGCGGTTCCTTTTGTACTTTAAATGTAGGATGCTATCTCCTGTCTGAGATGCCGAACTTGGTCCACCAGGTTTGGTCATACTTGTTTTTGATGGCTTTTTTCACGGTTTGGGTCCGGTCTTTCAAAGTGTTTAGTGCACGATGGGCCTCCTCTGTCTTCTTGCGAAGCTCTTCGTGTATCTTATCCATTTCGGCTGAAAGGGCCTCCAAGCGCTTGCAGTCTTCTTCCAGTTTCTGGATTACGCTCTCTTCAACGCCGGCCTCACGACCTAAACGGTGGTTTCTTTTTACCCCTGTCAGAATGAGTTTTGATTTCTCAAGTTGGTCTTTAAAAATTTGATACATAGTTTTTTAAAATTTGTATCCGTTCAAAAGGGACGGTTTTTAAAATGAAAATGCAAAAATAGGAAAAAACTCGTATTTTTGCAAACCAAATTTTCTGCGAATGTATGCTTTGTTTAAGAAAGAGATCAGCAACTTTCTTAGTTCGTTGATAGGCATCATGGTGATTGTGGTGTTTCTCCTTTGGGTCTTCCAAAGCGATTTCAACGTGCTGAACTATGGCTATGCTAACCTCGACAGCCTTTTCATCCTGGCTCCATGGGTGTTCCTTTTCCTCGTGCCGGCAGTGACAATGCGCAGCTTTGCCGAGGAAAACCGCACGGGCACCATAGAGATGTTGGTCACCAAGCCTCTGTCGGATTGGCAGATCATCTGGGCTAAGTTCTTGGCAGGTGTGGCTTTGGTGTTACTGGCCTTGATACCTACATTCATCTATTATTTCTCGGTATATCAATTAGGGCTGCCTAAAGGCAACCTTGATAGCGGTGGCATCTGGGGCTCTTATATTGGTCTTTTCCTGTTGAGTGCCAGTTTTGTAAGCATCGGCGTGTTTTGCAGCTCGCTGACTAACAATCAGATATTGGCCTTCATCATATCGGTGTTCCTTTGCGGATTCCTGTTGATAGGCTTTGAGTTCATATATTCGCTTTCGCTGTTTGGCCCTGTCGACCTGTTCATCCAACAGCTAGGCATGAACGCCCATTACAGTTCACTGAGCCGTGGCGTGGTCGACACGCGCGACGTGTTGTATTTCTTAAGTGTGATAGCGCTGTTCCTCAGTGCGACGAAACTGGTTTTGGCAAGCCGCAAATGGTAAGGAGGTGAGAGATGGAAAATAAGCGTAAGAATTTGAAAAAGAATCATATAGTGTCCTTCCTTATCACGGTGGTGATTGTGCTGGTGCTCAATGTGATTGGCTCGTTCGTTTTCACCCGTTTCGACCTGACGAGTGAGAAACGCTATACCTTATCGCCCACGACGAAGGAGATTCTCGGCGACCTCAACGACTATGTCTATTTCAAGGTATATCTCGAAGGCGACTTTCCGGCAGGCTTCAAGAAGCTGCGTCGCGAGACCAAGGAGATGCTGGATGAGTTCCGTGCCTATACGAAATATGTTGACTACGAGTTTATTAACCCCTCGGAGAGTGCAGATGCCACTGAGCGTAACGACATTTACAAGCAACTCTATCAAGCGGGTCTGAATCCGACGGATATGGTGGTCAAGAACAGCGACGGCTCCTCAAAGCAGATGGTGATTTGGCCCGGTGCCTTGGTGAGTTACCGCAACAAGACCGAAATCCCTATCGATTTGCTTGAGAACCAATTGGGACAGTCCTCGGAAGAGGCTTTAAACGCCTCGATGCAGAACCTGGAGTTCCGCCTTATCGACGCTGTGAAGAAGGTGACACGCCTGCAGAAGCCCACCATCGCTTTCGTTCAGGGACATGGCGAGCTGGAGGTGAAGGATGTGTATGACATCGTGCAGACCTTTGGCCAAAACTATAACGTGGATTCTGTGACTATTGGAGGAAAGATTGACGCATTGATTGACCGCACCCAGCACGAGGACCGTGACGTGAAGGCTTTCCCGAGATACGATGCCATCATCATCGCCAAGCCGACGCAGCCTTTCGACGAGCGCGACAAGTTCCTTATCGACCAGTACATCATGCACGGCGGAAAGGTGCTGTGGATGGTGGAACCCGTTTATGCCACCATGGACAGCCTGCAAAGCCAAGAGTCAACCATCGGCATGGAACAAGACCTCAACCTTGATGACATGCTGTTCAAATACGGTGTGCGCCTCAATCGTGACCTGCTCCTCGACTTGACTTGTGCTGCCCTGCCCATCCGCACGGGACAGGTGGCGGGACAAGCGCAGCTGGAGTTTTTCCGCTGGTACTATTTCCCCTTGCTGCAGGCGGCTTCGGATCATCCTATGGTGCGTCACATGAATGCCATCAAGGCCGACTTTGTCAGTTCTGTGGATGCCACCACCTCGGCGAACGGCATCGAACAGATTCCGTTGCTTAAGACCTCGGACTACACCAAGGTTTCGGGCACGCCGGTGTTCATCACCCTGGCCATGCTGCGGCAGACCCCCGACAAGCGTATGTTCAACTCGAAGGGCAAGAATGTGGCCTACCTGCTGAAGGGTAGTTTCCCCTCGTTGTATGCCAACCGCATCCCACAGGAAATCGTCGACGACCAAGCCACCGACTTCATGGAAGAGAGCAAACCTACCGCCATGATTGTGGTAGCCGATGGCGACATCATCCGCAACCAAATCGACATCAGGACGCGCAAGCCCTTGCCTTTGGGCTTCGACCAATACACGCAAAACACATACGCCAACAAGGAGTTCATCGAAAACGCCATGAGTTATCTCGTTGACGGAGAAGGTTTGATTGACATCCGCTCGCGCGAGCTGAAAGTCCGTTTGTTGGATGTGACCAAAATCAACCAGGAGAGAACCAAATGGCAGGTCATCAACACTTTGATACCTATAGCGATCATTATCGCCTTGGGCTTTGTCATGGCGTTTATCCGTAGGAAGAAATACAGTAAAAAGTAATCAGAAATGAAGAAGAATAACCGTATCACCATTATTATAGCAGCCTTGCTGGTCGTCATCGCCGGCGTTTTGATCTGGAATAACCGTTACCTCTCCACCTTGCAGGGCGAAGCCTCCGATTTTCAGGTGTGGGATACCGCCTCTGTCACGAAGATCTATCTCGCCGACCGTAGGGAAAACGAGTCGCTGCTGGAACGGCAGGAGCAAGGCTGGACCCTTAATGGCACCTATAAGGCACACCCCAAGCAGGTGAACTACCTTCTGACTACCTTGTATAAGATTCGCATCAAGATGCCCGTTTCGGTGGCCAGCCACGACAACATTGTGAAGCAGTTGGCGTCGCAGAGCACCAAGGTGGAAATCTATCAGATTGTGCCGCGCATCAATTTGTTTGACAAGATCAAATTGTTTTACCACGAGAAGCGCACCAAGGTGTTTTATGTGGGTGATGCCACCATGGACAGCAGCGGCACCTTTATGCTGAAAGAAGGCGCTGACAAGGCTTATATCGTCTATATCCCCAGTTTCCGTGGCTTCATCACCACGCGTTTCACCGCCAACCCCGATGATTGGCGCGATCATACCATCTTCCACGAAAAGTTGGTTGACATCCAGTCGGTTGAGATAGACTTCAACGAAGATCCGGAAGGTAGCTTCCGCATCGACAATATGGGCAAGCATCAGTACAAGCTGACACGCCTTTGCGATAACAAAGAATTGCCATACGACACGCTAAAGGTCATCAATTTCCTGTCGTCGTTCAGCGACCTCCGCTTCGAGGCCTTGTTCACCAACACCATGGAGCAGGAACGCATCGATTCCATCACGGGTTCTCCTTTCGTGCATAATGTTGTGCTGACCGGTAAGGACGGCAATACCCAGGACATGAAGACCTTCAAGAAATTGGTGCTGAACGGCGTTACTGACATGAGTGGCGACTATGGCGACGTGGACCACGACCGCATGTATGCTCTCATCGACGGCGGCAAGGACTTTGTGCTCATCCAAAACTATGTCTTCGACAAGGTGTTGCACGATGTGCGCTACTTCGAGGCCGGCAACCCCATTAAGGGCGACATGGGCTATCTGGAGGAAATCAAATAATACTTTTTTGTTCGTAACAACCAGCCTCGCATGTCATTCCAACATAGGTTGTGCGTAGGCTTGGAATCTATGCGTGGCGGTTCAATAAGCAATGACCTTATTTGTCGGCTATTGAAGCCATAGATCCCATGCCACCGCACTATCCGACGTGGGGATGACATGGCTTCAAAAGCCTTAAACTTATTTTTTCTTCAGCAACCCAACCATCTTAAAACCTACGTCAGTGAAGATGATCTGCGCATTGCCATTGCGCTCAATTTGGCGTATGGCTTCCTCAAAGAGTTCTGCTATTTGAGCTAGGTTGGCGGGGCTGATGAAAGGCGCAAACTTAGAGTTGAAAGTCTTTTCGTCGTCAGGTAGCATCACGATTCCGGCAAGGTTGTTGTTGAACAGCAGCGAGTTACGGATGATACGCAAGGCATAGTCCAACAGCTCCTTTTGCCTTTCGCGTCCCAGCGTCTTGATGTTGGCGGAGAAGTCAATCAATTCGGAATAGGCCGCACGGAAACAGAGGCGCATCCATTGTTGGAAGGTGGTGAAAAAGAACTTGTGCTCTTCCGAATCCTGCACCGAGTGGCAGGCAGTAATCCAGTTGCCTTCCGAAATCATCGCCGCGTCGTGGGCTTGTTGCGGGTCGCAGCCGAGGCGTTCCTTCAGCGCTGCTTCAACGGACGCCAAGTCAATGGCGGGAATCTTCACCAATGCCGTCCTCGATTTAATGGTGGCCAACAGCTCCTCGGCATCCTCAGCGATGAGCAGGAATACCGTCTTCTCTGGCGGTTCCTCAAGGAGTTTCAGCAACTTGTTGGCCGTATCGGGGCGCATCTTCTCCGCCATCCAGATGATGGCGATTTTGTACTCGCCTTCGTAGGACTTCATGCTCAGCTTCCGCAGCAGAGAGGCCGCATCACGCACCGACATATAACCCTGCTTGTTCTCGATGTCGAGGAAGGCATACCAGTCGGTGTCGTTGAAATAGCCGTCGTTTTTCAGGGTGAACTCACGCCATTCCTCCATGAACAAGTCCGACTCGGGGTTGCTTTTGACACTTTTGGTGGTGTTGGTCGGCACCACGAAATGTAGGTCGGGGTGCGCCAGCTTCTGTATCTTCTGACAGGTGGGGCACACGCCGCAGCTGTCAGTTTCGGTGCGGTTCGGGCAGAGGATGTATTGCGCATAGGCCATGGCCAAGGGCAGTTTGCCGCTTCCGGCAGGGCCCAAAAAGAGTTGGGCGTGGGAGACATGGTTTTCCCGCACACTTTGGATGAGCCTTTGTTTGACGGCGGATTGTCCTATGACATCTTTGAACTGCATAAATCCTTGGTTTTGCTGGGCCTATTCGATTGTTTTTTATGAAAAACATCATTGCTGTCCACTAAAAAATCGATATAGTTCTTTGAAATACTAGTAAAATCAGTTGATTGCAGAGATTCTGAAGTGAAACGGATTTGAATTTATCT
>CAJOIF010000045.1 GCA_905234765.1 uncultured Bacteroidales bacterium
GTCGGCCACGATCTTGGTGTTGCCGACCTCGATGTTGCCCACGCTGTAGTTGTCGCCCGCATGGGAGAAGAAAATGACGATGGATTTGCTCATGTTGTTCTTATTTGATGATTTGACTTCTTGTTTGTTTTGTGCATTGCAGCTGGAGACCATGAGGAGTGCCATGACTGCGGTAATGATTCTTTTCATAGTTCTACAATGTATTTAATGAATTTTGCTGGATTTCCGCCCACGATGGTATTGGGTGCCACATCCTTAGTCACCACCGCACCTGCAGCCACGACAGCGTTCTTACCAATGGTCACGCCGGGCAAGATGGTGGCGCCTGCACCAATCCAAACGTTTTCGCAGATGTGGACGGGCTTGCAAAGCAGAATTTGGCGGTCGTAGAGGTCGTGGTTGTTGGAGATGAGTTGCGCATTGGCGGCAATCATCGCGCCATCGTCGATGGTGATGCCGCCACGGGCCATCATCAGGCAGTTGTTCATGATCATCACGTTCTTCCCGATGTGGACACGGTCGAAGCAAACGCCCGTAAGGCCAGGCATCACCCAGCCGCCTTCGCCGAGGTTGTCGCCGAAGAGCTCCCGCACGAGGGCATTGTACTCGTCGGTGTAAGGCATAGTGTGGTTCAGTTTGAAAAGGACTTGTGCTTGGCGCACACCTTCAGCGTGTTCTTCGGCTGTGGTCAGCCTGGGGTCAACTCTTTGTTCTTGCATCGTTGTCAGGTTTTGAATTACGATGCAAAAATACAGCGACTTAATGGGTTATTAGTTTCACAAAAAGCATTATTATTTTCACAAAATCCAACTTTTTTGCGCTATTGAGAGAAATAAAGTGTATTTTTGCGCCATGAAGATTGATTTTCAGTACGCTACGGATTTCCTCGAGATGAATGACCCCAGATTGAGCCACACTTGTATGCATCTTATTTGCACTGCTGGTGAAGGTAGTTTTGTGTTCAACGAAAAATGTTACCAAATTGAAAAAAACGATTTGGTGGTGATGCCAAATCCGAGTCGCGCAAAGAGCCTTGTCGCCGCTTCAGGAATGAAGGTAGAGTGGTTTTCCGCAAAAACCTTCTGCCTTCGAATAACTACAGCATCGGAGGAAGCATCTCGCTCAACCAAGACCCTATCATCAAACTCACCGACGAGCAGGCTGCTATCTTGCTTGCCGACTTCCACCGTCTCCGTGATCGCCTCAGCGACCGCCATCTGCTGTTTTACCGTGAATTGATTGGGAGTCTCTGCCTAACGATGATGTATGACATATTCGAGCCTCACGCCCAACGGGAGGCCACCGACAGCCACAGCGACCGCACAGCCTATATTGTCAAGCAATTGATGCAACTACTTGACACGGGCATCAGTCGCACCGAGCGAGAGGTGAGCTACTACGCCAATCGGCTGAATGTATCGCCGAAGTACCTTTCCGCCACAGTCAAACGTGTGACGGGCCACAGCGTCAGCAGTTATATCAACCGTGCTACTGTGCCCATCCTGAAAGGCTTTTTGGATGACGAGCGCCTCTCGCTCACCCAAATAGCCGACCGCATGAACTTCACCTCATTGAGTTATTTCAGTCGCTACTGTACCAAGCACCTCAGGCAGTCACCCAGCGAATATAGGCGGAGCCTGCAACCTAAGTCTATTTCGCCAAGAAAGGATACTTCTTCCTAATATTGTCGGCGAGGAACTGTGCCACCGCGTCGGTGGGCATGTTGGTGACGTTAAGGACGAAGTCATAGTTGCGGGCATCGTAGCGCGAGGTTTCGGCAACGTCCTTAACGAAAGTGTCCCGTGCCTTGTCGGTTTCGTCAATCACCTTGGCAGCTTCTTCGGGGCTGAGATTTTGCTTGGCGGCGATGCGGGCGATACGTGCGTCACGGTCGGCCATGATGAGCAGATGCAACGCATTGGGATTGTCGCGGAAGATGTGGAAACCGGCACGACCCACGATGATACAACTCTCCTGTTCGGCCAACTCACGCAGCAGGCGAGCCTCAGCATAATACAGGGTCAATGGCGTGACCTCTGGTGATGCTGCAACAGGATAGCTACAGGCATCAAATTGGCGAAAGAAACGGCAAAATTCGCTCCACCAATTGGTATGCTGGGCTTTGACGCGATCCATATTTTCTATAGTCATGTCGAATTTTTCAGCAATGCTTTGCAACATGGCACGACCGTAAACCTTTAACCCCAACTTCTCTCCCAGCAGACGGGCAATTTCGCCACCTCCACTTCCACTTTCACGATTGATGGTAATAATAATCTTTGGGTTTTCCATAATATTATCCTTTTTCAATTAAAACAAAGACGGGACCACGATTGTCGCAAATCAATCAATGCTGACAATGGTATATTTCCTGGTTCCCAGTCCGATGGCTTCAGCGTGCTCGATGGTGTGGGTACCGTGTTGCTTGTCGATGCGACTGAGCAAGTCGGTGGGGTCGTTGGTGGCGGTCACCTGCTGGTTGTTGATGATGTCGACGCAGGCTTGGTCGAGGGCGACGGGGTCGGTGCTGGCGAGGATGCCGTAGTCTTCAAGCTTCACAGGAGCAGGATGGTCGACGCAGTCACAGTCGATGCTCATGTTGTTCATCACGTTGATGTAAATGATGCCCTGTCTCTTTTGGAAATAGTTCGTCACTGCTTGGGCTGCTGCCGCCATGCTCTCAAGGAAGCCGTCCTGATCGCCGATGTACTCGGGAGTCCAAAGCTTGGCCATATCGAGTTTCTCCATCTTTCCCGAGGAGTGGATATAAGCCTTACCGTTGCTGCTGGCACAGCCGATGCTCAAGTTCTTCAGCGCGCCGCCGTAGCCACCCATCGGGTGACCCTTGAAGTGGTTGAGGGCAATCATGAAGTCGTAGTTGGCGATATGGCCACCCACGATGTCGTATTTGATGTGCCTCTGGTCTTTCACGGGGATGCGGATTTCGTCGTACTCGTCCATGATATCAACGGGGAAGTAGTCGGTGAAACCGTGCCTGCGGATGACTTCCCAGTGGACGGCCGAGTTGTTGCGCTCGTCCTTTTCGTCGCCAGGACCATTGCCGTAGGCGGTGTTGCACTCCACGATAGTGCCATCAACTTCGTGAACGAGTTCTTTGATGAGTTCGGGCTTCAGGTAATTGGGGTTACTTCCCTCCCCTGTCGAGATTTTCACGGCCACGCGGCCTTTGGCTTCCACGCCCAAAGCCTTGTAAATCTTTACCAAAGCTTCAGGGCTGATTTCGCGAGTCAAATAAACTTTTGCTGTGTTTTCCATATTCGTGTCGTTTTGATTGTTTTTGTTGTCTTCAGGTTGGTTATTGGTGCAGGCGGCAAAGGCCAAAGCGCACAAAAGGGTTATTGCAATTTTCTTCATTGTTTTGATAAATAACTACTGCATTAATAAACTTCTTAGCTGTAAGCTATCAGCCGTCAGCTATCAGCTTGGTTGCACCATGACTGACTGCTGATGGCTGACTGCTGACTGCCAATTTTCTTGCCTTTTATTAAACTCGTTTTGCTCATCTACATTGTAATCATGGTTGCAAAAATAAAAAAAATCTACAAATCACCGTACCATCCCCGCCAACGGCTTGACATCAATCAGTTTTAGTCTTTTCACCATTTGGGCCGTGCCTTCCTTGTATTTCTTGAAATGGGCGGTCTGGATATGGCTTTGGTAGGCCTCTTGGTCGGCGTAAATTTCCAGGATGTAAATCTTGCAAGGGTCTTCCTTGGTTTGCATCGAGAATAGGGTCAGCACGCCAGGTTCCACTTTCACTGAGGTCTCTCCGACTTCCTTGGCAAAGGCCATATATTCCTCCAAAAACTCAGGCACCACTTCAATTTCGGCGAGGCGGACGAGCTTTTCGCCATACTGTCTCAATGGTAGGTTCTCGCCAAAAAGGCGTCGGGCATTGTCGGTGAAGATATCTTTCGGATTCAATCCGTGCGAAGCAAGGCGGCTCTCTAAGGCCTGCTTTCCGTTGATGAGTACGGGCTCGGCCACATAAGGATAGTCGCTGCCATAGAGGATGTGGTCGGGTGTGGTGATGGTCAGCAATGCATCAAGGACTTCGTCGGTGGGTGCTCCGGCAAGGTCGTAATAGAGGCGTGACAAGTTAGCATCGACATCCACAGGTTGCATCATGCCTTGTTTCACCATCACGGGCAGGAGGGAGCGGAAACGGGGCAAAGCATTGGGCAGGAATGAACCGCAATGCGGCACAACGACTTTCAGCAACACATCATGTGCTACCATGTTGAGTACCGTGCGCGTGGTCTCGGCCAAGTATTCATAACTGGCCAACGGCACGTCGGCAATCAGCTGCGCATTGACCGCAGAAGGTTTATGCGGGTGCAGGATGATGACGGCCTTCTGTTGGTCGAGATAAGCCATCAGCGTGTCCAAAGCAGGGTCGCCGAGGTATTGGCCGTAGCTGTTGGTGGCTAGTTTAATGCCATCGGCGCCCAAGACCTCCAAGGCAAAGCGAGCTTCCTCCAATGCGTGTGGCACATCGGGTAGGGGCAGCGCGGCACAAAATAGGAAACGTCCAGGATAGCGCGCCTTCAGTGCAGCACACTCCTCGTTATAACTACGGCACACCGCCGCCGAAGCCTCCGCATCGCCAAACCAAGGCTGAGGGGCGGGCATGGTCAACACAGTGGTTTGGATGCCCGCCTTGTCCATAAAGGCGATATGCTGTTCCGCATCCCAAGCGGGAATTGGAAAACCTTCGTCCATCTCGGCACCGTTGGCCTTGATGTAATCGATGTAGCCATTAGTGATGGCGTGGCTGTGGAGGTCGATTTGTGCTAGTGTTGGCAATGCTGAAAGGATCATAAAGGCTAAAACAATTAGGATTTTACGCATGGTGTTGTGATTACTTCAATTTCAAGCCATCCTTGAAGGCTTCACCAACGCGCTTCGAGACTTGATAATAGCCGTGGGTGTAGGGATCAAAAGTAATGGCTTGCAGGGCTTCTATGTCCACTTTGCCGTCCTTTATCTTGTCGGCCTCGACGGAGGTCTGCAGCACCTTACCGATGACACCAAGACCCGTGTCGTCGCTTTGGTATTCGATGAACTCGCACTCCATGGCGATAGGCAGCTCGTTGATGATGGGAGCGTCCACCAACGAGGATTTGGTCGCAGTGAGACCACTCTTGGCGAACTTGTCCTTTTCGGTCTTGCCCGAAACGACGCCGAAATAGTCGGCTTCCACCACATGGGCTGCGTCGGCGATATGGACAACAAAGCCCTTGCGCTGTTTGATGTTCTCCACGGTCTTGTGGGTCTCGGTCAGGTTGAGGGCCACGCGGTCGCGGTCGAGCATGGTGCCCCACGCGGCGTTCATTACATCAATAGTGCCGTCTTCGTTGTAGGTGGCCACGAGCAAAACGGGCATTGGGAAAATGGCTTCGGTAACTTTAATAGGCTGTTTCATAATAAATTGAGATTTGATAATTGGATTTGATACTTTTTTAAGGATGGTTTAAGTTCTATTTCAAAAATGCTGCGCTCGACAATGCGGTAATGCGGGTGATAGACCTCATTGTAACGGCGGCTGTGGTGCACGGCTTGGTTGTTTCGGGCGGCTTCGTTCAGCAAGGGAAGGTCGGCTTCGAAGCCTTCGATTTCCATTTTGTTCGCTTGGATGACGCTGACGATGGTTCCCCATTTCTCCATCCAATTGACACTCGGCTCCTGCCAGGAATTGGCGCTTCTGATCAAGGCATCCAATAGTTGCTCGGCGAGAAATCGCGGCATGGCTCCATGTTGATGTTCAGGTGCTTGAAGCACAGTGGAATCTTTTATCTGGCCGTCTTCAACATTAAAAACGTCACTTGCGGGGCCTTGCCAAAATGAGGCCACAACATGCCTTCGTTTGAAGGGATAGCAATTCTTTGAGTCATAGAATGTGTTTTTTGACGTAATAAAGGATGATCAATTATCTGTACCTCTGCCTAAACTCCGACGGCGACATCCCCTCTTGTCGCTTGAAGAACTGCCCGAAAGCTGACTGGTCGGGGAAATTGAACTGGTCGGCAATCTGTTGGTGGGTCATCTCGGTAGTCAGCAGGGCGTTCTTGATTTGGCCAACCAGGAACTCGTTGATGAGGTCTTTGGGCGTTTTGCCCGTTTCCTTTTTGCAAACCTTGAAAAGATAACGCTCTGAAACGCAAAGTTTTTCGGCATAAAATGAGATACCGCGTTGCCCCAAAAGGGTGTTTTCGCTGACCAACTCAAAGAAATGGTTCAGGAGTTGACGAGAACGCTTGCTGTTGTCGCTTTGCAGGGGTTTTTCGATGTTGTCGGAGGCGTTGTAAAGGCTCAGCAACAGATGCACCAACAAAGCCGTAATCATCTTGTTTCGAGCGACAAGTTCAGGCTGTTCGATGGCCTTTCTAAGCAAATCATAGTCAGCGGCAAGCATTCGGTTGAAAGGCTCGTCTATCATTTTGTTGGACCAAAACGCCATCTCCAACGAACCGAAATCAGCCTCCGCCCCGAGCAGGGCATATACCACATTCATCAACGGCTCATCGAAGACAAGGACTTCCATCCTCATATTGCGAGAAGAAGAAACCACTTTGAACTGGGCCCCTTCCGGGACTACGAAAACCGTGTCAGCTAACAATTTGTGTTTCTCTTGCTCAAAAGAAACCGTGATGGTGCCATGTTGCACGTGGATGTGGAGAGCATCAGCGGTGTGGTGGACGAGCGCACAGGCGCCATCTCGGTTTGCGCTCGCTTCGACAACCCCAGTGGGATGTTGCTTAGCGGCGGCACTGGCAAGGTCATTTTACCGACCTCGCTTCATAACGCCATTGTCATTCCACAAGAGGCCACCTACGACATTCAGGATAAAGTCTATGTGGTGAAAGTGGTTGATGGCAAGGCTGTTGCCAGCATGATTCAGGTGGAATCCGCCACCGATGGCAAGTCGTATATAGTGACCGATGGGCTGAAAGTTGGCGAGGTTATTATTGCAAAGGGCGCGGGGTTTGTCAGAGAAGGAACAAAAATCAATTCCGCAAACTAAACCATGAACGAGCAAGCCTACAGATCGGCACCCATTTTGAAGCTGTTTTTCAAGTGTACATTGCCTGCGATGGTCGGCATGGGCTTCTCTGCCGTGTACTCCGTCATCGACGGCTAAAACTCACCAAAGGCCGTATCTCGGTCAATCAGATGCTGACCATCATCGCCAACGGCTCATCGGAGTTTTTTGTGAGTATGGCTGGTTCCTTGTTTGCCATCATCATCAACATCATGCTGCTGAAGCTGGGCGGTTCCACGGCGGTTGTGGCGGTGGTGATTGCAAAAAAAGGCATTGAAACCAATCGAAGCCTAGCGGCAAAAACTAATAACAGCGAAGCAAAATAAACTAATAAAAACAAGCGCGATTAGAAAGACTTTGCAATAAAATGCATAGTGTTTTTTATTTCTTCTTTGGTAATTATTTTGTTGAAATAGATGCAGCGTCAGAAACTAATGTTAGCAATACAAAATATACTAATGTTAGTAAAGCAAAATAAACTAATAACAGCGGTGCAAAATATACTAATATGGCAACAATACAAGAAAAATTGGCGGAGTCATTGGCAGTGTTGAAGGCGTATCAGGATGCCCACGGTGACAATCTGGTGATTCAAGGAGCGGACACATTGGGTCGGACACATACAGAGCGATTGGTGAACAGCGGATATCTTCAGATGGTCATGAAGGGATGGTATATCCCGTCATCGCCAGGGAGCGAGGGCGATTCAACGGTGTGGTATGTGTCGTACTGGCACTTCATCACTGCATATTTAGACAAGAGATTCAACAGGGCTTGGTGCTTGTCACCGGAGCTGTCACTCTATTTCCACAGCGGGAAGACGGTAATTCCCAAACAATTGATTGTGCGCTGCGAGAACGGAACAAACAACATCCTGCAACTGCCCTTCGGGACTTCGCTTGTGGACATCAAGGCCAGCCTGCCGCCAGAGATGATACAGGAATCGCGTTATGGTGTGCGGTTGTATCCGATGGAATATGCCTTGTTGATGGTGGGACCGGATTATTATCGGCGTGATGCGTTGGAGGCAAGGACTTGTCTTGCCAGCTTGCGTGATGTCTCGCCCATCGTCTTGGCGGCCATCGACGGGGGACATACCACCCGGGCAGGTCGCGTGGCAGGTGCGTTGCGCTCCATCGGACGCGAGGAGATGGCTGATGAGTTGTTGCGGATGATGCGCCAAGTGGGGCATACTGTGACGGAAGAGAATCCGTTTGAGGAGAATGTGCGGATAGTGACATTCGCGGAATCGCCTTACGCCTCGCGTATCCGCTTGATGTGGATGCAGATGCGGAATGTGGTAATAGACACATTGCAAGTCCAGCCGATGCAACAAGATGCGGCAACGGTGCTGGCGATGATGGATGCGACGTATGTAAAGGACAGCTATAACTCTTTGTCGATTGAGGGCTATAAGATTACGGAGGGCTTATTAGAGCGTGTGCAGCGTGGCAATTGGAATCCTGAGAAAGATGAGGAAGACAAGGAACGCAGGAATGCGTTGGCTGCCCGTGGGTATTATCAAGCATACGAATTGTTGAAGCAAGGCGTGAAAGACTGTTTTTCGGGCAAGGCACCTGCGCAGTTGTATGTGAAAGGGCACCAAGACTGGCACTTCCAGCTGTTTGAGCCGTGCGTCAGGGCGGGCATCGTGAAGGCAACTGATTTGATTGGATACCGCAGACATCAGGTATATATCCGGAATTCCATGCACACGCCATTGAATCCTGACGCCATATTGGACGCGATGAGTGCCTTGTCGGACTTGATGACCGAGGAGGAAAATGCGCTGGTGCGTGCCATTTTAGGGCATTTCTTCTTTGTCTATATCCACCCATACATGGACGGCAACGGTCGCACGGCCCGTTTCGTGATGAACAGCCAATTGGTAACGGCGGGCTACCCCTGGGTAGTGATTCCCGTGGAACGCCGACAGGAATACATGGCAGCGTTGGAGCAGGCTAGTGTGTATGGGAATATTGAGGGGTTTGTGAGGTTTATTGGGAGGGTGATGGAATAAATACGTTTTGTTATCGGCAAAAAAGTTTGAATTTGCCGAAAGTTTTTGTAGATTTGCATCGTTAAAACCAACAGGAACACCATGAGCAATGAGTCTATAATTCAAGTGTTTGAGGGTATCAATGTCCGCATTGTCTGGAACGAGGAAGAACAGGAATACTATTTCTCGATATCGGATATTGTGCAAGTCCTGACGGGGACAGTCAATCCCCGAGATTACATAAAGAAAATGCTTAAACGCGACCCGGAATTAAAATCCAAGTGGGGGACAATTTGTCCCCCTGTTCGAATGTTGGCCCCCGACGGAAAATACCGCATGACTCAAGCCGCCACATTGGAAGGTGTTTTCCGTGTCATACAATCCATCCCTTCCAAAAAGGCTGAGCCTTTGAAACAATGGCTTGCCGAGATAGGAAAGCAACGCATCGACCAGATGATTGATCCTGAGTTGACTTTCCAAATGGCCGTTGAGGACTACCGCCGACAAGGTTATTCCGACAAATGGATTGAAAACCGCATGAAGTCCATCCGTACGCGCAACGAACTCACCAACGAATGGAAACGCTCGGGCGTGACCGAGCAAAAAGACTATGCCATGCTGACCAACATCCTCACCAAGGCTTGGAGCGGCATGACCACTGGGCAGTACAAAACTTATAAAGGCTTGACCAAGGAAAACCTTCGCGACAACATGACCACTTTGGAACTGGCCTTGAATACGCTTGCCGAAGCTGCCACCACCGAGATTTCACGCCACCGCAATCCCAAGACGATGGCCGAAAACAAGCAAGTCGCACAAAGCGGTGGCAACGCTGCCAAACTTGCACGAAAAGACATTGAAAGACAAATCGGACATAGTGTTATCTCCCCCGAAAAGGCTTCCGACTATCTTCTCCCTGCCGATGATGCTGAAGTGAAGGAAATAGAGGAATAAATCTTATTGAAGGGTTCGTGTGGTTTGTTGGGAGGGAAATGTGAGGGACCTCTTGAAAAATATAAGCTTAATTAGAAAAAATTGTATTTTTGCAGCAGAAGTTGAACAAAGAACAAGTATACTTATTATGAATCCAAAGGATAATTCGCAAATCTACAAAGAGGCATACGATAAGATAATGAAGGATTTTTCCCCTTCTCAATATATCAATACAAAATGGAAGACTCAAAATGGATTCTTCAAACAGTATTCGGTGTATGACGATAATTGTGTGACCGTATCTGGAACCATTAATTCTATAAAAGCATTATAATCTTATGTATAGTTGGAATACTTTACTGAATGAATCCCAAAAACAGATAACGCCAGACAATCCCAATGGTGGTGTAATATATTTGTCAGAGAAAAAAACGGAATATATACAAAGTCTTTCCGAAAAAACAGGAAGGAACACTATTTTATATTTTTCCGCTTTCATGCACAAACCAAAAAACCCAGATGTTGAGATCAACGACAAGGATATAAACGCTTTTATGGAAAATGTGCATGGGTTAGATAAAAAAAAAGGATTGGACTTGATTTTGCACTCTCCCGGTGGAAATCTCGCAGCCACCGAACAAATAATCTATTATTTGAACTCATATTTTGATAATAATATCAGAGCTATTGTACCTCAAATGGCTATGTCTGCTGCGTCGTTAATATCAGTAGCTTGCAAGTCAATAATTATGGGAAGACAGTCGTGCATAGGACCTTTCGATCCAATATTAAACGGAGTACAATGCCAAGCTGTTCTACGAGAATTTAAAAAAGCAATAGAAGATGTAGAAAAACATCCTGCCAGTCTTGGTTTGTGGCAGACAATCATTTCTCAATTAAACCCAACATTTATCACGTTGTGTGAGCAAGCCGATAAGTTATCTGAAGAGTTAACTGAAAAAATATTATCTAACAAAGGACTTGATAATAAAGCCAAAAATAATATCAAAAAAGTATTTGGCACAAATGAACATAGCAAGACACATAGTCGCCACATTGATAGGACTAGGTGCAGGGAAGCGGGTTTGGTAATTAATGATTTGGAGACCGATCAGTCAATTCAAGATTTAGTGCTGGGCATTCATCATTGTTGCATGATTCTTGGAGAACAGAGTAATATAGTTAAGATTGTTGAAAACAACGTTGGAGGTCGTTATCAGTTACATGGAAACAATTAAGTATGTACCACTATGGTATTCATATAATAACTATGGGGTGTAAACGTTTTATTGTTGCAAAACACATAATAACCTAAATACGAATTATAGATTAGTAAAAGATATGAATATTTCAGAAGAACAAAAAAACAGAGTATTAGAAAAACTACGTCAATACAAGAACGACCGTTCTGCATGTGATGTGTGCGGTTCGGATGATTGGTCTGTGATTGATAAAGTTTGGGCGATTATGGAGGCTCCAACCGAAAATAATGAAAATATGGCGGCGATTCCAGTAATTGCTGTCATGTGTAACAATTGTGGACACATCCATTTTCTCAATTCATTCAAATTTGGCATTAGCCCAAAACCTAAAACGACAGACAATAATGCCAAACAAGAGGAATAAGAAAAAGGAAAAGCACCAGCCTGCCCAAAGCAATCATAATCGCTCCAAGAAAACTATGAATGTTATGAATGCGGACAGCAGTGACATTACAGTACATTACACCGTTAGATCCCCTAAAGAGGAAAAAGGAATTATTGTTTCAGATTCTGATTGGGACGATATTAAAGCATCATATCAAAAATTACGAAGCGTAAATAATGCTTATTATACATGGTCAAGTGCATGTTTTTCAACGGCTATAACATTGTTGGTAACATTTATTACCATTGTCTTTGACAAAAAAGAAGCGATTATAAATTACATACCATGTTATGTTATGTTCATACTTTTTGTCATTTGTATTATTGTTGGGATTATTCTTATAGTCAAAGGAAAAGGAAAAGAGTCAACTATTGAAAGTGCTGTTGATTCACTTGATACTGTTATCAATAGAATAGAAAGAAAAACTTCAGGTTTGGATAATATCAAGTATTACGGTAGTCAGGATGGAGATCGGGTATGAAACTACTAGAATGTTTGATTTACAGACTACAAAAAACTAGTATTAAATCTTTATTATCAAAGCAATAGAAACCAACAGAATAGAATAGAACATAATCACATATTATAAAAGCGTTTTCGCTCTCACTTGCTCACTTTAAGTTCCACAAACAAGTACAATCGAGTATAGCGGTAAACGCCTACGAGTAATCGTGGGCTTTACTTATTGATTGTACGGGTCGTGGAACACCCAAGTGAGCATAAGCAAAGTTCCACGATTTTCTTATGCCCGTACAAAACGAAAACACAAAACAAATCAAAAGCCGCCAAAGGGTGGCTGACCATGGCGAGGTATTCACCAATCCGCGTGAGGTGAACGCCATGCTGGACTTGGTACGCGACGAGTCGTTTCGGCTCGACAGCCGCTTTCTTGAGCCTGCCTGTGGCGACGGGAATTTCCTCATCGAGATTCTGCGCCGCAAACTTTCCCTATTGCAAGACATTAAATCCCAAACGGAATGGGAGTTCAAGAGCCTGATTGCCGTAGGCTCCTGCTATGGCATTGACATCCTGCCCGACAATGCCGAGGCTTGTCGTGAACGGTTGTTTGCCGAAATGCTTGACCAAATTGGCAAAAAGGGCTGTACAAACGGTTATGAAGAAAGCCTCAGATATATGCTGCAAAAGAATATCGTCTGCGGCGACGCACTGACCTATCGCACTGCCGAGGACAAGCCCATCACTTTCTGCGAGTGGACACCCATCGCGGGCAGCATGCAGTTCTCGCGGCGCGACTTCCAGTTTGATTTCCTCGTCACACAAAGCCACCAATACAGCCTCTTCGACGAACAGGGCGAGGTGCAAAGTTTCGACGAGCCAGTGCGTACCTATCCACCATTGCATTACACCCAACTTTACCGATATGAAGAACACGTATAGCCCCGACATCCTCAATTGCTTGGCCAATTTAAGCAGCGATGAGGTCTTCACCTCACCCGAGTTGGCTAACCGAATGCTCGATCTGCTGCCACAGGAGTTGTTCCGTTCCAGCAAGACGCGCTTCCTCGACCCATGCAGCAAGAGCGGAGTCTTCCTGCGCGAGATTGCCAAACGGCTGTTGGCAGGGCTAGAAGAGCAGATTCCCGACTTGCAACAGCGCATCGACCATATTATGACCCAGCAGGTCTTCGGCATTGCCTGCACCGACCTCACTGCTGAGATGAGTCGTCGCACACTCTATTGCACCAAACAGGCCAATGGCGAGTATAGTGTGGCAACCTGTTTCGATGATGCGCAAGGCAACCTGCGCTACATGCGCTGCCAACACACTTGGGAGAACGGCAAGTGTAAGCATTGTGGTGCCAACCGTGCCCAATATGACCGCGTAGAAACCATCGAGTCCTATGCTTATCCTTTTATTCATAAATCAATCAAAGAAATATTCAAGAGAGACATGCAATTTGACGTAATCATAGGTAACCCGCCATATCAAATGAGTGATGGTGGCAACAGCGCGAGTGCGATGCCAATCTATCAACATTTTGTTCAACAGGCAAAAAAACTGAAACCACGTTTTCTAATAATGATTACACCCTCTCGTTGGTTTGCTGGAGGAAGAGGATTAGATACATATCGTGAAGAAATGCTTAATGACAACAGAATAGAAAAGATTGTAGATTATGCAGATTCCCAAGATTGTTTTCCAGCAGTAATTATCGGTGGTGGAGTTAGTTATTTTCTATGGAACCGGGAATACCATGGCAAATGCACTGTGGTCAATATTGCAAAAGAAATAAAGTCCGAAACACAACGTTGTCTTAATGAATACCCAGTATTCGTTCGTTCCAATGAAGCAATAAACATAATTCACAAACTTGGACTATTTACATCATTGAGTTCAATAGTTCTTCCATCTAACCCGTTCGGATTTAGGACATTTATTCGAGGAGAAAGTAAACCTTCCCTTGACAGTATTGCATTAATAAATAGTGAAGGAGTTGGCTATGTTAAACGTTCAGATGTATTGAAAAACATTGATGCTATCGACAAATATAATGTAATTCTTACTCGTGCTATGTCTGGGGGAAACAAGCCAATGTCTGATGGAAAGTATCAGATTATTCCAAGCACCATGAAAGTAATGAATGCTGGCGAGATATGTGCAGAAACCTACATCTGCATTGGCAAATTTAGCAACAAAAAAGAAGCCGACAATTTGGTTTCATATTTAAAAACCAATTTTTGTAGATTTATGATGCTACAAGCAATGACATCAATAATGATAAACAAAGATGTTTTCAGATTCGTCCCAATGCAAGACTTCTCCCACCCATGGACAGACGAGATGCTATACAAGAAATACGACTTGGACAAGGACGAAATTGCTTTTATTGAGAGCATGATTCGCCCAATGGAATGATATTATAAAACACAAACAGAACGTTCTTTGAAATTTTAGGAGAAAACTGGCATGGTTTAAGAAAGATGTGTATTTTTGCACTGTAAAAACACCCATGACATGGCAAAAGATTACTCCACAGAAGAATCTAAAACTTCGATGGCCTCAGAACCGGTAGCAGAATATGGTGTTGCTTCAAAAACAACATATCGGGTAATCTCTGACGAAGAAATAGCGCGGTGCATGCCGCTTGAAGAGTCTCGTCGTCGGCTGACAGAGAAGATTTACAAGTTCTATCATCCTGAGGCATGAAGATTATTGTTGAAGAACGAGTGCATCAGGCAATAGATTCTTTCTATGATGCTGCCATCTTGAAGCATTGGCACACTTTGAGTTATGAAATCGTGGAACGCAAAAAGGATCGTCTCTATGACGGATTGGAATCGCTTGTTGATTATGCGACCATATTCCCCAAGGCCAGACTAAAACAGGAATGGATCGAAAAGGAATGGCAGGAATTCATCTGCGAGGATTTCCACTTCGCGTATGAGATTACTGTTGATGTTCGCGGAGAAACGGTAATTGTCATTCACGACGCTGTCCATAGTTTTTTGTACTACTAAATACCTCTCCTAACTATTTCTGCATAAGGACGTTCGCTTATAAAAACGTAAACGAACAAACTGACATATTATGCAGACGATAGACCAGATACTTCCTAACGAGCGGCGGACAATACCGCAGATTTACATGTACGACGACACATCCTTCCCAGGATGGATAAAGATAGGACAGACCACCCGCGCCGATGTGCGGAAACGCATTGATGAACAACACCCCATCACCGAGCCACACAAGACCTACCACCTGTTGTGGCACGACAATGCCTTCTATGCCGACGGCAGCGGCGAGAGTTTCAGCGACCACGACCTGCACGAATGCCTGCGCCGCATGGGCAAGGAACTCATCGGTGAGTGGTGCCGTTGCTCGCTACGCGAAGCACAAGCGGCCTACGTAGCCGTGCGCCACCGCGACACACAGGTGAAGACGGATCGTGACCTTGACTACAAGATGCGCGACGAACAGGAACAGGCAGTAAAACAAACCGCCGACTACTTCGCCAAGATGGACATAGAGGAACCTAACCGTCCCAGCCACTACCTTTGGAATGCCAAGATGCGTTTCGGCAAGACCTTCGCCACATATCAGCTCGCCAAACGGATGGGTGCCAAACGTGTGTTGGTGCTCACATTCAAACCCGCAGTGGAAGACTCGTGGCGCGATGACCTGCTACGCCACCGCGATTTTGAAGGTTGGCGATACTACAGCAGTCGCATGGACGAAGAATTTCCGTCATTGTCCTCGCCAAAGCCATTGGTGGTGTTTGGTTCGTTTCAAGACTATCTCGGCAGAGACCGTTTTGGCAACATCAAGCCTAAAAACGAGTGGGTGCATGCTATCAATTGGGATTTGATTGTGCTGGATGAATACCACTTTGGGGCTTGGAACGACAACGCTAAGAGTCTGCTGGACCTTGGGGATGCCGACGCCAAAAAGCGACAGACGGAGGAGGACGAAGTGATGACAGAAAGCGGCATTGATGTGGAAAGCGGTCGCGCTTGGGACGACGAGGATGTGCCCATCACTGGCAACCATTACCTTTACCTCAGCGGTACGCCGTTCCGAGCATTGGCCACAGGCGAGTTTATGGAAAGCCAAATCTTCAACTGGACTTATCAAGACGAGCAGGCACGGAAAGAAGCCATCGGCGGTCCCTATCTGGAGATGCCCACCATGGTGATGATGACCTACCAGATGCCACAAGACCTTGGGGCAATGATAGAGCAATGGGATATGGACGGCTTTGACCTCAATGAGTTTTTCCGCGCTGAAGGAAAGAAATTTGTCCACGAAAAAGCCGTCCAGAAATGGCTCGACATCATCCGTGGCAAGGCGCCCATCTTCGGTGACGGCAGTTCGCCGCTCAATGTGCGACCTGCTCTGCCATTCGAGGACACCCGTCTGCTTGACCTATGCGCCCACACGATGTGGTTCCTGCCCAACGTGGCCTCATGCGATGCCATGGAAGCACTACTTCACCGCCCGGCTAACGGATTCTATCAAAACTACACCATCCTCAATTGTAGTGGCACCAAGGCTGGCATTGGAATTGATGCCCTTGGGCCAGTGCGTGAGGCTATGGGCGACAACCCTTTGAAAACACGCACCATCACGCTGACCTGCGGCAAACTGACCACAGGCGTAACGCTGCGTCCGTTGGGAGGACTGTTGATGTTGCGCAACTGCTCAAGTCCCGAGACCTACTTCCAGACGGCTTTCCGTGTGCAAAGCCCATGGACGGCCACCGACAAGGACGACCCCACGAAGAGAACTATACTGAAACCTACTTGTTATGTGTTCGACTTCGCCCCCAACCGTGCCCTGCGCGAGGTGGTGACCTACGCCAACCAATTGGATGTGGACAGCAATCGTCGCATCACCGACAAAGTGGACGAGTTCATCAACTTCCTACCCATCTTGCAATTCGATGGCAGCTCCATGAAACGGGTAGATGCCACCGAGATACTTGATTTCGTCGATAATGGCACCAGTGGAACGTTGCTTGCCCGTCGTTGGAACAGCGCACAATTGGTCAATGTCGATAACGCCACCCTCCAACGGGTGCTTGACAATCCTGAGGCATTGGCCACTATCATGAAGATTGAAGGCTTCCGCGCCTTGGGCAGCGACATCATCGAAAACATTGTCAACCGGGCCGAGAAAATCAAGAAGTTAAAACGAGAGATTGGCGATGATAACAATCAAAAGAAGAAAAAGGAACTCACCGCCGAGGAGAAAGAATATCGTTCCAAGCGGCGCGAGGTGCAGGAAAAACTAATGAAATTCGCCACCAGAATCCCCATCTTCATGTACCTCACTGATTATCGTGAAGAAAGTTTAGAAGATGTCATCCGCAAACTGGAACCAAGATTATTTGAGCGCGTCACAGGCCTCACCATCGACGACTTCGACCTGCTTTTGCGTGTCGGCGTCTTCAACCGCGCCCAAATGAACGACGCCATCCTGAAGTTCCGCCGCTACGAAGATGCCTCATTAGAATATACTGGCGTTAACAGGCATTCTGAAGATAAACGCATCGGCTTGATGGACAGCACGGTACCGATTGAGGCGTTGCTAGGGCATTGATTTGTTCCGAAAACATACAACATCGGTTCACTTTTATACACCTTAAGCACGGTCACAAGGTCTATTTTTGTCTTTTCTTAAAGACAAGATGTTATGACCGTCAAAACCTTTATAGACAGACCCTTACTCTCTATCGTCATCAGCGTGTTCATCGTGGCGTTGGGCGTGATTGCGCTCACTTCGCTGCCGGTGGAGAAATATCCCGACATCGCGCCGCCAGCCATCAATGTGTGGGCATCGTATCCGGGTGCGAGTGCGGAAACGGTGCAGAAGAGCGTGGTGACGCCCTTGGAGGAGGCCATCAACGGTGTGGAGGGTATGACTTACATGAAGTCATCGGCGAGCAACGGTTCGGCGAGCGTCACGGTGTTTTTCGAGCAAGGTGCCAATGCCGACATGGCAGCGGTGAATGTGCAGAACCGTGTGATTCAGGCACAAGGTCAGTTGCCCGCCGAGGTGCTGCAAATGGGTGGTGGCAGTCAGCGTGGCTGTTGCTGTCGTGCTGATGGTGGTGTTGTTCAAGGTGGTTCCGACGGGTTTTGTTCCTTCGGAGGACATGGGCAACCTGTTTGTGGAAATCAACACGCCGTCGGGCTACACGATGGAAAAGACCCGTGAGGTGATGAACCGCGTCAGCGACCAGATTCAGGAATTGCCAGCCGTCGAAGCTGTGGGCGGCGTGGTTGGTGTCGGCGCAGGCAGCAACGGTGCTTTCATTTATGTGCAGCTGAAGCCTTGGAAGCAGCGCAAGGGCTACGAGAACTCATCAACAGGCGTGATGGAACAAATCAACGAGATACTTGCAGAAGAACATGAGGGACAGTCATTTGCGATGGAACCGGGCATGATTGAAGGTTACGGTGGCGGAGGCGGCTTCGAGTTTTCGGTGCAAAACCGCAACGGCATGGATGTCAGAACTTTGAAAGAGATCACGGACCGTTTCGTGGAGAAGTTGCAGGAACGTCCTGAAATCGGCGAAATCTATTCCAACTACGATGTCAACTACCCGCAATACCGTGTGGATGTGGACGTGTCGCGCTGCAAGAAGGTGGGTGTTTCGCCTTCAACGGTGCTCAATGAACTGGGTGCCTATCTTGGTGGCGACTACATCTCTAACTTCAACAAATACGGCAAGGTGTATCAGGTCACCACGCAACTGCGACCTTCCGACCGTATCCGTCCCGAGTCGCTTGACCAGCTCTTTGTCCGCTCGGAATCGGGCGCGATGCTGCCCATCAGCCAGTTTGTGACACTCACCAAGGAATATATGCCACAGACTTTGAGCAGCCATAATATGTTCAGCTGCATCGATGTGTCGGGCAACGTGGCGCAAGGTGGCAGCACGGGCAGTGCCATCAAGGCCATCCAAGAGGTGGCGGCGAAGGAGTTGCCTGTAGGCTACAGTGTGGAGTTCAGCGGCATCACCCGCGAGGAGAGCCGCACTTCGGGCCGCGTGGTTTTTATCTTCATCATCAGCGCTTTGTTCGTCTATTTAGTGATGGTTGCGCTCTACGAAAGTCTCTTCATCCCGATGGCGGTGATGCTGTCGGTGCCTTTCGGACTGGCGGGTAGTCTTTTGTTCGCGAAACTTTTCGCCGTGGAGAACAATATTTATATGCAGATTGGCCTTATTATGTTAGTCGGCCTGTTAGCCAAGACCGCCATATTGATTACCGAGTACGCATCACAGGGTCGTCTGAGAGGGCTATCCATCGGGCAAGCCGCCCTACAGAGCGCAAAAGAGCGCCTGCGTCCCATCCTGATGACTTCGCTGACAATGATTTTCGGCATGTTGCCCCTGATGTTCGCCACGGGTGCAGGGGCTAACGGTAGTCGTACCATCGGCGTTTGCGTGGTCGGTGGCATGTTGTTCGGCACCTTGGGCTTGCTTGTTACCGTGCCGGCGTTGTTTGCGGTGTTCCAGAAGGTACAGGAGCGGTTTAAACCCATGGAAAGAAATGAGGAAAAGCGATGAAAAGAATGGTATTGATGTTGGTATTAGCCCTCTGTTCGGAAATGTTGGCCGCACAAAGTTGGCAGCAGATTTTCCCCGACCCGTTATTGCAAACCTACATCAACGAGGCCTTGGAAAACAACAGCGACTTACGGACGGCGCAGCTGTCGCTGGAGCAGTCGGAGGCAATGCTGAGACAGGCACGGCTGAGTTATCTGCCGAGCGTGGCCTTGTCGCCCTCGGGCACGGTGACGAAAGCGCAAAACACATCGGCGACCTATACCTACGAGCTTCCGCTGACGATGAACTGGGAACTGGATTTTGGAGGCAAACGTCACCATCAAAAGGCAATGGCAACAGCAGAACCACAAAAGGACTCGGCACAGCTGCGCTATGCGCAGATTCAGCTGGTTGCGGAGGTGGCCAATGCCTATTTTACCTTGGCTATGCTTGACCAACAATATGCTGTCACGCAGGAAGGCATCAGCGTTCAAGAGGAGAACTTGCGGGTGCTTCGGGCGATGAAGGAAGTCGGGCAGCAAACGGCAGCCGCCGTCAACCAGGCGGAAGCGAACTATCAAAGTTTGATGGCTACTTTGCCCATGCTGGAAGCGCAGATTCGAAAAGCGGAGAGTGCGCTTTGCCTGTTGCTCAACCGCCGACCTGATACGATTGCACGATCCTCTTGGAAAGACGTGAAAAGCGTGGTGATGGATACAGAACAAGCCATCCCCTTGGAGGCGTTGTCAGCCCGCCCCGATGTGTTGGCGGCAGAATACCAGTTAAGGGTTTCTTTCAGTAATGTGAAGGTGGCTCGACGCACAGTTGCACCAGACGACCGACTGGCTCGAAAAGCAACAGAGTTACATCAATTTGTATAAAGCAACTTGTTTGGAACAACCATGATTGTCCTAATAATAAGTTAACCTAGGTTTTTAAACTAATTTAATTCATTACCAACAATTTACGCTCTAATGTACAACTTTAGGTTAACTTTAATTTACATTAAATTACAGATTTTTACACAATATTAGCCTTGCAACCATAAATAGTTGTTTTTTCAATACTGCAGACGAAAATTTGGAAAAAGATACTCACGATGTTTTGTCGGTAAGAAGAAGTTTTCTATTTTTGCATTGCACTTCGCAAAAATGCAATAATCGCAAAAATACGAAATAGGCAATGGAAATAAAACGCGACAAATACCTCAACCGCCTGGTCGCTCACCAAGGAAACCAGCGGGTCAAGATCATAACCGGAATACGCCGCTCCGGAAAGTCCTATTTGTTGTTCCGGCTTTTCAAGCAACACCTTTTGGATGCCGGTGTAAAACCGACCCACATCATCGAGATCCAATTGGACGACCGCGTCAACAAGGAATTGAGGGACCCGGACAACTGCCTGGCTTACATCAGGAAGCGTGTGAAAGACGACAAGCCCTATTATCTGCTTATCGACGAGGTGCAGTTGATGACCGAATTTGAGGATGTGCTGAATTCATGCCTCCACATCAGCAATCTCGACACCTATGTGACTGGCTCAAACTCCCGATTCCTGTCAACCGACATCATCACCGAATTCCGCGGCCGTGGCGACGAGATCTATCTGCGCCCCCTCAGTTTCAGCGAATTCGCAACCACTTGTCCGGCTCTCGACTTCGATGCGGCATGGCTCCAATACATCACATACGGGGGGCTGCCTTATTGCGCGCTGCTGCCGACCGCCGAGGAAAAAGCCGGTTATCTGACTCGTCTGTTCGAGGAAGTCTATGTCCGCGACATCATGGAACGCCGCAACATCCAGCATCCCAACCAGATGGAACAGCTGATGAACATCATTTCCTCAGGCATAGGCTCGCTGACAAACCCAAAGAAACTGGAAAACGCCTTCGTGAGCATGGGAGGGGAAAGGCTTTCAGACAGGACCATCAAGCAATATCTGGACCACCTCACCGATGCCTTCATCATTGAACGCGCCGACAGGTACGACATCAAAGGGAAGAAATACATCTCCACTCCCTCGAAGTACTATTTCACCGACACCGGGCTTCGCAACGCCCGCATCAATTTCCGCCAATTGGAAGAGACCCATCTGATGGAAAATGTCATTTACAACGAGTTGTGCGGAAGAGGTTTTTCCGTCGATGTCGGAGTGGTCGAGGTCAACGAGAGACAATCTGACGGGAAATATGCGCGGAAGCAACTGGAGGTTGACTTCGTATGCAACAAGGCAGACGAACGCATCTACATCCAGTCGGCGTTCTCCCTCCCGACCCTTGAGAAAAGACAGCAAGAGGAAAGGCCCTTCGCATCCGTGGACGATTCCTTCCGCAAGGTAATCATCACAGCGGACAAGGT
>CAJOIF010000046.1 GCA_905234765.1 uncultured Bacteroidales bacterium
GTGACCGTTAGAAGTCTGATATCCTTTTCTTCTCTTCTTCTTGAAAACGATAATCTTGTTGCCTTTGAGGTGCTGCATCACCGTGGCTTCGACACTGGCACCGGCTACCGTCGGGGCTCCCACTTTGGTCGAACCGTCGTTTCCAATTAATAATACCTTGTCGAAAGAAACCTTGCTTCCTTCTTCTTCATGCAGTCTGTTGACGAAGATTTGTTGACCCTTCTCAACTTTGAACTGTTGTCCTGCGATTTCTACTATTGCGTACATTTCTCGATATCTTTAAATTAGATACTCACTCTCTATTTTTTCGGACTGCAAAAATACAACTTTTTTCAATCGGTCAAGGCTTTCTTTTCTTTTTTCTCATTAATTTTCTCAAAAAAGTCGTGTTTTTATGTTTAAAGTTTTGAAATACAGAGTAGTAAGATTTTGCATTAATTGTCCAAATGGCATTGGTTTGATGGTTTTCGGCCTTGCTGCTTCTGGTTTATGGGTCTTTTTTGGCCTTGGTGACGAGGTATTAATAGGATATTAATACTGCATCTTTTGGTTCAATTACGAATTGTGTCATAAATTTTTGTACTTTTGCGCCCTCTTTCTTCAGCAATGGACGAAAACCAACTCAATATCTATATCGAGAGAATGAAGGCTGGCGACCGTGAGTCATTCGACCACATTTTCCGTCGCTATTATTCCCCGTTGGTTCGTTTCTGTATCCGTTTTGTGGCCGACTCTGATAATGCGGCTGAGATCGTTCAGGACCTGTTCGTCAAGCTGTGGTCGAATCGCGAGAAACTTTCGTTCAATACATCTTTCGAGTCCTATATGCTGACTTCGGTGCGTAATTCCGCCCTTACCTTTATTAATAAGGAGCGCTCACACGCCGAGGCCAACCTTAGGGTTTATTCTGGCGAGTCCGACGCCAACGATCCTTCCGAGACCTTGCAGTCGAACAACCTGGAGGAGTCGTATCGTCGAATCCTGAAGACCATGCCCGAAAAACGTCGAGAGGTGTTTCTCGCCAGCCGTTTCGACGGCTTGAAGTACACCGAAATCGCCGAAAAACTCGGCATTTCGCAAAAGACGGTGGAAGCCCAGATGAGTGCTGCCATCAAGCAACTTAGGGAAGGACTGAAAGAATATCTCTGATTTTTTTGGGCACTCTTCTGCCCATTTTTCCACCTTTTTTAGGTGCTCGAAAAAAAAGTTGAAATTTTTTCATTTTTGACTAAGGGTAAAATCCAAGTTGTTAGTCATATAGATGAAAAAAGGAAAAAATTCGGTTAAAAAATGAACTTGGTAAGCGAAAAATATGATGCTTTGGTCAAGAGTTATCTCGGCGGGCAATGCGCTTTGGAGGATACTCTTGAACTGCTTTCGTGGGTTGCCGAGTCGGAAGAAAACCGAATCTATTTCAAGTCACAAAAGGAAGCCGATGAGGTTTGGAGCCTCACCGATTTCGCCATGCCTGATGACGAGGCTCTCGATGTGGAGGCTGCTCTTGATGCTGTCAATCAGAGAATCGATGCGATGGAAGAGGTCGAGACCAAGACGGTCGAGATGCCATGGCTGCGCAGAAATTACAGGTACGTCGCTAGCGTTGCTGCCGCACTTATCGTTGCGCTGTTCCTTGGATTTCTTGTGGTGAAGCCCATGAACTCTACAGTCACGGTGGCCTCGAACGAGCAGAACATCACAACGCCTTTCCTGTTGCCTGATGGTACTTCGGTCATCTTCAATGGAAATGGCAAAATCACTTATCCCAAGCATTTCATCAAGTCAACGCGTTCTGTTGACTTTGAGGGTGTCGCCACTTTCGATGTCGTCGCCGACGAGAGCAAGCCTTTCGTTATCCACTGCGGCAACATGGATGTTGAAGTGCTGGGTACCTCGTTCTTGTTGAGTGCAGATGCCACTTCAGATAGATATTTCGTCGACCTGTATTCTGGCAAAGTCAAGATGACCGCTTTCGATGCTAAGGGGAACGAAAAGGCTCAAGTGGAGGTGTCGCCTGGCGAACGCGGTGTGCTGGATCTCACCAACGGTGATCTGAAAGCGATGACCTATCCCGAGGTGAAGGCCGAAGAATTGCTGACCGAGCGTGTGCTCGACTTCAACAATGTTGTCCTTTCGACCATTGTGGAGACATTGGAATACGTATACGAGGTTGACATCGATCTCAATGAGGCCTATGCGTCCAAGAAACTCACTGTTCGCTTCAGCGATCAGGAGACCATCGACGAGGTTCTCGAAACCATTGCCACCGTGTTCGACTTCACGGTTACCAAGCAAGACGGTGTTTATCTGATCCGATAATCACTTTCCAATCCATTTCATTTTTTTAAGAGAAACAGGCGTTTTCTCGTTTTTTTGTCGTACTTTAGCGGCCTGTTACTATCTTATTGGAAATGACACTTCTCTTTTTGGATATATATATTAAAAAACAGGCAGATAAGCGACTTTCGTTTCGTTTCCTCCCTTTGTCGTTTCTGTTTGTTTTTGCTTTTGCTGTGCCAAAAATGGGCTTGTCCCAGTCGTTCAACCCCTTGATTTCTTTTTCGGTTGAGTCGTGTACCTTGGATAAGGCTTTGGAAAAACTCTTTTCGGAATATGAGTTGAATGTTGCCTTCAGCAAGGCGGAGATGAGCAAGATACGCATTGAAAAGTATTCTTGTTCATATAAATCGGTGGAGGATGTGCTTTGTGACTTGCTAAAAGGAACCGATTATGGCTTTAAGAAAATTGGCAAACAATATGTAATCCGAAAGAACCAGTTGCTTGTGAACGATCCCTCGGCTAACATTACCCCTCCAGCAGAACAGCAGACTGAAGTCATCGAACCCAAGCAAGTTGTCGTGATTAGCAAGACGGGTGATACCATCCATATTGTCGATACTTTGCGGATTATTCGTACGGTGATGCGTTACGACACGGTGGTTGAAGTGAAACACGAAGTGAAGACGGATACCATATATCAGGTGAAATACAAAGGATTGCAGATCCCTTGGCCTCGATTCAAGGATAACGGTTGGTTCATCACGCCTTTTGTGTCATTGAGTTCGGCTTGGTTTAGGCATGCCGATGAGATGGCGCAACCTGAAAACGGTTCCTTGGCATTGTCACCGAGCTCATCATTCGCTGTCGGCATGGATGGTGGATACAAGCACAAGAGACTCAGCGTTGGCATGAACCTCGCCTATCGCATGCTGCGTTACCGTTTTTTGCTTGAGAATGCTGAAATGGATGGCGGCTTTTATGTCAATGACACACTTGACACTTATTATACGGTGCATCCGGCCGGCGATACGGCATTCTTTTACATTTTGGATTCGACCTATGTACCTCGTACCACTACGTATTATGCCTACCGCGATGTGAATCAACTTGACTATTTGAATGTGGGTTTGTTCGCGACATTCGATTTCATCAAATTGGAACATTTCAGGGCTTTTGCCAAGGCTGGCGTCTCGATGGATATTTTGGTCGCTTATGCTGGTTCGCTCAATTCCAACGAGTCGCCATACCACGCACCGATTGAAAAATCACAGGTGGAGCCACTTCGCTTGTCTTACTATTGCGGTTTGGGTGCTGCATTCAAGATTGTGAACCGCATGGAACTGGTTCCTGAGGTTTATTATCGTGCGACCTATGGTTCCTTGTATCGTGCCGACTTCCCGTTTGACATGAAGACGCATTCGGTAGATTTCCGTTTGGGACTCACTTATTATTTCTAACTGATGAAATCGTTTAGGTCCATAAGAAATCTTCTGGTTTTGCTTTTGCTGCTTCAAGGTGCGGTAGGTATGGCGCGGCAATATGTCCCCATACAAGGGGAGGTGGATTCTCTTTTGGTGTTACCTAAACTGGGTCATGATTCGGCATATTTGGTGACCGATTTTCTGTCGGTGGTCGAAGGTGGCGACTTGCGCATCGAAGCAGGAGCGTGGTTGTATTTTTCCCAATCGACTGGTTTGAGCGTTGACGGGGGCAGGCTTTGTATTGAGGGCCATCATAGCGATTCGGTGTATTTGCTGTGCTATGAGTTCTCTCACGATTGGGCGGGGGTGCGGCTGAATAATATAACAAGTGGAGACTCTGTTCGTCTTTCATATGTTGAGGTTGTGGGCGCATTGACGGCTTTGACAGTTACGAATTCGGAGCAGGTAATAGTCGAGCACTGCAGATTCAATAACTATTATGCAGGTAAAGGCATTGAGTTGGTGGATTGTGACCAGTGCCGGATTGACAGTTGCCTCTTTTCTCAGTGTGTCTCGGGCATTGAATTGAAGGCAAAATCCAGCCATTGTGAAGGCAATTGGTTCTCCCACAATATTTTTGACCAAGGTCAGATTAACATACAAATTAGCAATGTCGGTTACGACTATAAATGTGACGATAATCACATTGTTGATAATTGCTTTCAGGGTGCGCCTACGGCTATCACTTTTGAAACGGCGGGTAGCACCACTGAAAACGACGCTACCAACTACATTGAAGGCAACCTTATTTCCTCCAATCTGCCAGGTAAAGACGACAAATATTCCTCGTATGGTATCAAGGCCGCCATGGACTCCCTCGTGATTCGAAACAATGTGTTCTGGAAAAACGACGAGGCGGTTAGGATGATGCGAGTTTGCCATTTGTTCTTTGAACAAAACACCTTTTATGACAACAGGTTGGTGCTTACCAACTTGCTCGCATCGGGGTCGGCTACCTTCGTGGGTAATACCATCAGTGAGGCTAAAGACAGGATTGTGAACTTCTTGTCTGGCAAGTCGAAGATGAACGGCAACAATTTCCTGCACTATAAGAAAGATGCCTTTTTGTTTGCCAATGTTTCGACAGAGGAGGTTGATATGCGCTTCAATTATTGGGATGCCGCATCGGTGGACGAAATCGAGTCTGTGATTTTTGACATGCACGACGTCCCGGCATTGGGCGAAATCGTCTACGAAGGCTACCTCCCGGAATGCGATACCACCGTCCCCGTTTCTCCGCCTTTTGGCGTGAAGAAACAGTTTGTGGACAACAAATGGCTGATATCATGGAGCGCAAATCCGGAAGCTGATGTTGACCATTATGTTTTATTCTATGGCGACTTCAATTATTACAAATTTGCTAACTGCACAGACGCGATAGAAAACAATTCCTACATCCTGACGCCTCTGCAAGCCGAGAATGTCGCCGTGATGGCCTGCGATCGCCCATACGATCCTTCGGTGTATGCATCTGTGGGACAGAGTGCCTATGCCTTTGCCGAGTATTATCCTTATGCCGGTAAGGATGCCTTCATATGTGCTCCTACGTCGAGTTTTTCCATTGATGAGGCTAATATTCCATACTCCTATAGTGGGTTTGTTTGGCGCACTTCTGGATCTGGTACGTTTTCCGATACACTGTCGCTCAGGCCGATTTATTATCCCTCGGCCGCTGACTATGAGACGGGCGCGGTGACGTTGACGTTGCGTGTTATCAGCAACGGTACGGTGAAAACAGATGCTATGCGATTGGCACTTCATAAAGAGTTGATGGTTTTTGCCGGTGACGATTATTATGGAGGTATGGATAGACCTTTGGTGCTTGATCAATCGGAAGTATACAATTGTGACTCGTTGAGATGGTACTCAATGGGTGATGGCCAATTTGAAAACGCTCATAATTTGCATACTGTTTATTATCCCGGAGCGTTGGATAAGGAACAAGGTTTCGTGAACTTGGTGTTGGAGGCCTGGTCAGCGTGTGGTTACGCTTCCAGTACCATACGATTCGACTTGTTTATGGAATATGCACTCGAAGGCAGGACCTGGGCGAATGGCGATCTTCGTCCTAACACTCAGGTGATTGCCGCTTCGGTAAGTGACGGAAACCAGTTTATGTCAGGATTCTACCGAACGGTCTCCGATATCGATGGCACATTCCGATTTGTAGCATTGTTACCTGATACTTATATCTTGTATGCTTTTCCCGACACTTTGGATGTTGAGGCGGGAGGATGCTACTATTTGGGAGACCTGCAATGGAACGAGTCGAATATGATTTTGGTTGATGGTGATGTCTATGATGTGGATATTGTTTTGCCAGCTCGGGAGCAGAGCTTTGAGGCTGGTGAAGGTAGCGTCACTGGGGTGTTCGATTTTCCCGATGTGTCGTTTAAGGCGCGCGATTTTTATTGCCAGTCATGGCTGTGCGATGACCATGGTGAGGAGGAGTATTGTTCTGAAGGACTTTCAAATGTAGGCATACTCTTGCTCAATTCCTCTAAACAAAGAATCTTGGGCTTCGCCTTGACAGACCGGCAGGGTAAATTCAGCTTTAGGGATCTTCCTTATGGCACCTATTATGTGATGGCCGATTTGCCTCGTTACGGTCGTGGCTTATGCGAAGAAATCACACTATCGCCCGGGCAGCCTTCCGTTATGGATTTACATCTTTATGTGGGCGATGAAGGCAAGGTGAGAATGAAACAAGACAATAATGCAGGTGCAATAGCATCGGAAGTCACAGTATACCCTAATCCGGCCGAGGAGGAGATTACAATTTTCGGCTTGAAAGGAAAGACGGAATACGACATTTGTGTCATGAACGGCTTGGGCATGAAAGTGATGGAACGCAAGTCCCAGTCAAACATACTGGGAGAATGCGTCATCACCGTGGCGGATTTGCCCGTCGGAATGTATATTGTTTGTCTGACCAACCCAACGGGAAGTGTGATGGTGAAATTTGTAAAACTTTAGTTTCTGTAACTTTACCGCCTAATCTGGCTGTTATGATTTCTATCCAAAACCTGAGTATGCATTTTACCGGTGAAGATCTCTTCACCGACATCTCTTTCTTGATTCGCGAGAAGGACCGCATCGGTTTGGTGGGAAAGAACGGTGCGGGGAAGACCACTTTGCTAAAACTCATTTGTGGGTTGGAACAGCCTTCGAAAGGCGATATCATTGTCCCTCAAGATGTTACCATCGGATATCTGCCGCAGGAGAAGAATGTGAACAGCACAAAGACCGTGTTGGACGAGGCCATGTCTGCCTTCGATGAATATCATCAACTGGAACGCGACATGGAACGGCTGCAGCAGGAGTTGGCCGAGCGCACTGATTATGAAAGTCCGCAATACGAGAAGCTTATTGTCAAGATGAACAACCTCAACGACCGTCTGGCTTTACTTGGTGGAAACTCCATCCAAGGCGAAGCGGAGCGGATTTTGGTGGGGCTGGGTTTTGGCCACGACGATATGCAACGCCCCATGCGTGAGTTCAGCAACGGCTGGCAGATGCGTGTGGAACTGGCGAAGATTCTTTTGAAGAAGCCCAACTTGTTGCTTCTTGACGAGCCCACCAACCATCTTGACATCGAGTCCATTCAATGGCTGGAAGGTTTCCTGAAAGCCTATTATGGAGCCATTCTGATGGTCTCGCATGACCGCGCCTTCTTGGACAACATCACCATCCGCACGGTGGAGATCAGCAACGGCAAGATATACGACTATAAGGTGCCGTACTCCGACTATGTCAGCTTGCGCGAGGAGCGCGTTGACATGCAACGGTCGGCATACGAAAACCAGCAGCGCGAGATCAAGAACATCGAAGCCTTCATCGAACGCTTCCGTTATAAGGCCACCAAGGCCAAGCAGGTGCAAAGCCGTGTGAAACTGCTCGAAAAGATGGATGAGATTGTCATAGACGACATCGACAGCACGGCTATCCATTTCAAGTTCCCGCCGGCCCCGCATTCTGGCAAGGTGACGCTTGAATTGAACCATGTGGGTAAGTCCTATGGCGACCAGGTCATCCTCAAAGACATTAATCTCTTAATTCCGAGAGGGGAAAAGATTGCTTTTGTTGGGCGTAACGGCGAAGGCAAGTCCACGCTATCCAAAATCATCTGCGGTGTGCTCGATCATGAGGGCGAGGTGAAGCTCGGTCACGAGGTCAAGATTGGGTACTATGCCCAGAACCAGCAGGACATGCTCGACATGAATAAGACTGTCTTTGAGACCTTGGATGATGTGGCCGTGGGCGACATGCGCTTGAAGGTAAAGGCCTTACTTGGATCCTTCCTTTTCCGTGGCGACGACATCGACAAGAAGGTGAAGGTGCTCTCTGGCGGTGAGAAAGCGCGCCTTTCCTTGGCTAAAATGCTCCTTTTCCCGACCAACCTGTTAGTGCTTGACGAGCCGACTAATCACTTGGACATGCTTTCCAAGGACATTTTGAAGAACGCATTAATCCAATATGACGGTACACTCATCATTGTTTCCCATGACCGTGACTTCCTGCAAGGCTTGACCAACAAAGTATATGAGTTCCGCAAACCTAACATCAAGGAATACATCGGTGACATCTATGATTTCTTGGAGCAGAAGAACCTCAGCCATCTAAAAGAGTTGGAAATCGCTGCCAAGCAACAGCCTCAAAAGGTTGCCGCAGAGCCCGTTTCGCAGAACAAGATCAACTATGAGCGTAAGAAGCAACTTGACGCCAAGTTGCGCAAGGTCGACAAGGAAATACAACGCCTCGAAGAAACCATCGGTAAACTCGAAGCCGAACTAGCCGAGCAAGACGCCATCATGGCCCATCCCGACGAGCATCCTGACATCAAGATTGATAATGACTGGTATTGGGCTTATGGAAAAAAGAAAGAAGAGCTCCAAACCTTGATGGATGAGTGGGGCGAGAAGCAAATTGACCGCGAAGAAATAGAAAACGGGGCTTAAGCCCCGTTTTCTATTATTCGATAATCATGTCGAATGGCATTCTTGCTTGGATGCCTGTGTTCTTTTGGAGGTTCTCCAGACCTTGGAGATAGTCGTAATATGCGCCGAGTTTCTGTTTCATGACGGCATCGATCTTATCGTCGTTCTTGTTGTTCATCGACTCCATCATACGAGTGAAGAAGTCTTTCTGCTTTGGCCATTCGGTCACCTTGTAGTCGTCTCCGAGTTCTGCTTTCTCTGCAGCAAAGGAAATGGCGTCTTCCATATCGCCTAGCTTGTCAACAAGGCCAATGCCAATAGCATCGACGCCCGACCACACGCGGCCTTGTCCGATGCTGTCAACATAGGTTTGGCGCAAACCGCGGCCTTCAGCGACGCGGTTGGTGAAATCGTCATAGGTCTTCACCACCATCTCTTGCAACTTACCATATTGGAACTCAGTAAGGGGTTGGGTGTAGTTGGGGAAGTCGGCGTTTTCGTTGGTCTTGGCCACATCGAAGGTCAAGCCAACCTTGTCATTCAAGAAGCCTTTGGCGTTCGGGAAGGTACCAAACACGCCAATGGAACCTGTCAAAGTAGTCGGGTCGGCAAAGATGTAGTCGGCCTTCGCAGAGATCCAGTAACCGCCTGAAGCAGCGTAGTTGCCCATGGAAACAATGATGGGTTTCTCCTGCTTGGCGAGGTCGAGTTCGCGGCCGATGATGGCGGAAGCCACGGCACTGCCACCGGGTGAGTTGACACGCAGGACAATGGCCTTCACATTCTCGTCTTCACGAGCCTTGCGGATGGTCTTGGAGAGGTTTTCGGAATAGATGTTTTGGCTTTCATCGCCCTTGCCATCGAAAATCTGTCCTATAGCATAGATGACAGCCACTTCGTTCTTGCTGCTGTTCTTGTCTTTGTACGACTTGGCGTAACTGGCGTTGCCGATGGCGTTGATGTCCTTGTTGCTACCGGTCAGACCTTTTAGTTCGTCAAGCACTTGGTCTTTATAGTACAGGTTGTCGACTAAGCCATACTCCAAGGCTTTGTCGGCATTGAAATAGGTCTCGAGGTTGTCGGCGATCTGGTTGAGTTGTTCCACGCTGATGTTACGGCTTTGGCTGATACCGGTAAGGATTTCTCCCCAGATGGAATTCAACAGCTTGTCCATTTGTTCACGGTTGGCTTCGCTCATCTTGTCAAGGAAATAAGGCTCGACAGCGCTCTTGAAGCGGTTGTTGGGGCCGCGCACGATTTGCATCTCGATGTCAAGTTTGTCCAGAAGGTGCTTGTAGAATGTGATTTGTGAAGCCATACCGTGTAAGTCCAAAGCGCCCTCGGGGTTGAGGAAGATCTTGTCGGCGACGGAGGCCATATAATAGGCACTTTGGGAATAGCTCTCGCCATAGGTGACGATAAACTTGCCCGACTCCTTGAATTCAATGAGCTTGTCGCGGATCTCCTGCAGGGTGGCTGTGGAAGTGGGGATGCTACTCAGTTCCATATAAATGCCCTTGATGTTCGGGTCGGTCTTGGCATGTTCGATGTTGTGCAGGATGTCAGTCATACCTGTGGCATCTTTCGACTCCATCGAGTTGAAGTTGATATTGCCGAAAGGATTGTCGACGGAACGATCCGGAATGGTGTAGTCGAGTTTCATGTAAAGTACTGAGTTGGGCTTTACGGAGGTGCTTGCCTCTGTATCTGGTTTTGAGAAACTGGCGATCATTGAAGAAACTACGCCAACCTTAATGAAGAAGTTGATTACCAATGCAATCAGCGTGCCGAGAAAGGCAGCCAAAACGATTTTACCGAATTTCATGATGATATGCGTTTAGTTGTTTACAACGCAAAAATAACGTTTTTCTCGTTTTACTGGCTTATTTTGTGTGATAATAGCCTCAAAAAACATTATTTTTGCCAAAAATCGTGATAATGGAACGTGGCTATGTCCTATTCGGTTCGAATCAGGGTGACAAGGATGCGATCTTTGCACAGGCATGCCTATTAATTAATAATAGGTGTGGTGAGGTTATTCAGGTCTCAGCTGCTTACGAGTCGGAGCCATGGGGCTTTGATGCGGAGGAATGGTTTCTGAATCGGGTCGTCGTGGTGGAAACCGAGTTGGCCCCCGAGGCGTTGTTGCAGCAACTGCTTGACATCGAAAAGGAGTTAGGTCGTGTTAGGCATCCTGAGATTCGGGGATATACCTCGCGGACTGCCGATTTGGACCTCTTGTATTATGGGACACGTATCATCCAAACGGATATGCTTACTGTGCCACATCCGCGCCTGCATCTGCGTCGCTTTGCTCTTGTGCCGATGTGTGAGGTGGCTCCGGCGTTGGTGCACCCTGTGTTTGAGTTGACCCAGGAGGAGCTGCTACAGCATTGTCCCGACGATTCCGTTGTCAGAAAAATGGATTGAATATGCAATACAACTATATCGCCATAGAAGGAACCATCGGAGCGGGCAAGACCACCTTGGCCTCGCGTATTGCCCGTGACTTCAACGGAAAGCTTGTGTTGGAGGAGTTTGAGGGCGACAAGAACCCGTTTCTACCCAAGTTCTACAAAGAGCCGGAGAAGTATTCCTTCCAATTGGAAATGACCTTTTTGGCCTTACGTTTCCAGCAGTTGAAGGATAAGTTGGGCGCTCTCGACTTGTTTCACGACTTCATCATTTCGGATTATTATGTCGCCAAGTCATTGATTTTCTCACGCAACAATCTACAGGAGGACGAGTATCAGTTGTTCTCCCGTTTCTTCAATATCATTTTCTCTGATATGCCCAAGCCAGAATTGTTGGTGTATCTTTATTGTGATGTGGAACGTTTGCAAGCCAATATCCACAAGCGTGGCCGCAGTTACGAGCAGGAAATCAGCGACAGTTATTTGGCCGACATCCAGCAAGGCTATTTGAATTTCCTTCACCAACAGCAGAGCAACATGCGGATTCTAATGCTTGACACGAGTCATATGGATTTTGTGGCCAACGAGAATGATTATCGTAAGATTATCGACGCCATCGACCAACCGTATGAAGTTGGGCTGCATCGTGTGGCATTGTGATTCTTTGAACGGGACAACAAAAAAAGCCGCTCAGTTGAGCGGCTTTTTCGTTACTTGGAAAGTTGGATTATTATTTTCTCTCAACCAGCTTCATCACTTGTTCTTCAACCGTTTCGGTGGTGTACACCTCGGCGCGGCGGAGTTGAGGCAGGATGTCCTTTTCGAGTTGCGGATAGATGTCGCACATCTCGCGGATGGTCTGCTCTCTGTTGCTAGAGTTGTTGATGTTGCTCACGATGGCATCCTTATCCTTCAGGTCAGAATCCTTAACGAGTTGGATGAAGGTGTTCCAGTCGGGACCATAGCCTTGGCCGTTGATTTCGACAGCGGTCTTCTTAGCAAGTTTCGTCATCTGCTTCTTGGCAGCGTTGTAACGGTTGGTGGACAGTTCGTTGTTGTGGCCTTCTTCACCTTCAGGTGATGCCCAAGCCTTGACTTCGAAGTTGGTCACACCGGCCTTCAGCAGGTTGTTGAAAGCAGCGTCAGCTTCCTTGTTGAGTTTTCTTCTGCCATTGATGTCATAAGAATCCTTGTTGTAGAAATAGGTGAGCTGTTTCACGGCAACTTCTCTGGTGACGGTTTCGTAGACGGTGTCATAGACAACTTCTTCCTTCTTCAGCGGAATGACGCCATCGGCCAGTTTCACGGTGCTGCCTTGAGTGAAGTAGGTGTTGTTCACGATCTCTTCCTGGGTAGGATAGATGGTGCCGTTGTAGACATAGAACATCGGGTCGCCCATGAGTTCGCAGTTTTCCATCTCAGGCACATAGTCCTTGCAGTAGTGCTTGGTGAACTCGCCACCTTCCTTGTAGTTGACGCGGAAGTCGCCTTCGCCCTTGACCTTTTGGCCAACGAAGGTGATGGGCTCGAGGTCGATTTGACCACCGTTGTAGGCCAGATAAGGCTTCAGGTTCATAACAGCTTGCTTTTCGAAGTATTCGCCAGGGATAGTGACGATAACGTCGAAGCAAACCTTGCCGTCTTCGCCTTCAACCAGCGGGTCAGGATTCACGCGGTAGGTGATCTTCTTGGAGTCGCGGGCCATCTTTTCGATGTCGCAAGGATTGTTGAACTTGTAACGGAGACCCAGGTTGAACTGGCTGTACATGTCTTTGTCGTTGATGATGTAGTTGCTTTCATCGATCTTGGCAACTTGGTCGAGGTTGTCGGTGCCGGTGAACACATAGGTGTAATCGAAGAAGAGGTCAAACTTGGGGGCGAGGTTGAAATTGATCTCCATACCAGCGGGAACGTTGAAGTGGAGTTGGCGCTTGTCTCTGATAGGAGCAACGACTTCGCCAGCGGTCTCAACACCGTCTTCGGGATTAGCGGCGTCCACAACCATTTGGTGGACATTACCGGCTTTGTAGTACAAGCCACCGATACCAACGTGAGGAATCAAGTTGATGACTCTTCTCGGGTTGTACTTGAACATGTTGAAGAGATTGAAGGTCAAGTTGAAGCTTCCTTCAATATAGTCTGACATTTCAAGGCCAAGGTCTTCATACTGACTTGCGTAAACGTTGTCAGGGTTGTTGATGATGGCTTCGCCGTTTTCGTTGAGCAGATAGAATTCCTGCAGAACGGTTTGGTTCGGCTTGTTATTAATAAAATGCTTGTGGCCATTGATACGACCGTAACCGCCTTTGATGTTGAAACCAACGACTTTGCTGAATTGGTAACCAAGACCGAGGTGAGCATTCCAGCTGTTGGGGAAGTTTTGGAAAGAAGCCATCTTGAAGTGGTTCCAATCATCCCAAATACCGCCGTTGTAGCTGGCCAAGTCACCATGGTTGATGGAGAGACCACCGTCAGCTTGGATGTACCAATACTTTTCGGTAGGTTTTGATTGTTTCTTGCCTTCCTGGGCATACATGCTGAAGGGAAGGACAGCCATGACGATAAGCATCATGAGCTTCGAAATTGTCAAATTTTTCTTCATAACGTAATTGTGTTAGGTTTG
>CAJOIF010000047.1 GCA_905234765.1 uncultured Bacteroidales bacterium
CGTTATGTATACCGACAATAGTTTTGTTAGATTTGACTGGGCCGCAAAGTACATGCTGCGCGACAAGGCTGATTTTGAAGTGTTTGAGGGACTGATGACTGTGCTTTTCGAGGAGCCGGTAAAGATCATTGAGCTTCTTGAGAGCGAGAGCAACAGGACGAAAAAGAAAGGGAAATACAACCAGGTCGACATCAAGGCCAAGAACAGCAAGGACGAGATCATCCTCGTTGAAATCCAAGTCGAGCCCGGCTCGGCCTACATGCAACGCATCCTCTTCGGGGTGTCGAAAGCCATCACCGAACATATCGTTTTGAAACAGGATTACTCCAACGTGAAAAAGGTGTATTCCATCAATATCCTCTATTACAATTTCGGCGAGGGTGAGGATTATCTCTACCATGGTTTCAACCAATTCATCGGCGTCCATACAGGCGACAAACTCCTGATGGGTGAGAAGAGAAAGAAGCAAATCAAAGGAGATATTGTACAATATCGCGATGTGTTCCCCGAGTATTATATCCTTAGGGTGACAAAGTTCGACAAAGACACTGCTGACACGCCATTGGAGGAATGGATGCGCTATCTTAGGGAAGGCTACATCAGTCCCGATACTACAGCCCCGGGATTGCAAAAGGCAAGGGAAAAACTCAGGGTGTTGAGCATGACCGACCAAGAGCGATGGGATTACGAACAGTTCTTATCCGACAAATGGTATGAGCGCGATGTCATCGACTATGCCGAAACGGAAGCATGGAACAAAGCCTGGGACAAAGGATACGACGCGGGCGAAGCTGAAGGGAAAGCTAAGGGAATGGAAGAAGGGAAAGCTAAGGGAATGGAAGAAGGGAAAGCTGAAGGGAAAGCTGAAGGGAAAGCTGAAGGGAAAGCTGAAGGGAAAGCTGAAGCCGCTATGGAAATGGCTCTGAGAATGAAAGCCGCCGGATTGGACGAGGAGACCATCCTACAAATCACGGGAATAAGAATTAATAAATCAAATACTTCTCCCGAACCGCTTTGAACGCCTCCAGATCGTCCTGCCACGTGGCACGGATCTGCGCAGGGGTTTTCCCGGCTTCAATGTCCTTCTGCAACTGGCTGTCGCCGGCTAACAAACGGAAATACTTGGTGAAAAACACCTTGTCGCTCATCTGATGATAGGCGTCGATGAGCCACTCCAACTGCAATCGGGCGGGATTGACGGCATAATCGTGGGCATAGTCGACAAGGTCGACACCACGGCAACGCTGGCCCTCCAGCAAAGGCTTGGAAGCACCACTCTTGCTCTCTGGGACGAAGACAAAATCACCCCGCAGGTCAGGGTGACCGAAGACCTGAAAGGGCTGGTCGGTGCCACGACCCACGCTGATCACAGTGCCCTCGAAGAAACAAAGCGAAGGGTAGAGGTAGACCGACTCCCAGTTGGGGAGGTTGGGCGACGGCCGTACTGGCAACTCGTAGATGGCGTTGCGCTCATAGCCAGGGATGCCCACCACCGTCAACTCACAGCGGACCCCGTCCTTCAACCAACCTTCGCCGTTCACCATCTTACCATACTCGCCAATGGTCATGCCATACACCACAGGGACGGGATGCAGGCCCACAAACGAAGCATTCTCAGCCTTCAACATGGGACCGTCGACGTAAAAGCCGTTGGGGTTGGGACAGTCGAGCACAACCACACGGATGTCGTTCTCGGCACAGGCCTCCATCACATAGGTCAAGGTGGAGATGTAGGTATAAAACCGAACCCCTACATCCTGCAGGTAGAACAACATCACCTCGACATCGCGCAACATCTCAGGCGTAGGCTTCTTGGTCTTGCCGTACAACGAGGCAATCTCGATGCCGGTCTTCTCGTCGCGGCCATCGGTGACCTTGGCACCGGCATCGGCAGCACCGCGGAAACCATGCTCAGGGGTGAAGATGCGCACCACGTCGACACCCAAGGCCATTAATGAATCAACGAGATGGGTGTTGCCGATCATGCTGGTCTGGTTGGCCACCACGCCCACCTTCTTGCCTTCCAACAGATGCAAATAATTGTCGGTGTCGTGCGCACCGCACGAATACTGGGCTTTGGGGATCAAACGGAGCTCTTGGCCATTCGACAGGACGGTGAGACCCATGGCAAATACCCAAGCCATGGCAAAACGGACGATATTTCTCATTTTGACGTTCATATTTCAAAAGCGATTCGTATTTTTGCAAAAATAATGCAAATTTCCTCAAAAAGGCATGTCTGGCTCAAAAATGATTTCCGACCGGCTGTTCTCACTCTCGAAGGGTAACCTCTCGTCGACGGTGATGCGCCTCGCCGTGGCCAGCGTGGCCCTGGCCATCACCGTGATGCTCATCTCGCTGGCGGTGGTGGTGGGATTCAAGAACCAGATCCGCGACAAGGTGGTGGGCTTCGTGGCTCCTATCCACATCCAAGCCCTCGACCGTAATGAATCGTACGAGGAGGTGCCTTTCGTGGTCGACGAACGGCTGAAGAAAACCTTGGAGTCGACAAGCGAGATACGCCACTATCAGCTGGTGGCCAACAAGGCGGGCATGGTGAAAACCGACGAGGAAATACAAGGCGTGGTGATGAAAGGGGTAGGCGCCGACTACGACTGGAGCTACTTCAAAGCCTGCCTTAAGGAAGGGGAGGTCCCGACCTATGTCGACGGCGAACGCTCCACCGAGGTGCTGGTCTCCAAGAACATTGCCGACAAGATGCTGTTAAAGGTGGGCGACGACGTGAGGGTGTGGTTCGTCGACGAGGACATGCAGGCCAGGGGACGCAAATTCACCGTGAAAGGGATCTTCGAGACCGGCCTCTCGGAGTTCGACGAGCGTTACTTGTTCTGCGACCTTGACCAGATTCGCCGACTGAACCGCTGGGACGACGACGCGACAGGCGTGGTGGAGGTGTGGCTCAATGATGTGGAGACCATGGACGAAGTCAACGAACAGCTGTATTTCAAGATCCCCGGCACGCTGGCTTCGTATACCGCCCGCGAGAGCAACCCTCAGATCTTCGACTGGCTGGCCCTGCTCGACACCAACGTGTGGCTGATCCTGGTGCTGATGTTCCTCGTGGCCGGCATCACGGTGATCTCCATGCTGCTCATCATCATCATCGAGAAGACCTCGACCATCGGCTTGCTCAAGGCCATGGGCGCCTCCAACGGCTTCGTCCGCAAGGTGTTCATGCGCCGCTCCATCCGCATCCTGCTGGTAGGCATGCTCATCGGCAATGTCGTGGGACTGGGCTTCTGCCTGTTGCAACAATACACCGGACTCATCCATCTCAACCCTGAGACCTATTACCTCTCGGCCGTTCCCATTGAGTTGCATCTGAGCACGGTGGTCATCCTGAATGTCGCCGTGTTCGCCCTATGGATGCTGATGCTCCTCATTCCCACGAGCATCATCAATCGGGTGAGACCCTCCAAGTCGATTCGATTCGAATAATATTGACGGGTACGTCATTGCGAGCGGAGAGAAACGGAGCGAAGCAATCCAACCTGACCGGATTGCCGCACTTCGTTCGCAATGACGGACCGGTTAGGTTGGATTGCTTCGGCCAAAGGCCTCGCAATGACGTGCCCGACGAAATGTTATTTAGAATCAAAATAAAATAGAAAAATCCATTTCATCTGAAGAAAAACCCCTATCTTCACGGCTCCAAACAAAAACAATAAAAAGAATGGAAAAATTCATTATCGAGCCGATGAAAGGCTTTGGCGAAATCCCCTTCGGGATGCCACTTGACGATGCCGTGAAGATCCTGGGAAGCCCTGTTTTCTATGAGGAAGTCAGCGACCTGGAGGAGACGGGCAACCGCTCCGTTTACTATCAATACGACGACATCGAGACCAACATTTACTTTGAAGGCGTTACCAAATCAGTGGTGGCCTGTTTCGAGACTGAGAACGAGGATGCGGTGCTCTACGGTACCAAGGTCTTCGACCTGAACCGCGCCGAGGTGATCGAGTTGATGCAAGAGAACGGCTTCAAGGAACTGGAAGAGGAAGACGAGGATGGCGAGCACAGGGTGTCGTTCGCCGACGCGATGATCGACTTCTTCTTTGATGGCGACACGATGATTGCCGTCAGCTGGGGCGTCCTCGTGGATGACCAAGGCAACATCATCTAGTATTATTGTTTCAACCTTGGATGGAAACTGGTCAACGTTTCCCTCAGCAGGTCATCTGAGATATGGGTATAGATCTCGGTGGTGCTGACGCTGGCGTGACCAAGCATTTGCTGTACCGCCAAGAGGTTGGCCCCGCCCTCGAGGAGGTGGGTGGCGAAACTGTGGCGGAACGTGTGCGGACTGATGGTCTTGTGGATGCCGTTGCGCTCGGCCAGCTCCTTCACCAGCAGAAACACCGTCTGCCGCGTCAAACCTGTGCCACGGCTGTTCAAAAACACGATGTCGGTGCACTTGGGCTTTGGAGTGACGTGCAGCCGGGGCCCTTCAATATATTGGAACAAGACCTTCAAGCTGCTGTCGCCGATCGGAACCAGACGTTCCTTGCTGCCCTTGCCTAGGATGCGCAGGAATCCGTCACCCCGATAGATGTCGCTGATTTGAAGATGAATGAGCTCAGAAACCCGTAAGCCGCAACAGTACATCACCTCGATCATGGCCTTGTTGCGGTGCCCGTTGGGCTGGCTGAGGTCGATGCTGTCGATCATCCGCTGTATCTCCTCGTAGCTCAAAACCTCGGGCAGATGACGGCCCAACGAAGGGGAGGAGATGAGCTCCGTGGGGTCCTTCTCCGCCAGGTTCTCTTGCATCAGGTAACGCCAAAACGACTTCAAACCCGAGAGGATGCGGGCCTGCGAAGTGGCGCCGATATTCAGGTCGTAGAGATAGGCGAAGAAGTTCTCAATGGTGTCCTGGGTGATGTCGCCGACAGACGTTGAAATGCCTTGGTTTTCAAGGTATTGGAGAAACAAGTGGACGTCATGGCAATAAGCCTCCACGCTGTTGTCGGACAGCGAGAGCTCAAGCCGCAGATGGTCGGCGTAATGCTTGATCAGATTCGGACTGATATTGCTTGCGTTTTTCTCCATAATTATTTGCAAAAATAAGATAAAATCATTATCTTTGCCCATCTGAAAAGATCAAAGATTAATACTAACAGTTGCGCCCGACACGGACAAGGGTCATGAACATGAAAAACTACCATTACGTCACAGTGAACCCTTCCGACTATGCCATCGTATTCAAAAACGGTGAGATCATCAAGGAAGGACGTGGATTCCGCTTCTTTTGCACCCCTCGCATCCAATATGTGATCATTCCTGGAAATGTTAAGAACATCACCTTTGTGGCCGACCAGATCAGCAAGGAGAACCAAGGCGTCGAAGTCAGCGGCTTCGCCATCTGGAAGGTGGGCGACCCCAAAAAGATCTATCAGAGCTTCGACTTTAAGGTGGAAGACGATACCCTGGACCAGGTAAGCACCTTCCTGAAAGACGTTGTGGAGTCGGCCATACGCCATATGGTGGCCAACATGACCATCGAAGAGGTGCTCCGCAAACGCGGGACCATCATCCTCCAACTCAAAAAGGAACTGGAATACATCTCCGAGCAATGGGGTATCGTGGTGGACACCATCGAGATCAAGAACGTAAAGATCCAATCCAAGACCTTGTTCGAGAATATGCAGGCGCAGTTCCGCAACATGGTTCGCCTTGAAGCCGAGACCAACACCATCGAGACCGAGAGACAGATCGAGGAACAACGCATTAATATCGGCGACCAGACCAAGATCATCAAGCAAAAGAGCGAACTTGCCGACCGTGAGCGCAAGAAACAGCTCCAACTGCAAGAGATCAACGACAAGTCCGAAGTGCTGAAGCACCAACGTGAACAAGACCACGCCCGAGAAAAAGAAGAGATGGCCCGTAAATGGGAACTCTTCAAGGAAGAAGAGGAGATCAAGCGTAACAAGATGCTCGAACAGAACCAGACCATCGCCGAAGAGGAGAAGTTGCAGGAGCTGCAAGCCCAGCTGGATCTGAAGAAGAAACAACTGGAAGTGGAATTGGACAAATATGACATTGCCACCATGCAGATGCAGGTGGAGACGGACAACCTGAAGAAAGACTATCGTATCATTTTGGCCGAAAACCTGCCCGCTGCCTTGCAAAACCTCAAGATCGAAAAACTCGACCTCGGCGGAACCACCTTGGATACGCTGATCGAGGCCCTTAAGGAGGCCTTTGGCAAATAACTAAAAAGTTGCGCCCGACACGAATGAAGGGAAAACAAAATGGGTGAATCAAAAGAGGAAATATCCGCCATCTGCGTTGTGGCTTTGTCTCTTGTGGATGCGAAAATCTATAATCCGAATAGTATGATGGACTTCATGCATCAACAGGTTGGCATCGACAGGGATGAGGTGTATTATAAGATGCACAATCTGGTTTCGGAAATGCCCCTGGCATTATCTGTGGTGAAATCAATGCAAGGTGTTGAGAAGAAGAGACGCATTGCGGCTTTCTTCGCAGCAGCCATCAAGGCTGTCGGCTATGCCAATGATGAACAAGCTGTCGAAAGTTGGCTCAATTGCGTGAAATACCTGCTTCTCCTGAGTGACGGCGATGATTGTGATTTCTCCATTGCCTTGGAAAGATACGAGAACAACCCTAAAACGAATGAATGATGAGTAGCACGAGATATGCATTATACCGGGGGCGGCGTTATTACGACTGGACCGACCTTGATTCCTTTCTCCAGCCGACCATTAAATGGTTTGACTTTGAGATCTCCCCGGATGAGTCGGATTCGGAACCCGAGGTGGGCGATAGCTGGACGTATCAGGAATATGGGCGTTGGTATCGGAAGACCATCACGTTCGTCCACTTCCGGAGAATGGTCTATGAGGATGTGGAAGGCTACGATGTGGAGATCTACACCGAGGAAATGAAAGACTATTGCCCTCCCGGCTGTGAGCGCGTCGACAAATTCCTCTTTAAGGCTGAGTCAGGGCATAAAGTGCTCACAGGATATCAGCTTGGTGATGAAGATGATATAGAGCTGGTGATCCCCGACATGGTTGAAGAGATTGCCAATGAAGCCTTTAAGGATATTCATCGAATCAAGTCGGTGACGATTCCCGATTCGGTGAAGGTTATCGGCATACATGCCTTCGAGGACTGTTTCTCTATAACCCATGTTGATCTCGGTCACGGAGTGGAAACCATAGGCTTAGAGGCATTCAGCGGGTGTTCCCGATTGGAATCCATAGCGCTGCCTGATTCTTTGAAAAGTATTCGTTGGGGGGTGTTTAAAGGATGCAGGAGCTTGAAGAATGTTAGCTTCCCCCAACACACTTTCGGGATAAAGGAATTGCTTGGTACCTTTGAAAATTGCAGTAGCTTGGAGTATGTTGAGCTTCCCGACACTGTGGAAAAACTGAGTCATGCCTTTCGTGGATGCCAGAAACTTCAGTCAATTCGGATTCCGGCTGGTCAAAAAGTCATCGAAAAGAATGAATTTATGCACTGCGTGTCGCTTGCGTCCGTGGTCATCCCGGATTCCGTTGAGAAGATTGAGGATTGGGCATTCTATAATTGCAAATCGCTTAAGGCCATAGAAATACCCGCCTCGGTGAAGTATATCGGACGCGGAGCCTTCGAAGGATGTTCAAGCCTTGAGCATGTGGGTTTTCTCGGGAAACTGGAACATCTTGGACAGGATGCCTTCAAAGGCTGTCCTGCAGAGATTGTATTGCCCGGCGATAGGCAGGTGTTCCAAGACCTTCCAGAAAGGTTGGATATGTATTTCAAGGACAACCAACTGCTTACGTCAGTCGAGCTTCCTCCCACAGTGAAGGTCATCGGAGGAGGAGCCTTTTACAAGTGCAAGAACCTGGTCTCAGTGAAGATTCCTGATAGTGTGACCGCCATTGACGGCGAAGCCTTTGAGTTTTGTGAGCGTCTGCGCGACATTGTCATTCCAGAGTCGGTGACGAAGATTGGCCCCTATGCGTTCAGAGGCTGCAAGAGCCTGACCTATATCCGTATTCCACAATCCGTCAAAGAGATTGCTGTGGGCGCTTTTGAAGATGTAGGACTGGTTCATGTGGAGATTGCGGGAACGCCCGAAAAATACCAGTATTCATTCTCCAAGTGCAGTGAGCTCACCTCGATACTGGTACCTTCGACTGCCTATCACCTTGCTTTCGACCAGTGTCCCAATATCAAGGAAGTACGTTTCTCCCAACCCTTGACCAAAATCACCTCGGGTGCCTTCTCCGGCTTCAAAGCCATGACCTCTTTCACCATCCCCGAGACGGTGACAGAGATATGCGGGGAAGCGTTCAAAAACACCCAGATTACCTCGCTTGTCATCCCAGAGAGTGTCAGGAAAATTGCTTACAATGCATTCGGCGGCTCAGCGATTACCGAGGTGAAATGGCCCGCTTCGATGAATACCATTACGGGGTTTTGCTGCAATTATGTGTTGAAAGAAATCGTAATCCCTGATACAGTAACCGCCATCGGCGAGGCCGCATTCTTCCAATGCAAAAGCCTCGAATCCTTAGAATTGCCTGAGGGTCTGACTGAGATTGGCGAGAAGGCTTTCTGGTATTGCCGTAACTTGCGCTGTATCAACATTCCCAAGGGCGTAAAAGACTTCCCTGGCTTTGTTGGTTGCGAGAACCTGAAGACTGTGTTGATGAGCCGTGACATGTACGAGCCATACAAAAACTATTTCAGTGCAGGAACGGATTTCCTGTTTTACGAAGACCTAGAAGGTTGAATCATGACATATGTTGAAACTGTTTTATTTCCATGGTTTTGGCTCCTCAGGGGAGGGAAGTACGGCGAAAACACTTCAGGAACTTTTGAAAGGTTGGACGGTGCTGGCCCCCGACATTCCTGTTAATCCAGCGGAGGCATTGCCGTTTCTAAAGGAATTGTGTAAAGCAGAACGGCCCAATGTTGTTGTCGGCACCAGTATGGGTGGTTTGTATGCCCAGCAAATGCGCGGGTTCAAGCGTGTCTGTGTCAATCCGGCATTCGACATTTCCCAACATAAAGACATACTATATGAAGGCACCTTCAAGTTTTTGAATGCGAGGAAGGATGGAGCGACCACTTTTGCCATCACGCCCGAAGTCCTGGACCACTTCGCCGAGATGGAGGCACACCAGTTCGATGGCATCACCGACAAGGATCGCGAAAACGTGTATGGCCTCTTCGCCGACAACGACACCACCGTCAACTGCGAGGATGTCTTCCGTCAACACTACAAGAACGTCATCCATTTCCATGGCGAGCATCGCCTGAACAGGCAGGTCGTTGAGGAACTGTTGGTGCCATTGATTAAAGAGATTATAAACAAATAACGGCAATGAGAGATTTGTTTTTCCTTCTTGGCCTCTTGGTCTGTCATTATCTGGCGGATTTCTGTTTTACATTTCCCGCCATGATCAAGGCGAAGGCGGAAGGACGCAATCCGTGGCCGATACTGCTTCATGCCGGTGTTCATGCAGGCTTGGTGGGTGTTTGCCTTCTTTGTTGGCAGGTTTCTTGGGAACTGCTATTGATGATGATGGCTCTGGAACTCGTCTCGCACTTTCTCATTGATACGGCAAAGGGACGCCTTTCGTCACGTTTTCCACGTTTGGCCGACCCACAGAAGAAGCCCTACTGGATGCTGTATGGTTTCGACCAGTTGCTGCATCTGTCGGTGATGGCGATGATTTGGTTTTTAATTAATAAATAGTTGCGCCCGACACGGAATAGGGTTAATCATTATGGAAGATACTACTAAACTTGTAATCACATTAATTGTGGGTGGCTTTTTATTTTCAATCTTGTGTTTTGGTATTGTTCAGATCGCTGTTTTCGTCAAAGAGAAGAAAGAAGAGAAGAAGAAAGAGAAGAATAATACATCGGAAGAATTGAGTTTGGTTGACAGAATGTACAAAGAGACGGAGCAAAGGCTTCAATCGTCACCAGAAGAGCATAAGGAAGAGGTAAGAGTTGATAAAAGCGAACCTGAGGAAGAAGAATATACCCAACAAACAATTGACTGCAGGAAACTCAAACGTCCAAATTTCACTAAAGAGGAAACGCTTGCAATAGGTACATGGGCGCTGTCCTTGATTTCCAAGAAAAGAGGCGATGATGTCATTGTAGATCCATGGGCTGAAAAAGAACTGATTTGGGAATTAGAGGGTTTTACACTCTCAGACTTTCAACAAATGTATCAGAATCGGAAAGAGAACACAAGGGAGATGGTTGAAATCTTAAAACAGATGATACCTGTTGAAAAGAAAACATATTCTTCCGGTTTTGTCGCTCATATTATTAAAAGTAGAGAAGACGGAGGTAATTCAAACATCGTCAGCTTATGGCGTTGGATTACATCCATCATGTTTGATTATGCCGAAAGTATAATGCCAGAAGATACTGATAAAGCCATCGAATTGTACAATAGGTTTGAACATGGGCATTTAAATGAAAAGGATGCGTTCGATACATTATGGTGGATTAATGAAAAAATGTCGCAAGAAGATACTCTTTTGTTTATGGCACGATCCGCATTTGAACGAAACAAACCTATAGAAAGAACGCCACAAGAAGAAATAGCAAAATATGCAAATAAAACGACGTTTAAACTTGACGACGAAGTGTCCTTCACCATGATTCGCGTTGATGGTGGGACCTTCATCATGGGAGGATTCGAAGAAGACGAAGATGCTTATTATCATGAGAGACCAAGACACGAGGTGAGCGTTTCCACTTTCTTGATAGGTGAGACCCAAGTGACCCAGGAGTTGTGGGAAGCCGTGATGGGTGACAATCCCAGCCACTACAAAGGCAAAAACAAACCTGTTGAAATGGTCAGTTGGAACGATTGCCTGGCTTTTGTCAAGAAATTGAATAAAAAGACAGGGAAAAATTTCAGGCTACCAACCGAAGCTGAATGGGAATATTCGGCAAGAGGCGGACGGTTGAGCAAAAACTATACGTTTAGCGGAAGCGATGATCGGGACGAGGTGGCATGGTGTCCTGGGAACTGGGGTGGAGGTACTCACGATGTTAAAACAAAACTGCCGAATGAATTGGGCATTTACGACATGAGCGGTAATGTGCTGGAGTGGGTGAACGATTGGTTCGGTGAATATCCAAGCGACAAACAAACCGATCCATTGGGACCTTTGGACGGTCGATACAAAGTATTGAGAGGCGGTAGCTGGTACAATCCCAGTTCGTTTTGCAGGGTGTCATTCAGAAACTATATGGAACCTGAAAGCGTAAACTTCATGTATGGATTAAGACTTGCATTATAAGAATAAAACAAAACCACGGGACAAGACCAAGCTTGCCCCGTGGTTTTTTCATTAAGCATCAGCCCAATCAATCCAGTGTGTGGATCACCAGACCTGATCTGAGTTTCGGCTCAAACCAAGTGGTCTTGGGAGGCATGATGTTGCCCGTGTCGGCGATGTCGATGATCTGCTTCATGCTCACAACCTTCATCTCACCGCTGTCAACGCGACGTTTCAGCTCGCCGAGGCCACGGATACCGCCAACGAAGTCGATGCGCTTGTCGGTGCGGAGGTCCTTGATGCCCAGAATCTTGTCGAGGACAAGGTTGCTGAGGATGGTGACATCCAACACGCCGATCGGGTCGCTGTCGTTGTAGGTGCCGGCTTTGGCGTTCATCTTGTACCAGTGGCCGTCGAGATACATGCTGTGTTCATGCAACTTGGCGGGTTTGTAAATCTCGGTGCCCATGTCTTGAACTTCGTAGTTCTCGGCGATGGCGGCGAGGAACTGGTCCTTGCTGAGACCGTTGAGATCCTTCACAACGCGGTTGTAGTCGATGACGTTCAGCTGGTTGTCGGGGAAGATCACGGTCATGAAGTAGTTGTACTCCTCCTTGCCGGTGTGGGCGGGATTCTTTTCCTTCTTCTCCTGGCCGACCAGGGCGGCAGCAGCGCTGCGGTGGTGACCGTCAGCGATGTACATGGCCGGGACCTTCTTGTCGAACAGCTCGACGAGGCGGGCGATGGTGGCCTTGTCGTCGATGACCCAGAAACGATGGCCGAAGCCGTCTTCCTTGGCGATGAAGTCGTAGATGGGCTTCTCAGCGGTGATCTTGCTCACGATGGCGTCGATTTCGGCGACGGCAGGGTAGGCGAAGAACACAGGCTCGACATTGGCGTTGGTGAGGCGGACGTGCTTCATGCGGTCTTCCTCTTTGTCCTTACGGGTGAGCTCGTGCTTTTTGATGACCTTGTTCACATAGTCCTCGCTGTAGGCGCAGGCCACGATGCCATACTGCCAGTGGGCGTTGGCGTCGGTGGGGTTCATGCTTTGGGCATAGACATAGAGTTTCTCCTCCTGGTCTTGCTTGATCCATCCGAAGTCCTTGAAGCTATTGAAGTTCTCAACAACTTTCAGATAGGTCTCGAGGTCGCTGTCCTTGTGTCCTTCGGGCAGGTCGATTTCGGCCTTGGTCACGTGGAGCAGGCTGTAGGGGTTGCCTTCGCATTCCTTGCGGGCCTCTTCGGTGTTCAGCACGTCGTAGGGACGGGAGGCCAGTTTTTGGACGATGTCCACGCCAGGACGCCATCCTTTGAACGGTTTGATAACTGACATTTCGTGTGAGTTTTTAGATTATTTGTTCACTTGGAAACGTTTGTTGCCGGTCTTGAAGAAATCGACGATCTGGTTGGCGGCGGCGATGCCGGCGTTGACGTTGGCTTCCTCAGTCTGGGCACCCATCTTCTTGGGCGTGGCGAAGTAGCGGCCTTCGAAGGCTTTGAACTCGGCATCGGCATCGGGCATGATGTCGGTGATGTA
>CAJOIF010000048.1 GCA_905234765.1 uncultured Bacteroidales bacterium
CATGGCTTCGTTCGACTATGCCTATAAACTGGCACCCGTCAGGGATTGGCTGTTTAAGCAAAGCAAATAAGGTAAGTCGTAGTTATAATGACTAAACCGCTCGCTGCAAGGTTTTTCTCGACCTTTGCGGCGGTTTGATTATGAAAACTGTATCTTACGCTTCCTCGATGGCACCCACTGGGCTACCAGTGGCTATTTCTCCAAGATCTTCATAAACTCTTCTCCAGTTATGGTTTCGCGTTCAAGCAGATACTCAGCCACTTCATTCATTTTGTCGATTCTCGAGCTGATGATGCCTGCGGCTTTGTCTTTGGCATCGGCAATAAGTTGCTGCACTTCGGTATCAATATCAGCAGCGGTTTTGTTGCTGCATGCTAAAGAGGCGTTTCCGCCAAGATAGGCATTGCCTTGGGTTTCCAAAGCCATCATGCCATAACGGTCGTTCATGCCATAACGTGTAATCATGGAGCGAGCCAATTGAGTTGCTTGTTCAATGTCGTTGCTGGCGCCAGTGGTGCAAGTGTTGCAAATGATTTCTTCGGCGACACGTCCGCCAGTGAGGGTAGCCAATTTGTTCAGCAAATATTGGCGACTATATAAGAAATGTTCGCCTTCATCAACTTGCATCGTATAGCCTAGTGCCCCTGAAGTACGAGGGATAATAGTGATTTTGTGTACTGGGGCCGAGTTGGTTTGGGCTGCCGCCACCATGGCATGCCCCACTTCGTGATAGGCTATGATTCTTTTTTCTTCTGGCGATATGACGGCATTCTTGCGTTGTTCGCCTGCCATAACGGTTTCCACGCTCTCTTCGATGTCTTCCGTGGTAACGGCATTTTTGCCCTGACGGACGGCACGAAGAGCGGCTTCGTTGACGATGTTGGCCAAATCGGCACCCGACGAACCCGCTGTGGCACGTGCGACCACATCAAGATCGACCACTTCATGCTGAACATTCTTCAAGTGTACATTGATGATGGCTTTGCGACCTTCGAGGTCGGGGAGCTCCATTTGTATCCTACGGTCGAATCGACCTGGACGTAACAATGCCTTGTCGAGGCTATCGGGACGGTTGGTGGCGGCAAGAATGATGACGCCTTTGTCGCCATCGAAGCCATCCATCTCGGTAAGCAGTTGGTTAAGCGTCTGTTCGCGCTCGTCGTTGGCACCACCATAACGGCCCTCACGGCTTTTGCCGATGGCATCGATTTCGTCAATGAAAATGATACACGGTGCTTTCTTTGATGCTTCATTGAACAGGTCGCGCACCTTGGTGGCTCCCATGCCCACAAACATCTGAACGAATTCCGAACCCGACATGGAGAAAAACGGAACGCCAGCTTCGCCTGCCACGGCACGGGCGATGAGGGTCTTTCCAGTTCCAGGAGGACCAACAAGCAAGGCTCCTTTGGGCAGCTTGGCACCCAAGGCCGTGTATTTCTTCGGATTGTGCAGAAAATCAACCATTTCTTGGAGAGATGCTTTGGCCTCGTCTTGTCCTGCCACATCGTCGAATCGGGTTTTTACGTCAGTGTCGGCATAGACCTTTGCTCCACTTTGACCAAACGACATAAAATTGCCCATGCCCAATCCACTTGCAGATTTGCCGCCTTTGGCCATTCGCTTCATGATGGACCTATAGAAAATCCAAAAGAAAAGGCCCGGCAGAATCCACCACATGAGGAATTGTGCGATAGGCGACCGCTGATTCTCGATTTTCTTGACGAAATGTATTTTGCCATCATCGTTTGGACTATCAGCCGCCAGCAGACGGTCAACCAAGTTGGGATCATCAACGATACCTGTACTATATATCTGTTTTTCAGTGGAATATATAATACGGCTATCTTGAATGACCACCTCTGTTATCGAGTCTTGCTCCACCTTTGAGACGAAAGTGCCATAATCGGTCTCGATGACCTGTTTGCGCATGAATGCTGGTGATATGATGACATTTAGAAAGAGAAGGAACAACATGGCGAAAACCAATCCCCAAAGCCAAGGACCGCCTCCGTTGGCTGACCTCGTTGGCCGGTTGTTGTCGTCGTTTGGGGCTTTCTGTTGTTGTCCGTTATCTGGAAATTCAACGTAATTCATAGTTCTGATTTTTAATTTATGATTAAACAATATTTTTGGTGTTGTCTTTTGTGGTTGAATTGTTTCGTGTTTGTCGGTATTCCGTAACCGTCATGCCGAGACCACGTTTCACATACTTGCAGAAGAAACTCAGATTGCTAAAGCCAAGCTTCACACTGATTTCTTTAGTAGTAAAGTCGGTATGCTGTAGTAATTGTCTGATTTCTTGGAGGGTGAATTCATCAATCAACTCTGAAGCTGAGCGTTCACTGACCTCTTTGCAAACCGTGGTGAGGTATTTTGGTGTTATGGACAATTCGTTAGCGAACCATTTCACTTCGCGATGCGCTCCATTGGACTGCTGTAGTAACATGATAAATCGACGAAAAATCACCTCTTTCTGCGCCGGTTTTTTGCTTGACGAATTTGTCGGGATTAGTTCTTCAAGCCATGACAGGATTTCCAAAATGCCTGCTTGCAACAATATGTTCTTGATTTTCTCTCGTGTCGGAGTGATTTCACACGAGCCGTAAATTTGGTTCAGTTCGGCAAATACTTTGATGAGTGTTGTCTGCCTTTCTGTCAAATGCAAAATGGGATGGGCAAACAGATACCGGGTCTTTTCCCACCAAAGATTATCTTCCCTGAAACACAAGAAGGCCATTTCGTCAAGTGCTTGGGCGACAAATCCAATGAGGCGACAATGGAAGTCGGGTGTGCGCATGTAATGGCCAATAATGAAGTGCGGGTGACAAAACAGCAGGTCGCCTTCCTTTAGCTCGAAATGCTCATGGTTGAGGTCGATTTGCATCTTCCCGGCCGCGCAAAACAACATCATGGCATAACCCTCACTCTCATTCCTTCTCAAAAGGAAATCTTCCAAATCTTCAGAGAATATAATTGTGTTATTTTCTGACATGTTCATTGCTTTCAATGGGTAAAATTACGGATAGTTTCGCAAATGGAACATCATTTCCCAAAAATACGAATAGAATAGGAAATACAGACAATGATTAGGGATTATCGGAACACTGACACACTTCCCATTTGGCATATCCTTTGAACGAAAGAAAACCAAAAATACCATTATGTCATTACTTGTCATCACACATAGACAGAAGGATTTTGGGGTGCGAATACCCTATCAAGTCATTGTCAACGGGCGTCTTGTGGGAACTATGAACACGCCTCAGGCTCGGCTTCGATTGCCCGCTGGCTACTATACCATAACGATTCGGTCAGGAAGCTATGTGCCCATCGGCAAAAAAGGCAAAACACTCGATTTGACACTCTCATCGACGGCACCAGTTCAAGTGAGCGAATACGGATACACGTGCCTCGATTTCAAGAATAAGGAACGTTGGTGGAACACGCTGTTTAATATCGATCTAATTCTCTGGCTCACCAGTGTGTTCCTCCGCATTCCTAACCCATGGAATATTGTTTATCATGTGGTTTCAGAGGGCTTCTTCCTCATTTGGATTATTCGTTTGCTGATAGTGCGTCGTCGCTATTATTCCATGGAAAGCTATTTCACCTCAGAGCCTCTAGAGGCCGTCTATCCCAAGAAAACCAGGATGGAGAGATATGTCGAGGAGCATCAAGATGAAATCCAGGCCCGCCAAAGGAAAATCTACGATTGGCAGCAAGATCGTTCACTCAAGAGAATGCGTCGCCGCTACAAATTTCAAGAGTGGTGGAAAAAGCATTTGAAACGAAGACGTTGATAGAGTTGGCGAATTATTCGCAAATCAATTTGAAATCAAAGTCGCCCTGACATTTTCAAAAAACTGCTAATTATTCCTTTCATTTAGCAGTTATGTCAAGAATTGATTGCCTATATTCCAAAGGAGTCTTCCCCAAGTGTTTTTTTGTGTATTTGCAGAAGAAACTCACATCGGGGAAGTGAAGCTTAAAAGCGATCTCCTTTACGCTCAACTCCGTCTGGCTGAGATAATAACTGATGTTACGAACGGTTGCTTCAGTGATCAGGTCCATCGCGGTACGTCCGCTCTTCGCTTTGCAGACAGCACTTAAATATTTCGGAGAGACCCGTAGTTGCTCGGCAAAGGCCCGGACGCTTCTGTAGGTGTTGTCGGGATGGCCAAGCAAAGTGACAAACTCTTTGAGAAGCTGGTCCTTCCGTGAATTCTCGGCAACAGGCGCATCAGCAGGGGCAGAGTCATCGGGCATCAATCCGCTTACTTCATGCAACACCTCAACAGCTAAAGATTGGGCAGTGAGCTTGATGATGCGTTGCCGATAGAGGTTGTTGTCGTCCTCCATATAGGTGGTCATCAAGTTGAAGTAGGCCTGAAAAAGCTTGTTTTGGTATTCCGAGAGATGAACGACGGGGTTTTGGATGATGTAGTTAAATTTTTGCCACCAATGTGAATCAAGATGCAACACGCTTGTCAACACGTCGTCAAAAAGCTGTTCACTAGCGCAGATGATCTTGCTTTGGAGGTCGGGACTGCGCATATAAAGTCCAACCAGGTTACGCGGCGTACACAAGATAAGGTCGCCATGTCTGGCCTGATATTGTTGGCCGTTAATGGAAAATTGGATGACGCCCTTCTCGCAATACATGGTAAGAATATAACCCGATATTAAAGTTTCCTTGGAAGGAGTAATCTCATCGGGATTGTCGGTGATAATCAAGTCGGCGAATTGCTTTAGCATCTTGGTTGTTTTGAACGCTGCAAAATAACAACCTATTTCTGAAATATGGAAATGTTTTTATTTCCTTTTCTGTGTTCCATTTGTCTCCAATTGGAAAAATCGACAATCAATCATTCCATTTAGACAGTGTTCGTCACCATTAGATAGTCTATTTTTGCCGCAAAAATAACCATCCTGATGGAAGAAAACCAGAAAAAAGAACAATCTGTGAGGATTCAAACCTCACTGCTGAATGGGTTGGAGAAAAAGGCCTTGGTTTGGCTGGCCGAGCGGCAACCCAAGTGGGCCGATTCGGATATGCTGACCTTTGTGGGATCTATCGGCGCAGTTGTCATTGCCTTGGGTTTTGCGCTGTCGAACATTAGCGTGCATTTCCTTTGGCTGACCATAGCGGGATTTGTCATCAATTGGTATGGCGACTCATTGGACGGCACATTAGCTAGGGTCAGGAAGCAACAGCGGCCCGTCTATGGCTTCTATATCGACCACACGGTTGATGCCATCAACGAAGCGTTCATGTTCTTGGGCGCGGGCATGTCGCCTTTCATGCGGTTCGACATCGCGTGTGTGCTTCTGGTGGTCTATCTTATGCTGACCCTCAACGTGTCGATGAACGCGCATCTGAAAGGCGAATTCCGGTTGACATACGCGAAGCTTGGCCCTACCGAGTTCCGGCTGATTTGCATCATCGCATGCCTCATCCTGATGTTTGCTCCGGACCTGCGCGAAATCGTTATTGAGATGCCTTGGTTCGGCGGGGTGCTTTCTTTGGGCTTGCTTGACATCATCGGCGTGGTCATTTTGCTCGCTTTGGTCGTCATCTACCTTGTCACCATCATCCAAGATGCACGCTATTACGCCAAAATCGACCCGAAACACAAGAATGGATAAGCTGAAAGAACTCATAGTGAAGCGTTTACCGAAGTTCTTTGCCGGAAATCTTTTTGGGACGGCCATTGACACTTTGGTGTTGTGGCTGTTCTCCCATCTCGTTTTTCATGACTATGTGGGGCAGGTCATCGTTTCGCCAATCATATCGTTCGAATGTGCGGTGATGGCAAATTTCGTCTTTTCATATTATGTGACTTGGAAGGATCGTATCAGCCAGCTTTCATCACGGTCGTTCTTCAGGCATTACTTGGGCTACAACGCTTCATGCACAGGAACATTCCTTTTGAAATTGGGCATTTTGATGCTAATCCAATGGCTGACGAAATGGGACGTGGTGATTTGCAACCTTTTGGCGTTGTGCGTTTCGGGCGTGGTGAATTTCTTGATGGATAATTTCGTTGTTTTCAAAAAGAAAGCGGAGGAAGTCTGATGCCACTGATCACGATGAAAGACATAGAGAGCCTTTCGCCTATATTCAAGGGCGAGAAAGGCAACAAAACGGCTAAGAGGCTCTTGCGGCTGATGGGTATCGACCGCTTGGCGGAGCATTATGAGAAGTTCGAACACTTGTCGGGACCCGATTTCGTGGCTGCCTACCTTAAAGATGTCGGCGTGGAATATCAAGTGGAGGGTATTGAAAACCTGCTTTCATTGACCGATGGACCTTTCATCACGGTCAGCAACCATCCCTACGGCGCCTTGGACGGTTTGATTCTCCTTGATCTGGTCGGCCACGCCCGTTCCGATTTCAAAGTGATGGCCAACAAGTTCCTCTCCATGGTGAAAACCATCAAGGACAGTTTCATTAGTGTGGTGCCGCTTACCGACGACTCTAAAGGAGTGTCGGTCGACAGCATCCGTGGCGTTCGCTCAGCCATTGCCCAACTGAAGGACGGTCATCCATTGGGCTTGTTCCCCGCAGGTGCTGTCTCCAATTTCCATTGGAACGATTTCAGGATCTACGACCGCGAGTGGCAGGCATCGGCATTACGCCTCATACAGAAGATGAAAGTGCCCGTGCTTCCCATCCGTTTCTTTGACCGAAATTCCACTTTCTTCTATTTCTTGGGCATGTTCGGTTGGAAAGTCCGTTCGATGCGGCTTCCCAAAGAGATACTGAATAAGGCTGGTCGCGAAATTCGGGTGGAAATCGGCCCCGTTATCAGCGTGGAGGAGCAACAGGAATGCGCAAACTGGAAAGACCTTGGGATTAAATTGAGAGAAGCCGTCTATGGCATGGACAAAAAAATGTGAAGAATATGAAAATAAAAGTCAAAGAAGTTACTACAAAAAAAGAGTTGCGGGAGTTCGTCCATTTTCCAAACGAGCTTTACAAAGACAACCCATATTACGTGCCGCAAATCGAGTCGATGGACCGTGACACGCTAACGCCATCAAAAAACCACGCCTTCGAGGTGTGCGAGGGTAAGTATTGGTTGGCTTATGATGAACAAGATAAGATTGTAGGGCGTGTGGCAGGCATCATCAACCACCGCTACAATGAGAAAGTGGGCGAGAAAACCTGCCGTTTCGGTTGGATTGACTTTATCGACAATCGTGACGTTTCCGAAGCGCTCATGAATACGGTGGAAGCATACGCTCTTGAAAAGGGCATGGAAAAGGTTTGTGGGCCTTTGGGATTCCTTGAGTTTGATGCTGCCGGCATATTGGTGGATGGCTTTGACAGGCTTCCTACAGCCTACGGCAAATACAACGACCCATATTATGAGTACCATCTATGGTCGATGGGTTATCGTAAAGATGTTGATTTTGTGGAATACCTCATCAAAGTGCCGGATGTATTCCCTGAGCGTTATGCTCGCGCGGCCAAAATCGTGGCAGAGAAATATCAATTGCATGAAGCTCCCATCAGTAACCGGAAAGACATAGACCCTTATCTCAACGGAGTTTTTCGATGCTTGAATTCCGCCTACTCGAAACTCCATGGTTTTACGGAGCTGTCTTCTGGTCAGTGCGAAGACCTAGGAAAGCAGTTCCTTAGCAATATCAACGTCGATTACCTCAGCATCATCCTCGACGGCAATAACCAAGTGGTGGCTTTTGGAGTGGCACTCCCTTCGCTTTCGAAGGCCTTGCAAAAGGCAAAAGGTCGAATGTTTCCTTTCGGGTGGTACCACATGTTGAAGGCCTTGAAGAAAAACGACACGATTGACCTTTTATTGATTGCCATCGACGAACATTATCAAAACAAGGGTGTGAATGCCATGATTTTCAACAAAATTGCCAAAGGCATCGTGAAGAACGGAATCAAGTACATCGAGTCCACTCGCGAACTGGAGGACAACTCGCAAGTGCAGAATCTTTGGCATTACTTTGAGCACGACTTGGTGAAAAGGGCGAGGACATACATCAAACCATTAAAAGAACAAAAGCATGAAAACAAATCTGCTGAATAAAGCCTGTACCCGGTACACAGCACCACAAGAGGCCATATCTAAAGGCATCTATCCATATTACAAACCTATTGAGTCGGAACAAAGTACCGTAGTGACCATCGGTGCCAAGCAGGTGTTGATGTTCGGTTCCAACAGTTATTTAGGGTTGGCCAATGACCCGCGATTGAAAGAAGCAGCCAAAGCCGCTATCGAGAAATACGGCACCAGCTGTTCAGGGTCTCGTTTCCTCAACGGCACGCTCGATATCCACGTGGAACTTGAGGAGAAACTGTCCAAATTGGTCGGGAAGGAATCTGCTGTTTGCTTCAGCACGGGTTTCCAAGTCAACCTAGGCGTGGTTTCGGCGCTTTGTGGTCGCAATGACTATCTGCTTCTGGACAGCCTCGACCATGCTTCCATAGTGGATGGGAGCCGACTATCGTTCAGCAAGGTTTGGAAATACAGCCACAACGACAATGAAAGTCTAGAGGCCAAGCTGAAGCTATGCAATCCTGATTCCGTCAAGCTGATAGTGACCGACGGCATTTTCTCCATGGAAGGCGATATTGCTCCGCTCCCCGAAATAGTCGATTTGGCCGAAAAATATGACGCAGACATCATGGTTGATGATGCACATGGGTTAGGCGTGCTCGGTTGCCAGGGGCGGGGCACTGCAAACTATTTTGGTTTGACGGATAAGGTGACGCTCATCATGGGCACCTTCTCGAAGTCGTTTGGCTCATTGGGAGGATTCATCGCTGCCGACGAAGAAATCATCAACTATCTCAAGCACAATGCTCGCTCATTGATATTCAGTGCCAGCATGCCCCCTGCCAATGTCGCTGCCGTCAGCAAAGCCATCGACATCATGCTTGCAGAGCCGGAACGGATCGAACACCTTTGGGATGTCAGCGATTATGCACGAATGCAATTCAAGTCGATAGGGTTCGACATTGGACATAGCGAGACCCCAATCATCCCCTTGTTTGTCAGGAGTTCGGAGAAGGCTTTCTGGCTTTGTAACAGATTGCTTGAAGATGGCATCTTTGTCACTCCCGTCATTGCACCAGCTGTGCCTGAAAACGATGCGTTGATTCGTTTTGCCCTGATGGCCACGCATACTTTCGAGCAAGTGGATGAGGCATTGGATAAAATCACCAAAGCGTTTAAAGAAGCTCAAATCATCGAATAATGGTCATATTCATCACAGGGATATCCTCAGGTTTTGGTTTGGAGACCGCACGCCTGCTGTCGCAAGAAGGTCATGTCGTTTACGGGACAGTACGTCGTGAGGTCACACCGTTGCCAAAAGTGAAATACCTTCGATTGGACGTCCGCGATGCCAAGGTTGTGCAACAGGCCGTGGAACAAGTCATCGAGACGGAAGGCCGTATCGATGTGTTGGTCAACAATGCCGGCATGGGCATCGGCGGACCGTTGGAGTTTGCCACAGAGGAAGAAATCAGGGAACAGATGGATGCCAACTTCATGGGTTTGGTGCATTGCGTTGACGCTGTGCTGCCCCAAATGAGGAAACAAGGCTCAGGCAAGATCATCGCTCTCAGCTCCATCGGTGGCTTGATGGGACTACCGTTTCAAGGCTTCTATTCAGCCAGCAAGTTCGCCATCGAAGGCTATTGCGAGAGCCTTCGTTTGGAAACAAAACCGTTTGGCATCACCGTAATAGTGATCCGTCCTGGCGACTTCGCAACGGGTTTCACAGGCAGCCGAAAGAAAGCAACAAATGACGAAGCGTTTCAGGCCTATCCTGCCTATCAAAAAGCCATTGACAAGGTGGAACATGACGAGACAGGCGGGCTGAAGCCTCAGGTGGTCGCCCATAAAATCAGCAAAGTCATCCGAATGAAACATCCACGGTATGGTTATGTGGTGTCCTCATTCGAACAACGACTCTCTGTGTTCCTGAAACAAATCTTGCCAGCAAAATGGTTTGCTGCGATTTTGGGAAAATACTACTATTTGTAGGTTTGTTTAGTAATTTGTTTCGATATGTATAGCTTAAACTATAAAGTAACCACTAGCACCTGCGACAGCGAGGGCAAACTCAAACTGTTCTCCGCCCTTCAGATGATGCAGGATTGCTCGGAGATGTGGATCGACAGCGAGCCACAGATAAAGGAATATTTTGCCCGCGAGAACATGGCGCAACTGCTGGCCTCAAGGCAAGTGGAGATTATTCGCGTGCCCGATTTCAAGGAAGAACTGACCGTGACGACCTCGGTCTACGGCATGAAGCCCATGTTCGGCTTCCGCAACACCTTCATCTATGATGCAGAAGGCAAGCCCTGCTACCGCACTTGGAGCATGGGTGCCTTTGTCGATAAATCCAACGGCAAGCTGAAGCGCGTGGACGATGCCGTGGCCAACTCGCTGCTCATTGAGCCGCAGCTGGAGATGAACTACAAAGACCGCCGCATCATCTTGCCGAAGGGTGGGGGAGAGGCCTTCGCGCCCATCCAGGTGATGCGCGCCGACATCGATTACAACCGCCACGTCAACAACGCCAACTACATCCGCATGGCGATGGAGCTGCTGCCCGAGGACTTTGTCGTAAAGGGTCTTCGCGTGGAATACCGTGTGGCCGCAAAATTAGGCGACGTTCTCGTCCCAACAGTTTTTGAGATAGAAAACGGCTTCATCATCGAACTCGCCATTGGAATTGTGGAGTTTACATCTTAGTTTTTACGACTAAGACATCAACAGAAAAGCCCCTGTGGTTCAGAAATCCTATTGGCAACACATTGGCTTTTTGAGGGAAGTTTTTCCATTACTCCAACCCCATCAGCATCACCCGCTCTTCCTTCTTGAAACCGAATCTTTCATAGAAATCGGGCAAGACACCTTCGCGGGCGGTAATCAGATGGAAACCTACGATGCCCTGCGCCTTGAGGTCGGCGAGGCACTGCTCCAGCAATTGGCTTGCGATGCCTTTTCGTTGGTATCGGGGCGCAACGGCAAGGTCGTTGATTTCGAAAGTGCGGCCTGGAAGTGCCCAAAATGAAGCCTGACACTTCGCCATCCACGACACATTCCAAACCGTAATGCTGATGGCTTTCAAGCAATTCACGGACATGGATGGTGGCATCTTTCACCGACCAGTTGTCGTTCCACGGCTCGCCCGAAAACGACGCCGCATAAATGGCGCCATATTGGTTCAAATGCTCAATAGTGATGGGGCTGATGATGAGGTTTTGCATAAGGGATATTTTTGGCAAAGATAGTGGGTTTATTCGTATTACTATTCTTTTGTCTCCGAAACAATGTTGATGTGTGAAAAACAATATGCATAATGATGTTACTGATGGCCAAGGAAGTGATTTTGCTTATTGTATTAACTTGTTGTTTTTCACTAATACTTACAAAAAGGTGTGTGTATTGACAAAAGGTAAGTGACTGAAATATAGAAATCTTTGTATATTTTTGCAGCGATAATTTAGAAACGATGAACAACAAGAAAGAAATACAAAGTGCCACCTTCCCTGACTGCCCGATACGCAACGTGATTTCGCACATCACCGACAAATGGTCGTTGTTAGTACTTTACACCTTGGAGCAAAAGGAAGTGCTGAGATTCAAAGACTTGTGGAGGCAGATCCCTGACATTTCACAAAAGATGCTGACCTCAACGCTACGCCATCTTGAAGACGATGGCATTATCAGTCGCGAGGTGTTTACGGAAGTTCCGCCACGTGTGGAATACAGACTTAGCGAACGCGGAAAGAGTCTCATGCCGCATTTGGATGCATTGATTTCATGGGGCATTGAACATCAGGAAAGCATCATTAACGATAGGATAAAGCACATTAAATCAAATAATTAAACTTTTCAAAAATGGAAAATACAAAGAAGAAA
>CAJOIF010000049.1 GCA_905234765.1 uncultured Bacteroidales bacterium
TTGCCGACGCAAAAAGCCACGGAGGTTCCTTTTGGCAGCACGCAAAACTATGCTGGCGTTGACTTCCGTTTCGAGCACGGCGCGGCAAGCGACTTCCCTGGTGCCAGCATTATCATTGGCGGACAGGTGTTTTACAGCCATTGGGCCTACTACCCCGCCCACATGAGTCCGCTCCAATTGGGCAGCACAGATGCCATCGACGCGGAATTGAAAGCCACGAAAGATGCCCTTGATTCTGGTTGCAAATATTACATCGGAGGACATGGCGGTTTGGTGGAAAAACCTGCTGTTGAAGCCCGTATCGCTTATCTCGAAAAGGTGAAAGCATTGCGCGCCGAAAAGTCCAATGCGGCTTCGTTCACGATGGCTTTGAAAGAAGCCTTCCCCNNNATCGCTCCGTTGGCGGAAGCCTTGTACAAATAAGGAAATCAATTTACTAACCAACAATAAACAAGTTGCTTCCGCGTTTTGTGAAAGCAACTTGCTTTCTTTTTATGGAAACAGAAAAACTGCATAAAACCTTACTCGATGCCGACGCCGTCGTCATCGGTGCGGGCGCAGGCCTCTCCACCTCGGCGGGGTTCACCTATAATGGCGAACGCTTCCAAAAGTATTTCTCCGATTTCATCGAGAAATACGGCTTCACCGACATGTACACGGCGGGATTCCATCAGTTCCCGACCGAAGAGGAGCATTGGGCCTATTGGAGTCGGCATATCTTTTACAATCGTTATGTGCCTGCCCCGAAACCCGTTTACGACAACCTCCTGAAGCTCGTGCAGGACAAGGGCTATTTCGTCATCACCACCAATGTCGACCACCAGTTCCAAAAGGCAGGGTTTGACAAACATCGGCTATTTTACACGCAAGGCGACTACGGTTTGTTCCAATGTGCGAAACCTTGTCACCAAAAAACCTACGACAATGAGGAAACCATCAGGAGAATGATTGCGGCGCAAAACGATATGAAAATCCCGACCGAATTGGTTCCCCGTTGTCCCGTCTGCGGTGGCCCCATGAAGGTCAACCTGCGTTCCGACGAGACCTTTGTGGAAGACGAAGGCTGGCACAAGGCCGCACAGCGTTACGTCGATTTCGTGAACGGCCACCAAAATGGTAAAATCCTGTATTGGGACCTCGGCATCGGGAGCAACACCCCGACCATCATCAAACTGCCTTTCATGCAGCAGACCTACCGTAATCCCGATGCCATTTATGCCACCGTCAATCTTGGTGAAGCTTTCACCGTGGAGCAAATTAAGGACAGGTCGATTGTCATCGACGCGGATATCAATGAAGTGTTGAACGAACTTTTATCAAGATCATGAACCGACTGGATTATCTGATAGACTACCTTGTTAAGGAGAATGACCGCTATTCGGAGTTGGAGATTCCCAAAAGCATTGAGGAGAAACGCAACCTTTTCCGTGCCCTGCGCAACATTCGTGAGCCGAAGCCTGTGAGCGAGGAGTTTCTGCGTTTGCAGGACGAAGAATTGCAGGCACAATTGCAAGAAAAGGGCATCGTGGAATTGCCCAAAGAGCCAAGAATTCAGGTATGGCAAGGCGATATCACCCGCTTGAAAGTGGATGCCATCGTGAATGCGGCCAACAGCCGTATGTTAGGCTGTTGGGGGCCGTTACATGCCTGTATTGACAATGCCATCCATTCCGCGGCTGGAATACAACTACGTGAGGAGTGTAACCAAATCATGCTCAAGCAAGGCCATGAAGAACCGACCGGCCAGGCCAAAATCACAAAGGCTTACAACCTGCCGTGCAAGTATGTCATACACACGGTTGGGCCGATTATTCCGACAGGCATCCCAAACCCATTGCAAAAGGAACAGTTGGCCTCTTGCTACCGTTCCATCATGCAATTAGCCGATGAAAACCATCTTGACAGCGTCGCTTTCTGCTGCATTTCAACGGGTGAGTTCCGCTTCCCCAACGGTTTGGCTGCTGAGATTGCGCTAAAGACCGTTAGGGATTACTTTGATGAGCACCAGGGGTGCAGCGTCAAGCAGGTGGTTTTCAATGTTTTTAAGGATGTGGACAGGCAGATTTATGAAAGGATATTAAAAAACGCATGATAATCCATGCGATATCACACTTCTTCCTCAGAGGAAGACTAATACCTTGCTTTCGAGTAAGACAATTTTTGAGAAATTCTGATGAAATTTTATGCTAATTGTTTGAACTATCCTAGGTTAACTTATTTTTCATTTCGTGGAAAATTCCATAATTTAATGGAAAAATAAGTGAACATAAATTTGAACATAGCAACTGTAACTTATTGATTATCAATTAGTAATGTTAATTTTCCACGAAGACGAATACTAATGTCCTAATTTATTGAATTTCATAAAATTAAAAAAGGCTATTGGGTAACTAATAGCCTCTTTTTTTGTTCAACTCGGCAATTATTTACTTTTTATCATATCACTCGTTCTGTGACCACCCGCCACTCGCCAGGCCGCAAGTCGCCAAGCGCAATGTTCCCAATTTGAACGCGGATGAGGCGTAGCGTCGGGAAGCCGACGGCGGCAGTCATGTGGCGCACTTGCCTGTTCTTGCCTTCGACGAGGGTGAGGCGTATCCAACTGGTCGGGATGTTGGCACGATAGCGGATGGGAGGCGTGCGCTCCCAAAGGTTCTCTGGCGGATCGACACTTTGGGCTTGGCATGGCTTGGTGCGGTAGCCTTTGATAGTGACGCCTCTTTTCAATTGGTTGACAGCCTCTTGCGTGACCTGACCGTCGATTTGAGCCAAATAAGTGCGCGGATGCTCGAATTTAGGATCCAACAGCTTTTTGATGAGCCTTCCATCATCGGTGAGGAGCAGGGCTCCTTCGCTGTCGTGGTCGAGGCGTCCTGCAGCATACACGCCGGCAGGGAAGCCGAACTCGTTGAGTGCCCGATGCCCAGCTTCGGGAGTAAACTGGCTGAGTACACCATAGGGTTTGTTGAATAGAATCACCATAGAAGTATCCTTATAAGCAAAATTGTGACAAAAATATGCTTTTTTTGTCGTTTCGTCCGTTTCTTTTCATATTTTTGTCGTTCGATTCAAAAATATAAGTGTTATGAAAAGATCATTTGCCTTATCCTTTGTCATGCTATTCAGCATCAGTATTCTTACGGCCCATCCCGTCAGTGTGGAGAAAGCCAAAGCTATTGGGCAGCGATTCGTTCAGTCGAATTTTGACAATGCATCGAAAAGCGATGCGTTACAATTGGTTTATACAGGCGTTTCCTCTCGCGAAGAGGTCTGCTTCTATGCCTTCAACATAGGTCAGGAAGGCTTCGTTATCGTCTCGGCTGATGACCGTTTCCGTCCCATCGTGGGTTATTCTGACGAAGGTCCTTTCGCCACCGAGAATCCTTCGCCTGAAGCGATGTTCTACCTGGACAAAATCATTGAGGCCCGCACCAGCCGTAACGTCGTTCTTTTCGATGATACTGCTGAAGAGTGGCAGAGCGTTGCGACCACGGGCAAGTTGCTCTCGCGCAACGGAGGCCGTTCCGTGGATTATCTTTGCGCCACCAAGTGGAACCAAAATGCGCCTTATAACCTCTATGCTCCTGCAGCCCAAGGTGGGCCTGGCGACCGTTGCTATGCGGGTTGCGTGGCCACAGCCATGAGTCAGGTGATGAAGTATTGGAATTACCCCGCACAAGGCACGGGAAGCCACTCCTATTATTGCCAGGGCTACGGCACACAGTCGGCCAACTTCGGTCAGACCACCTATGACTGGGATAATATGCCCGATCAGGTCTACAGCAACTTGCCACAAGAACAAATCGAAGCTGTGGCAACACTGATGTACCATTGTGCCGTGGCGGTCGATATGGGCTTCTCGCCTTCGGGCAGCGGTGCCAGCTCGTGGGACGTCCCGAGAGCCATCAGGCAGTATTTTTCATACTCCAGCCATGCCGACCTAAAGGCCAGGGATTCATACAGTCTCGCTGCATGGCAGCTTCTGCTGAAAAACTCTTTCGATACTGGTTGGCCCGTGTATTACTCTGGTTACAGCGAAACCGCCGGCCATGCTTTTGTATGTGACGGTTATGACGACAACGACCTCTTCCACTTCAATTGGGGCTGGGGCGGCAGCAGCGACGGCTGGTTTGTGGTCGATGAAATCGATTATGCAGGTTGGGCGCAAGCCATTTTCAATTATGTGCCTGCCGACGTGTACGACTATATGCCGCTTCCACCTGACAACCTCTCGGTTACCTCGCTTGGCGATTTCGACTATTCCGCTACCCTCACTTGGACCAACCCGACACATGACATCCGAGGCAATGCCTTGACGGCCATAGATCAGATTGTGGTTACTCGCGATGGGGTGATAATCCATACCGAAGAGAATTTGGCTCCGGGTGTTGTGATGAGCTTCACCGATCATTATATGCCCACTGTGGTGCGTTACGGCGTGTATGCTGTGGTGCATAACGCCAGAAGCCTTTCCACCGAAGAAGACGGTATCGTCTTGGGTCCTAATTGCATCTGGCATATCGACATGACCTCTGATGACAGTCAAGGCTGGAACAACGGTGCCGTGTCGTTTGTCAATTCATGTGGAATCGAGATCGACCGGCTGACGCTCGAGTCGACTTCTGCAAGCCGCGATTTCATCGTGCCGATGGGCCACGTCAGTTTCTGTTGGAATAAGCCTTCTTCCACTATTGGGAAAATTGGGTTCGTTATTAAAGACGATGCGGGCAATGTGGCAACCACTTTTGAAGGCTCCTCCAACGATTTGGACAAAGGCGTGTTTTATATTGCCAACAACAGTTGTGGTAGCGACATCAACCACAATGCGCCGACTCACCTTGTCGCCACACGCGATGGGAACGTGGTGAACCTCGTTTGGGATGCCCCCAATGGCGAAGTGAGCCATTATTATATCTACAAAGACAATGTGTTGTCTGCACTCACCGATGAGGCACGTTTTTCCGATGAAAACGGAGAAGGTTTCCATACTTATTTCGTGACCGCCGTTAATTTGCAAGGCGAGTCGGATCCGACCAATGTGGAGAATGTGTTTGATGAAGGGCTTTGCGATGCGCCGAGGAACCTCCGTTATGAGATGACCACGTCCACCAAGGCCAAAATCATGTGGGATGCGCCTGAAGATGCTACCGTCACGGGTTATATGGTCTATCGCCGCGGCAAAGGCGAGGAATTCTCGCGTATCAAGCTCCTTACTGCCACCCAGTATACCGACAACTTGAATTCCCGCCCCGACGGGTGTTACGAGTATGCTGTCACGGCCTATTTTGAGGCCAACGAATGCGAATCGGGCTATGCCGCCTCGGAAGCTGACGCTACGAAGCGTTATATCGAAGTCAACAAGAGCATCATCCCGCAACGTCTCGACTTCGTCGTCCAGGAAGGTCATATCGTTTTGCAATGGCAGGAAGCTTCGATGGCCGAGAGTTACAACATTTATCGCGACGGACAACGTATCGGTACGGCCACCGAAACAACATTCACTGACGAAGAGGCCAATAACCAAAACAATTATCGTTACACCGTGACGGGATGCACTCCTTATATTGAGTCCAGCCCTTCCAACGAAGCATTTGTCAACTGGTCCACCGATGTGCCCGAAACAGTCGCATCGGAAACGAACCTCTATCCCAATCCCGTCAAAGACCAATTGACTGTTGAAGCCGTTGGATTGTGTCAGATTAAGGTCTTCAACGTGACGGGCCAGGAAGTGAAATGCATGAACGTGACTGAAGACCGCGTGGTGATTGACTTGTCCGCCGAATCACGAGGCTGCTATTTCATCGAAGTGACGACAGATTCGGGTTGTACAACACATAAAGTGGTTAGATTGTAAAAATCAACAAAGCAATAAATTATGAATAAGTTTATGAAGTTTTTGGGCTGTGCGTTGCTGTTCGGCGCCAGTTCCACACTGATGGCTCAAGAAGCCGAAGAAAAATCGGTCTATCAAATTACGGAAACGGTCAACGTGAAGCACACGGCTGTCGACAACCAAGGCAGTTCTGGCACCTGTTGGTGCTTTGCCGGTATTGGCTTTGTCGAGGCGGAAATCCTCCGCATCTACGGCAAGGAGTTTAACTTGTCTGAGATGTTTGTCGTCCGCAACGCCTGGACGGAGAAAGTGGCGAAATTCATCCGCATGCACGGCAACAGCACCCTCAGCCAAGGCGGTGAGGTGTGCGACGTGCTCTATATGATTGACAAATATGGCATGATGCCTGAATCTGATTACAGCGGCAAAGTCATTGGCGAGGACCGCCACATGCACGCCGAGATGAACGAAGTAGTTAGCTCGGTGGCTCGTTCTATCATCAAGAACGGCAACAAGAAAATCTCTCCTGCAGGCCCCAAAGCGGTGCAAGGTGTTCTGGATGCCTATCTTGGCGATGTGCCGGAAGAATTCACCGTCGACGGCAAAAAATACACGCCCAAATCATTTGCGGAAAAATATCGCATCGACCCCGCCAATTATGTTGAGATATGCTCTTTCACCAGCGAGGAATACAACAAACCTTGTATGGTTGAAATTCCCGACAACTGGACTTGGACGCCGGCCTACAACATGCCGCTTGACAAGTTGATGGAAGCCGTTGACTATGCCCTTGAGCATGGCTATACTCTCGGCTGGGCACAGGATGTCAGCAACCCAGGCTTTTCGCGCAAAGAAGGCGTTGGCATTGTGCCCGAGGATCCGAAAGACGAAAAACTTTGGAAAGAAATTGTTGCTGAGAAGAAAGTGACTGACGAAATCCACCAGACAGCCTACGACAACTGGGATGCGGGCGACGACCACAGCATGCTCGTGGTAGGTATTGCCAAGGACCAGAACGGCAACAAATACTATAAGATCAAGAACTCATGGGGCGATGCCGGACCTTTCCATGGCTATTGGTACTGCTCCGAGCAATACCTGCGCCAATACACCATTTTCTTTACCCTGCACAAGGATGCCCTTTCAAAGACCATGAAGAAAGATTTGGGGCTTTGATAAAAAAGTCATACTTTTGCACCTGCAAAGCCATCGAGTTTCCCCTGCGGGGAATGGCTTATAGATGTCATTAGAAAGGATACTCCATTCCCCGAAGGGGAAACCTAATTTTGGAATCATCAAATTTTAAAATCTTTAAATCAAACAAAAATGAAATTCAAGCATTTATTGACCGCAGCCGCTTTGATGCTCAGCGTCTGCGCCGTTGCACAACCACCGATGCCGAAACCTGAAGAAAAGGAAGAAGGCGAAGGCTTCAAATTTGACACCATCAAAGTTTTGCCCGTTACCTCTGTTAAGGACCAAAACCAAGCCGGTACATGCTGGTGCTATTCCTCATTGGCATTCTTTGAGGCCGAGCTGCTCCGCATGGGCAAGCCCGAGTACGACTTCTCGGAAATGTACATCGTTTACAAGACCTATTTGGACCGCGCCGAGGCCGCTGTTCGCACCCACGGCGACGTGTCGTTCTCACAAGGTGGCTCTTTCGGTGACGTGCTGTATGCCATCAAGCATTACGGCCTCGTTCCTGATGAGTTGATGCCTGCTGGTGCCATGCACGGCGACTCTCTCTCCAATTTCACTGAGCTCTCCGCTGTCACCGACCCCTTTGTGGAAGGTGTCATCAAGAGCCGCAAGATCCAAATGGACAAGGATGGTAACCCGCTGTGGAAGAAAGCCTTGGCTGGCATTTATGATGCCTACCTTGGTGTTCCTCCGACCGAGTTCACCTACAATGGTAAGAAGTACACTCCCATGAGCTTCGCCGAATCGACGGGCCTCAACATGAACGACTATGTCAACCTGACTTCGTTCACGCATCATCCTTTCTATGAGCCTTTTGTCATCGAAGTGCAGGACAACTGGCGTTGGGGTCAGGCTTGGAACCTTCCCATCGACGAACTCATGCAGGTGATGGACAACGCTATCGAAAAAGGCTATCCCATTGCTTGGGGGTCTGACGTCAGCGAAAGCGGCTGGCTCCGTGGCAAGATGGCTGGTATCGCCGTCCTTCCCGACCTGGAAGCCAAAGGTCGTGACTTGCAAGGTAGCGACATGGCCCACTGGCTGGGTATGAGTGCCGCCGATCGTAAAAAGGAAGCCATGAGCCAACCTACTCCCCAAAAGTGGGTCACGCAGAAGGAACGCCAAATCGCCTATGACAACTACGAGACGGGCGACGACCATGGTATGCTCATCTACGGCACCGCCAAGGACCAAATCGGCAACGAGTACTTCATCGTGAAGAACAGCTGGGGCGACGCTGGCCAGTACAATGGTATTTGGTACGTCTCCAAGGCTTTTGTCCGTTACAAGACCTTGAACATCGTGGTCCACAAGGACGCTCTGCCGAAGGACATTGCCAAGAAGATTGGCATCAAATAAACGAAGTTTATAGTCGCAAAACCAAACAAAGGGAAGGCCTCAGGGCTTTCCCTTTGTTGAAATAAAAACCTATGCTTGTGAAAAAGAACATATTATTGCTAACCGCCATGATCCTCATGGTTTCGTGCAACGCACAAAATACCAACAACACCAAGGACATGAAGACAGAACGCCTTACTTATTTTTCATTTGACCATCATAACACTATGGCCATGTTTAGCGGAGAGAAATATCAAGTCTCCACCATGAAAGACGGTAACATCCATGTTGTCATCGACGAGGGTTATCCCAATGAGAAGGACTTCTACATCAACGACAGTGCCATTTTTGATGAACTGTTGGCTATCGTCAAGGAGTTCGAGATGGATAAATACAAAAGCGATTACCAACCTTCGATGCGTGTCTTTGATGGCGATTCTTGGTCGTTGTACTACAAATATGACTTTGGACACAGCGTCCATTCAGGCGGCTACATGGCTTGGCCTAACAACTACCACGAAGCACATCAAGCCATATCAGAGTATTTCCAGAAATGGAGAGACTATGCAATTGAGGCCAAAAAAATCGATTTGTTCCGATACACCAGCAAAAACAACAGCGGCTGCGACCTCGAGTATCGCATCGAACGCGGTGAGGAAGAAGCCACGCTTACCATCCGTAATGCCGAATACGAAACCAACAAGCAGCTTTCTGTTAGTAATGATTATTTGGATAGGCTACAAGAACTTGTCAATATCTATCGCCTGAAAGACGAATATGACCGCACTACTGACGATGATAGCGTTACAAATTACAATTACCTTGTTTGTTTCAGCAACGGCGACACGCTTGATATCAAAGGCTATTATACCACGTACCTTAGCGGTACGGGGAGCGCCTTCGAGAGTTTCTTCAGTCATTGGCTTCCCGTTCGCGGCAATATCGTCAGGTTTGAGTATTTTTATAGAATCGATAGCTTCCGCGAAATCAAATACTACGTCACCAAGGAAGGCGAGGAGTTTGCCCTCAGTTACTATGACGAAAGGAGAGAGTGGCACGAAAGGAAGATGGACAGCGAGGACATGCCGAAGCTTCAGGAATTGGTTGAGTCTTTCGGCCTTGACAAGGCTAAAGACGAGTTTCGAGGCAACAATACATGGTTCCTCTTTACGGATTATGATTCGGGCGACTTGTCACGTGTAGGCGGTCGGGGCGATGACGAGGCCTCGAAAGAGAAAGAGCAACACATTTTTGATGCTCTTACGGAGTTTTTTGCGCCTTATCTCAAATAGCCTCAGTGTTTGATCTGCTCGAAGCCTTTGCCATAGGCACCCATTACGGTGTTCATCGTTATGAAGGCTTTCGGGTCTTCGTCTTTCACAATTCTTAATATCTGCTGCGATTCGCGCTTGTGTGCCACCACCATGAGGATGGGGCCTTCTTTCTTGGTGTACCAGCCCGTGCCATTGATTACGGTCACGCCACGCTGCATTTCATTGGCGATGCGGTCAGCTATTTTGTCGGGTTCAGAGGTGAAGATAAAAGCTTGAACGGTCTGTTTATTACCTGTCAGTACCAGGTCGATGCAATAGCTGCACACACCCATGACCACGAAGCTGTAGATGAAGTCCTCGATGGTGTTGCCCACGATGAAGCCGCAGGCGATGATGATAATGTCGCAAAGCAGGATGACGCGCCCCTGCGAAATGTTGCGGTACTTGCAGACAATCATGGCGATGATGTCGGTGCCGCCTGTGCTGCCGCCTTGGGTAAAGGCCACGCCGATGCTCAGTCCCGCCAAGCCGCCACCGAGGATGGCCGCAAGGAAATGGTCGCTGACGAAAGGCTGCATCGTGCCCGCCATCATCGGGTCGGTGATATAATGCTGCAGCAACGACATGAACACAGATGCCATGATGATGGAGTATCCCGTCTTAATGCCAAAGCCCACGCCAATGACCTTCAATGCGATGGCCAAAAGTATCGCGTTGATGACAAACACGGAGATACCCGTGGAGAGACCTGTGCCCCAATAAATCAAGGCCGCGATGCCACTCACGCCACCACCCATGAGGTGGTTCGGGATGAGGAAGGCCGTCCAGCCCAAGCACATGCAAAACAGCGCAAGAGTGATGATGACATAGCGCTTGGCTTCGGCGAGGAAACTTTTCTTGTTTGTTTTCATAACAAATTGATTTTATGGGGCAAAAGTAGAGATAAATTGCTTTGTAAAAAGAAAGACCTCCCGATTTTTCATCGAGAGGCATTTTTTTTTCGTACCCGAGGCCGGGCTCGAACCGGCACGGCTTTAAAGGCCAAGGGATTTTAAGTCCCTCGTGTCTACCAATTCCACCACTCAGGCACTTACACAAAAAACTCGAACTCGCGACCCCGACCTTGGCAAGGTCGTGCTCTACCAACTGAGCTATTTCCGCTTCGCTTCGCGAATCGGGGTTTCTGTCGCGACTCGGCATAATCAAACTCCGTTTGCTTCTGCACTCACTGCTCCAAAAACACCGCTTGGCTTTGAGCGGAAAACGAGACTCGAACTCGCGACCCCGACCTTGGCAAGGTCGTGCTCTACCAACTGAGCTATTTCCGCTTCGCTTCGCGAATCGGGGTTTTCGTCACGACTCGGCATAATCAAACTTCGTTTGCTTCTGCGCTCGCTGCTCCGAAAACACCGCTTTCTTTTGCGAATTGCGCGGCAAAAGTACAACTTTTTTCAATACCACAAGCATTTTTGAGAAAAATTTTCGTTCTTTGTAGTTTTTAAGCTGATTTTGCGTCTAATAAGCAAACGATTCTGAACCATACTTCGACAAGCTCAGTAACCATGAAAGAGAAAGAAACGAAATTTGCGAACATCGTGAAGGCACACAAAAACACCATCTATACCGTGTGCTACCTCTTCTCGAAGGACCAAGACGAGGTGAACGACTTGTTCCAAGAGACGCTCATCAACCTGTGGCGGGGCTTCAACACGTTCAAGGGACAATGCGACGTGAAGACCTGGATTTGGCGCGTCAGCCTCAACACCTGCCTCACCGCCGAGCGCAAGAAGAAACGCAGCTTGGAGACCGTTCCGCTCTCAATGGACATCAATCTCTTTACCGACACGGACGAAGACACTCGACAAATCCAGCAACTCTACCGCCGCATCAACAAACTCGGCGTGGTCGATAGGGCCATCATCTTGCTTTGGCTCGAAAACATGAGCTATGAGGAAATCGGGCAAATCATTGGCATCTCCACGAAGAACGTCTCCGTCAAATTGGTCAGAATCAAGGAACAACTGAAGAAAATGTCAAACGAATAAAACGCAAAACCATGGAAAACAACGAATTGGAAGAAATGCGGGCGCAATTGGCCACTTTGAACGAAAAGCTGGAGAACGAAAGCATCGTTGACGAAAGGCTTGTCAGTGAAGCCACAAAAAACCACGTTTCCGAATTGCAGCGGAAACTGATTGGCAGAATCGTCATAATTACCCTGTGGGCAGCTTACTTTTATTGGAAACTTGAACTTGGTATATTTCTACTTTGGTGCGTGGGTCTCCTCGTAATAAGCATTTACACATATCTTGTGGTTCGCCAAGGCAATTCCGCATCCATGCCTGTGGCGGAATACGCACGGCGACTCCGCAAAACCTTGAAAATCTACAAAATAGGTAACAGGTTTCTATGGATATTAACCATTATCCTTATATTGGCTTGGGCAACACACGTACTTGTCTTAAATTGGCCATCAAATTTAGAACAAGTATTTACCGTTTTCTTTGTGTGTTTCATAATTGCCCTAATTTTATTGGTGGCCTATTTTATCAGAAACGTGTATGTTTCGCCTGAAGTCGA
>CAJOIF010000050.1 GCA_905234765.1 uncultured Bacteroidales bacterium
CGACGGCAAGTTCTCGCTGACCTGCCTCCGCTGCGTCGGTGCCTGCGGTCTTGCTCCTGTCATCGAAGTCGGTGAGAAGGTGTACGGCCGTATGACCCCGGACCGCGTCAAAGACGTGCTGGCTGAATATAAATAATCGGTGATAACGGTAGAGACGGTGTGCACACCGTCTCTACACACCTTATTTATATATAGGGACATAAAAAATCTCCATCCGTTTGGGTGGAGATTTTTTTAACCGTAAAAGGGTAGGGCTTATCCCTTCACCGCCTCAGCCACTGTTTTGCCGAGGTTATAAAGCTTGTTCCAATCCTCTTCACGGATTGGTGCCCCCTTTACCTCGACACTTTCTGCCACAAGGTTCCATTGGCCTTCTTCGGCATATTTAGTGAGGGTCTTCACACCGCCACCGCTCCAACTCATACCACCAAAGATTCCGTAGCACTTGTTCTTTGGCTTGAACTCATTAATTTCATGCGTCAAAAGAGTCATGTTTGGGAACATGTTGGTATAATGGGCACAAGCTCCTATGATAACACCCTTGTATTTCCAAATGTCACTCATAATGAATGAGACCTCAGTCTTGGCTACATCATAGACCTTCACTTCCTTGATGCCCGCTTCAGCCGCACCACGAGCCACGATATCAGCCATTACGCCAGTGTTGCCATGCATGGAGCCATAAACGATGACCACACCTTCTTCAGACTCTTGCTGGCTCCATTGGGTGTATTTACCAATCACCCATGCCAGATTGCTGCGCCAAACCAAACCATGCGACGGAGCTATCATCTTAATCTCCAAGCCACCAAGCTTTTCAATGGCTTTCAAGGCTTGCATGGCTACCTTGCCAACAATATTGGAGTAATAACGGCGCATGTCGTCTTCATAGAAAGCGAGATTGACTTGATCATCGAAAACACCGCCATTCAAAGTGCCAAATCCGCCAAAAGCGTCGTTGCTGAAAACGATGCCACTCGTCTGCTCGTAAGTCACCATCGACTCAGGCCAATGCACCATCGGTACCATGAAGAACTGCAAGGTGTGCTTGCCAAGACCTAATGTCTCGCCTTCTGCCACAGTTTTCTTGTTCTCAATGGACCCGTAAAAAGCTTCAAGAGGAGCGAAGGTCTTGGCATTTCCCACCACCTGTACCTCAGGCCATTCTCTCAGAACGGCAGCAATGCTGCTACTATGGTCGGGTTCATCATGATTGACAATCAGATAGTCAACTTTACGACCTTGAAGCACAGACTTAACCTTGAAAAGATATTCCTCTATGAAACCTGCTTCGACAGGATCAATGAGGGCAACTTTTTCATCCAGAATGAGATAGGAGTTATAGGAGACGCCATTAGGCAGTTCCATATGGTTCTCAAAGAGTTCGGTGTGGCGATCGTTGACGCCGACATAAAAGATGTTATCGGTTAATTGTATTTGTTGCATATTGATGGTTATATCAGAAATTGTTGTAATAGGGGACGGCGTTTTGGCATTTTCAGCAGGGTAGGAGACCTTTGACGCTGAAACCGAGCAAGCCGTCATAGGAATTTCCTCAAATTCTTCCTTGCCGTGTTTGCAAAGTGGGCATTCAATGTCATCGGGAAGGAAGTCGCCTTCATATATATAGCCGCATACCTTACATTCCCAACGCCGTTTGCCAGTTCCGGTCGTCTCTGCTGCAGGCTTCGGCTTGATATGTTGTTGATAGTAGTCGTAGGTCAATGAAGGTTTGTCAGACAACACTTCAGCATCAAGAATCTCCGCCACAAACATAGTGTGAGTTCCAAAATCTATGCTTTGTGTCACACGACACGCCAGATAAGCATTGGTGTATTTTGGGATGTAGAGCACTTGATTGACGGCACGGCGTTCGGTCTCGCAGTCGGCAAACTTTTTGACATCGCGGCCAGATTGGAACCCGAAATGCTCAAAAACCTTCATCGGAGTCTCGGTAGTCAGCATGTTGACATTGAAAACGCCAGAGTCGATGATAAGGTCATGTGTGTAATTATTTTTATTGACCGTCACGGCAATTTGCAATGGATTGCTGGTAACCTGTGTTACCGTGTTGATGATGCACCCATTGTCAATGCCATTGTGACGGCTAGTCAGTACATACAGACCATAACCGATATTGAATAATGCTTTGTTGTCCATTTTTCACATTGATTAATAAAGGTAGAGACGCGCATATGCACGTCTCTACCAATCGTTGATTATTCCATCACAGAGAAACTATCCTTGCCAATACCGCAGAGCGGGCAGGACCAGCTGTCAGGAATGGCCTCAAAAGGAGTGCCGGGAGCGATTCCACTATCGGGATCGCCTTTTTCTGGGTCATAGATGTAACCGCAGACATCGCATACGTACTTTTTCATTATTATAAATTTGAGTTTAGTTAGTATTAATAGTTTTCAGCTTTGATTTGGAAGAAGGATTGTGGATGGTTGCACACAGGACAAATCTGGGGAGCCTTCTTTCCGATGACGATATGGCCACAATTGGAGCATTGCCACACCATGTCGCCTTCGCGTGAGAACACGATGCCATCTTCGATGTTCTTCAGAAGTTTACGGTAGCGCTCTTCGTGTTCTTTTTCAATTTTGGCTACCAATTCGAAGAGAACAGCGATTTTGGAAAACCCTTCCTCACGCGCAGTCTTGGCCATACCTGCGTACATATCAGTCCATTCGTAGTTTTCGCCATCAGCGGCATCTTTCAAATTGGCCTTGGTATCCGGCACATCACCGTCGTGTAGCAGTTTAAACCAAATCTTGGCATGTTCTTGTTCATTGCGGGCGGTCTCCTCAAAGAGGTCTGCAATTTGGTTATAACCTTCCTTACGTGCCTTGGAGGCATAGTAGGTGTATTTGTTGCGGGCCTGTGATTCGCCAGCAAAAGCAGCCATTAGATTGGCCTCGGTCTTTGAGCCTTTTAATTCCATAGTAATCGATTTTAAGTGTTGATTTTTATTTAGTTATGAAAATTTGCCTGTATAAAAGGGGAGGAGTTGGCCTCCATTCCGATGCAAAGATAGCATTATTTTCTCTGATTGCAACACAAAATCCGTAATTTTGCAGCCATGATATTGGACCCAAATAGAGAAAAAATTCAAGGGGGTGACTGGCCCGATGCCGAATGGCCGTCATACATCCCAAAATACCATCTCCATGACTTTGCTGCCATTGATTTTGAAGCTGCTAACGGCGAACTGACTAGCGCTTGTAGTGTCGGCGTGGTCATTGTTCGGAATGACCAAATAGATGAAACATTTTACAGTCTCATCAAACCTGTACCCAATAAATACGACTTTTGGACAACAAAGGTTCATGGGATACGATACAAAGATACAGAACACGCAGAATCGTTTCCTATCGTATGGCATAAGATTGACTATAAGTTGATGGGACTTCCAATGGTTGCACATGGTATTTCGTTTGACGAGCGTTGTCTGAAGGCGCTTCACAAATACTACCATATCAAATATCCAAACTACAAATTTTATTGCACACATCTTGGTTCGGAGATACTTGTACCAGATATTGAAAACCACAAATTGCAAACTGTTGCCAAGCATTTCGGCTATGATTTGACCCAACACCATCATGCATTGGCCGATGCTGAGGCCTGTGCTGTTATCGCGATGAATATTTTCTAAAGAGAAAGGCCTCCAATTTCATTCCTGGGTGGGAGCTAATTCACAGAAAGAAATAGAGGCCTAAACAATTTAAAACATTATATTTAACATAATATGTATTATTTTTGAAAAGAAAAAAATTGAAACTAGTGCAAAAACAAGTCATTTTTTCATTTTTTTTGTTTGCCATAACAGAAATGATGATTAACTTTGCAATCAAGAATTCAGGTCTAAATTCTACAAGACCATGAATCTTTAAATCTTTGAATTTCAAATATTAAATCTACGAATACTATGGAAATCATCGGAAAAGTTGTCAGACTTGGTAATCTTGTTGAAGGTACAAGCGCCCGTGGACCATGGCGCAAGCAAGAACTCATCATTGAAACGGAAGAACAATATCCACGTACGGTCTGTTTGATCTGCTGGACAAACCAAATTGAAGAGATACAGAAATTTGCACCTGGACAGACCATCAAAGCACAGATTGAGATTTCGTCACGCGAGTTCAACGGAAAATGGTATACGGATGTGCGTGTTTGGCGTTTTGATTCTGTCGGCGCCACGGCACCAGCAGCAGGTGCTTCGGCACAACCCATACAACAACCTGTGATGCACCAAACACCGCCCACCACCGCGCCTTCCCAGGACTTCTATCCACCTGCGGGCGAGGACAGCGTGGACGACCTTCCCTTTTAACATTATGTTAAATTGATGCGAACCAACATCTTAAACACTGATACCATTTGCGCTGTAGCCACACCGCACGGCATGGGCGCAATTTCAATTGTACGCATTTCCGGCAACGATGCCTTTCCCATTGTCGGTCAGCTATTTGTACAAAAAAGTAAACCGTTTTGTACCGATGAATTGGTTCCAAATAAGGCCTATTATGGTCATATTATGGACAATGATGCCGTGCTTGACGAGGTGTTGGTGACTTTCTTCAAAGCCCCCCACTCTTTCACGGGTGAAGATACGGTTGAAATCAGCATTCACGGATCAACGTTCATACAACAAAAACTATTGGAATTGCTGATTGCCCATGGCTGCCGTATGGCTGAGGCTGGCGAGTTCACGCGACGTGCGTTTGTGAACAGGAAATTCGACTTAGCCCAAGCCGAAGCCATTGCTGATTTAATCAGTTCAGAGAGCGAATCTGCCCATCGCGCAGCCATCAACCAACTGAAAGGCGGTTTCTCTAAAGAACTTCAAGTGATGCGTTCCAAGTTATTGGAAATGACATCGTTGATGGAATTGGAATTGGATTTTAGCGAGGAAGATGTTGAGTTTGCCGACCGCAGTCAGTTGAAGGATCTGCTGCAGGAGACACTGTCACATGTCAACAAGTTGAAAGATTCGTTTCGCCTTGGCAACGCCATCAAAAATGGCATTCCCGTAGCTATCGTGGGACAAACCAACGCTGGCAAAAGCACATTGTTAAATACGCTTTTGGGTGAAGATCGAGCTATCGTGAGTGATATTGCCGGCACGACCCGAGACACAATCGAAGAGACACTGAATATCAACGGAACGTTGTTTCGTTTTATTGATACGGCTGGCATTCGCAACACGGATGAAACCATCGAGAAAATTGGTATTGAGCGCACCTTCAAGAAGATTTCGGAGGCTTATATTGTTTTGGGCATGATTGATGGTACCCAATGCTTTGCTGAAATCAAGGCTGCCGCTGAAACCATCATTGATCACGTTGATGTATTGCAACAGAAACTATTATTGTTGATTAATAAAACCGATGTGATGGATTACGCCATGATGTTTTCCTTGAACAACGATCTATTGTATTCGTTAAAAGACAGGTACGAGGGAAACGTTGAGGCTCATGGTGGCTATATGACCGATGAATACCAATACAGCATTACAGGTCGAGACTTGCACGACTTGCGCAACTTGATGAGATTTGAGTATCTAAAAGCCAATGATACCGAATCCGTTGAGGGTTTGAAAAAGACGATTGCCCGATTCGGTGGAGATAATACAATGTCTACAGACGCTACGTTGGTCACTAATGTGCGGCATTTTGAGGCGCTGACACATGCAAGCGAAGCCCTCCATCGAGTTAAAGAAGGACTTGAGACAGACACTCCTACTGATTTGATTTCGCAAGACTTACGTGAGGCATTGTATTATTTCGGCAGCATCACAGGTGAGATTACAACGGACGAAGTGCTTGGTAGTATCTTTTCCCGTTTCTGCATCGGCAAATAAGTTTATGGATCGTCGGTGACATCGACAGCTTTGTTAGCCTCCCTTGCCTCCTCAAATAAAGCGGACATCGTTGGATTGTGTTGCGTCAACTTCTTGATAGTCAAAGCCTCTGCTTTATCGTTTGCCAAACGTAGGTTGTTGACGCTGCTGAGTAGGTTTTCCTTGATTTTTTGAAGATGAGAGATGGACTTGTCGATCTCATCAATAGCGGTTTGAAATTTCTCGCCGGCAAGGCGATAGTTTCTACCAAACTTGTCGCGGAAATCGAGCAATTGGTTCTCGAAGTTGGTCACATCAATGGACTGACTCTTCGCAATAGCCAACTGTTGCTTGTATTCCAAGCTTTTCTTAGAAGTCTGTACAAGCAATGAGATGATGGGGAGGAAAAACTGAGGTCGAATGACATACATCTTGTCGTAACGGTATGACACATCGACGATACCGCCGTTATACAGCTCATTTTCAGGCTCCAAAAGCGACACCAATACGGCAAACTCACATTTTTTGGCCCTACGGTCGGCATCGAGTTTCTTGAAGAAGTCCTCGTTTTTGTGTTTGGTGGCCGTCTCGTCAGCCTCGTTCTTCATCTCAAACATAATGGAGACATATTCTGTTCCGTCAGAGGCAAAATCGCGGAAGATGAAGTCGCCCTTCGAGCCGCCCGAGGCATCATTGTCCTTTTCAAAATAGGCATGAGGCAATATTGGTCGCATCATTTGGTTGTATTGGGTGGAACAATGTACCTCCAACGTCTCCCCTATCATTTTTGTCGACATCTTGATTTTCAAGTCTTTATAGTAGTCGACTTGTTCTTGAGCCACCTTCAATTTAGCCTCATATTGTTCCTTTAGCGAGTTCACGTAGTTGACTGCCTTTTGGTGCGACAACTCCGCAGCGGATTTCAGTTGTGCAATCTCTGTCTCCTTGCCTTGAATGTTTTTCTCTGCCTTGCGCTGTTCCTCCATCACTGCCAGCCTCAGTTTGCTTTCGTTCTCATTGAGGTCAGACTTCAACCTACCTATTTCCAGTTCCTTACGGCCCAATGTATCCTGATACTCTTTTTCCTTCTTAGCAATAGCCAGTTGCTCTTCGGTCTTATAACGTTGGTGTAGTTCTTCAAGGCGTTGGTTCAACTCCTTGTTAAACTCTGCATTCTTCACCTGACTGACGATCGATGCATAGTCCGCCTCATCGACAGTAAACACGCTTCCACATTTCGGGCATTTCAATTCTTTCATAATCTATATATAATGATTTATACTTATCCTTTTCAGGGATTAAAGATGTTGGTTAATTCTTTATTGTTGTATTTCCTCCAGAATACTTCAAACTTCAACGTTCTCTCCTATCAATCACTTCCTTCAGCTTGTATCGGTCGCCCGTGGATTTGCCGATGGCATCGATGAATTGTTGGTCGTAACCAGGCGTGTCATAGCCCCAACGAAGGAACTGCCCGTTCTTGTCGGTGCGACGCACGACTTGGTCGTTGTATTTCACAATCAAGTACTTCGCCAATTTGTCCCAACGCTGCATCATCATATCGGTATAAGCGATGCTTTTCTTGTTGAGGTAACTCTGTCGCTCGGCGGGCATCATGCCGCTGATGGCAACGAGCACACTATCCTGGTCGGCGAAATAATAGTCCTCCAGCTCCTTTTGTGCCGCTCTCAGGTCGCCAATCATCATGGAATAACGCGGATAAACCATATTGGCCACCCAGTTGTTCATCCAGAAGGCCGACTTGTCGCTGAACTCTGCGCGCGGATTGTTCTCGGGACGGAAGGCGTCGGGCACTTGCGTGATGCAGCAATAGAGTGGCACATAGGCCACCATGTTGGCATCGTCGCAGTTGAACCATGTAATGCCGCCCACATCGTCAGGCAGCCATGAGCGCATCTGGCAAGTCATGGTGAAGCCACTTTGTTGCGTGGCAATGGGACGCTCGCGGAAATACGGGATGCTGTCGCTGTCCTTGTAGTGCATGGGCAGCGGGCGGATGGGCATGCCCCACGGACCGGCGGTCATGTCGGCGGTCATGTCTAATGGCGTGCCTTCGAAGTGGTCGCGCATGTCGTTTTGTAAGTCACGCATGGAAAGCGGCTTGTCGGGCTTAATCCACAGCGGCAGGTGGTCGCATTGGTCGAAGTCGCCGTTGATGTAAGGCATGTATTTGTCCATCTCCTCGTGGCTGTAATGATGGCTGAAGAAGCTCCACACGCGTGCGTCGGCGTAGCGCACGTTTTCGAAGTCGATGGGACAATAGGCGTCGCGAAACGAGAAGTCCTCGTCCTTGCCATTGAAGAAGCCTTTTTCACGTGCAAAAGAAATGACATCGTAGGCATAAACGCATTCTATCTCCGGTTTATTGATTTTGGCAAGTTGCTTGCTATGGATACTCCTTCCCTTTTCTTGTGGGAACTGCCTGATTCTGCTTAGGTTGGCATGGGCACAGATGCAGTCGTCGGGGATGCGCAATGCCACCCACACGGCGCCTTTGTTGCCAGGCCCCTTGCCGATAATCTCCATGATCCAAGCTTCGTTGGGGTCGCATATGGTGAGCGTCTCGCCACTGCTGTTGTAACCGTATTCTTCCACCAGCTCTGCCATGCATTTGATGGCTTCGCGGGCTGTTGCCGAGCGCTGCAATGCCAACCGCATCAGGCTGAAATAGTCGAGCAGGCCTTCGTTATTGACCAATTCCAAGCGTCCATCGAAGGTGGTTTCCACAATGGTCACCTGCTTTTCATTCATCAGGCCGACGACGTTGTAGGTATACTCCACCTGTTTCACATATTGGCCTTCGTGGGACGGTCCCCAACCGTGGATGGCGATGAGTTCGTCAGGATTGTGTCTGCCCGCAGGACTGTATGACAGCGAGCCAGAGAACCCGAAGCCGTCGCAGTTGTAAGAGCACATCACGCTGCCGTCGGCAGAGGCTTTTTTGCCTACGATGAGGTTGGTGCAGGCCAAGGCGGGCTCGACGAAAAGGGCAAGTAATAAAAGAATAATAAGATAGAAGTTTTTCATATTGGTTGATATCGTTTTGAATCGATCATATAGAAACCTGTCTAATCAGTTTTTTGATGAAAAGCTTTGTTGTATTCAAAAATCAACTCTTCGATGCTAAAATTACTTTCTTTTGATAATTTCCTAATTCTAGATCTAATAGCTTCTTGTGTCCTTTTATATATCGCTGCTAGTTCTCTTATACTTTTTCCTTCGACAACAAGTTTTATTAGTTCATCATCCGATTGTTTATCCCAAGGCAAATAAGCATTTTTGTACTTCTTTCTTTTTTCTTCAACAGAGTACTTGCGTTTTTCATTTTCAATAGTTGTTTGTCCAACCTTTACTGATTCCAACACTATTTCCCGAGCCGACAATTTAGATTTATCAACAAGCACTAAATTGTTTTCTTTATATAGTGAATCGAATAATTCAACGGAGTCCACATATCTCTTTTCCCCTTTTATCACACGATATCTTGGCACTTTAGCATAAACTACATTTCCCCAATCCTCAATAATTCGTTCAGAATAATTTGTGGTTTCCAGATAGGTGTTACCTCGAATCAGACTGCCGTATTCTATATTGTTCTTAATTGAATACTTGTATAGGTTTAAAGAGGTGATAACTCCTTTATTCTCATTAGCATAATACTTTGCATGAAGATTAGTAAGACCAACCAATCTTATATTAGGAAAGCTCTTCCATATTTCAAGTTCTTTCAGATTCTTATATTCTGATACCGCTTCGATATTATCATTATTTATCATCTTGCCTTTTCCTTCTTTCCATTCTTCCCTGAAAACAACTATGATTTCTAACTCTGGAAGAGATACCTTTTGCAAAAGCAAACTTTTAATACTGTCACTCAAATTAATATATGGAGAAATCAACAATAGTTTTGTTTTCGCTTCTCTTATGATGGACTCTATCTCATTGTCTAAATTGGATCCAGTTAAGAATTTTGTCATTTTGTTTGGGTTTTGGATGTGGATTTCGATGGTTACTTTTCTTTCTTGTTTGAAAGCAGTCCTTTATACTTTCTTTGAAAGTTCTTCTATCTTGTTTTTTAGTTTTGAGTTTTCCTTGCGAAGAATTTCAATCTCTTTCATAGCAGCTTCCAAAGCTTCTTTTTGGCTACCACGAAAACCAAGGCGAGCAGCAGTCATTCGTTCCCGAAGACCGCCTTCCTTTATGAATTCATCCTCCTTTTTCTTCTGATAACTCATCATCATTTTGTCCACCATCCTGCAAAGAGTAATAGCGGTGTTGGACATTTCTTCATCATCCCAACGATCAAAGAATAATTCATAATCTTCAAGTTGGTTATGCTCTCGGCAATAAGACAAGAGCATGCCCCTGTGCCCATTGCGTTAATTTGTGGCTTTTGATGTAGTCTTGGTAATCCTCCAGCAACTCTTGGATACTTGATCTGGCAACATTCAGCAGTTTTAGTTCCATCTCCATGGAGGTCACCCCGTCTGCTGAACCTTCAACAATGTTCTGTTTTCCTGAACGAGCAGCTTGAACCATTTGGTCAACCGTCCTATCGCCAAAAGCAGGCAGGAAACGTTTTGTAAAGACATAAGTCATCTGATAAAGAACAACAGTTTTTTGGTAGAACCAGAGATTCTTCCAATTGGTCTGTTTTCTTAATACAGATTCAATTCTTTCCGCTGCTTCTAGTTGATTTGCCATTATAGTTTCGTTTTCAAACTACCCAATCTAGATTTTCTAGATATTCTAGAACATCTAGAAATCTTATCTCAAAAATTGTCGTCCTCGTAGAGACGCGCCATGGCACGTCTCTACAAAGAACGACATTTGTTCCGAGAATCACTTCTCGATCTCTTTCTTCAGTCTCTCCGTCAGCATAGGAACAATCTTGTGCAGATCTCCGACGATGCCGAGGTCGGCGACGCTGAAGATGGGCGCGAACTTGTCCTTGTTGATGGCGATGATGAAGTCGGACTCTTCCATACCGGCCAAGTGCTGGATGGCACCGCTGATACCACAAGCCATATAGAGGTTCGGGCGGACGGTCTTACCCGTCTGACCCACCTGACGCTCGTGAGGCATCACGCCGTTGTCGACCATGGCACGGCTCGAGGAGACTTGTCCGCCAAGCACATCGGCCAAAGCCTGCAACTTGTCGAAGCCTTCCTTGTTGTGGACGCCACGACCGCCAGAGACCAAAATCTTGGCATCGGCGATGTCGACCATAGCCTTGTCCTCCTTGATGGTCTGTACGAGTTTGACTTTGAACTTGCTCGTGTCAAATTTCGGGACGAAATTTGTTACAATGCCTTGGCGGCCTTCTTGGCGCTGACGCTTCTGCATCACACCAGGACGCACCGTCGACATCTGCGGACGGGTGTTCGGGCAAATGATGGTGGCCATCAGGTTGCCGCCGAAAGCGGGACGCGTCATGCGGAACTGCGGCTCGCCGTTGCTCTTCTCGTCGCTGACGACTTCCAGACCGGTCTTCAGACGCGAGGCGATACGCGGAGCCATGTCACGGCCGATGGTGGTGGCACCATAGAGCACGATGTTGGGATGGCGTTCCTTGACGATCTGGTCAACGACCTGCGAGTATTGCTCCGACAGGTAGTCCTTCAGCTCGGGCACATCGGCAACGATGACCTCATCGGCACCGAATTCGATCAGCTTCTGGGCCTGGTCTTTCACATTGTAACCCAACAACATGGCGACGACTTTCTCACCGAGAGCGTCAGCAAGGTCGCGGGCCTTTCCTAAAAGTTCGAAAGCAACGGATTGGATGTTACCTTCACGCTGTTCTGCGAAAACGAATACGTTCTTATAATCTTTCAATTCCATGGCTGTAACTGATGTGTTTTTCTTTCAGTTTGTTGACAATCAGCTCAACGGCCTCTTCCTCGCTCACTTCGTGAACCTCGCCCGGGGCCTTCATGGCCTTCGGGAAGCTCTGGAACACCTTGGTGGGAGAACCGCTCAGTCCGAGCTTGGTCTCATCGTAGTCGATCTTATCGGCACCCCAGACCTCAACCTCGCGGTTGTAGGCCTCGACGATGCCGCTGACGGTCATGTAACGAGCTTCGAAAGCCGAAGCCAGCACGGTAAGCAGGCACTTGCCTTCCACTTCGAGAACCTGGACGCTGTCCTCGTTCTCTTTGTGGACTTGCAGGTTGCCGTTGGGCAACAGTTTGGCGTCGCAGACGTATGTGACCTGAGGCAGACCGAGGTGCTCGGCCATTTCAGGACCCACTTGTGCGGTGTCGCCATCGATGGCCTGACGGCCGGCGATGATCAAATCATAGTCCAACGAGCGGCAGAGACCGGCGATGGCA
>CAJOIF010000051.1 GCA_905234765.1 uncultured Bacteroidales bacterium
CCCCCATCGCCTCTGCCAAACCCTCTCCCCCGGGGAAAGCGGGTGCAAAAATACAACATTTTACATTACCCACAACCACTTTTCTCAACTTTTTTTTGTTTCCTATCGCAATGCATTGTGTATCAATGTGAAAAATTTCAGAATACCACATAAACAACACACCTTTTTACACATTATTAATATATAAACTTTGAATATCAGCCAATAACCTCCCCAAAACAGTCAAAATAATCGGCTTGAGTAATCTTGACTTGATAGAATTGGCCGATCTGCAATTCATCATCGGCGGGGATAAGAATCTCATCATCCACTTCAGGCGAGTCATACTGGCTGCGACCGATGTAATAATCGCCTTCAAGTCGGTCAATGAGGACTTTTTCGGTCTTTCCAACACGCTGTCCGTTGATTTCCAAGGAGATGTTTTGTTGGATGGCCATTAGTTTGTCCACTCGCTCTTGCTTCACCTCGTCAGGAACGTCGTCGGGCATCTCGTATGCCGCTGTGCCTTCCTCGGGAGAGAAAGCAAACACGCCTGCCCTCTCGAAACGCATATCCTTAACAAACTGGCAAAGCTCCTCGAAGTCTTCTTCCGTTTCTCCCGGAAAACCAACAATAAAAGTGGTGCGGAAAGCAATGTCGGGCACATGTTTACGGACATTTTTCACGAAGCCGATGGTTTGCTCGCGGTCCACGCCACGGCGCATGGCTTGAAGGATGTGGGTGCTGACGTGCTGTAAAGGTAAGTCGATGTAATGGCAAATCTTTGGGTTTTCGCTCATCAAATCCAACAACTCATCGGGAAAACCGAGCGGATAGCCGTAATGCAAACGTATCCACTCAAAACCTTCAATGTCACAAAGGGCCTTCACTAGTTCCACGATGTGCGACTTGCCGTCGAGGTCGTGACCGTAATAAGTCAGGTCTTGGGCAATGAGAATGAGCTCTTTTACGCCTTGTTTGGCCAGACCTTTGGCCTCCTCTATCAGGTTTTCCATCGGTACCGAGACATGGCTGCCACGGATAAGCGGGATGGCACAGAAGGCGCAACGACGGTTACAGCCTTCGGAAATTTTCAAATAAGCGTAATGTTTTGGCGTAGAAAGTACACGGCGGCTGCAATATTGCGGCTGCGGCTCCTCTTTCAGCAGGTCAGCAGCAATCAGATTGACACTCTCTACACCATAGAAGCCATCCACCTCGTGAATCTCTTCTTGAAGTTCCTTTTTGAACCGCTGCGAAAGACATCCCGTGACGTACAGTTTACTGATTTTGCCTTGCTTGCGCAGCTCGGCATATTCCAAAATAGTGTCGATAGATTCTTCCTGCGCATCGCCGATAAAACCACAAGTATTAATAATGACCACATCGGACTTTCTGTCGGAATCGTGTCGGATTAAATAACGATGTTCCAACAAAGCAGCCAAATGCTCTGAATCGACTTTGTTTTTGGAGCAGCCGAGGGTGACTATATTTAAGGTGGGCCTTTTCATTATTCGAAAAGACTATCCACAAACGCTTTGCGGTCGAAGACCTGCAAATGGTCTATCCCTTCACCGACGCCGATGTATTTGACCGGAATCTTGAACTGGTCGGAGATGCCGATGACCACGCCGCCCTTGGCGGTGCCGTCCAATTTGGTCAAAGCCAAGGCATTGACTTCAGTGGCAGCGGTAAACTGCTTGGCCTGTTCGATGGCGTTTTGGCCTGTAGAGGCATCCAAAACGAGGAGGATCTCATGCGGTGCATCGGGGACGACCTTCTGCATGACGGTCTTGATCTTAGTCAGCTCGCGCATGAGGTTGACCTTGTTGTGCAAACGGCCAGCCGTGTCGATGATGACGACATCGGCATCCTGGGCCACGGCTGACTTCACTGTGTCGAAAGCCACAGAAGCGGGGTCTGCACCCTGACCTTGCTGCACGATGGGCACGCCTACCCTATCGGCCCATATTTGGAGCTGACTGACGGCAGCGGCACGGAAAGTGTCGGAAGCGCCGAGCACGACCTTCTTGCCCGCGTTCTTGAAGTTGTAGGCCAACTTGCCGATGGTGGTGGTCTTGCCCACACCGTTCACGCCGACGACCATAATCACATACGGCTTCTTGTCGGCAGGAATGTCGAAGGTGGTGCCATCGCCCGATTCGTTCTCCTGAAGCAAGGCCATGATTTCCTCTTTCAGGATTTGATTCAGCTCGTTAGTGCCCACATATTTGTCACGGGCCACACGGGCTTGGATGCGGTCGATAATCTTCAACGTGGTTTCGACGCCCACATCGGAGGTGATGAGGATTTCCTCCAGGTTGTCAAGCACCTCGTCATCAACGGTCGATTTGCCCATGATGGCTTTGGAGATGCGTGAGAAGACAGTGGTCTTGGTCTTTTCAAGCCCTTTTTCGAGGTCTTCCTTTTGTTCTTTTTTACGGGTTAGGAATGAGAATAGGCCCATGATTGTCTTTTTTTGACGCGGGACTTCGAGACTACGTGACTTCGAGACGTTCAGGCCGTCCCGCAGTCACGCAGTCCCGTAGTCACGCAGTCCGATTATACAAACACAAAAAGGCTCTCCCATAATGGTTATGGAAAAGCCTGATTTTCAAATGATAATTCAATTTATCTCTTAGCAAGGAACTCCTGCACCTTGTCGGCGGGAACGACGGTCTCCTCGAAATAGTAGGCACCAGTCTTCTCAGAACGCTTCATTCTGATGATCTTGCTATAGGTCTTGTCCTTTCTTTGCCATAACTCTAATTATTTAATCTCCTTGTGGAGGGTCATCTTTTTGAGAATCGGGTTATACTTCATCAACTCCAAACGGTCGGGAGTGTTCTTCTTGTTCTTCATGGTGTAGTATCTCGAAGTGCCGGGCATGCCGCTGGCCTTGTGCTCAGTGCATTCGAGAATGACCTTCACGCGTGCGTCTTTCTGTTTCTTTGACATAACTTATCTTCCTTTCAAATTTGGCTGCAAAAGTACAACTTTTTCAGATACCCGCAACCAATTTTTCAAAATTTTATTCTCCTTGGATGACCTTGTTCACAATTTGCAGAATTTCAGCCTCTTGTACAATGGCGGCGGCTTCAATATCGGCGGCTTCCTTCAAGATTTCGGCCTTAAAAGCCTCGTCTTTGAGCGAAGCAGCGTTGATTTTGACGTTCAAATGGGCACCCATGACAGCCGAACGTGCGCACAAAGCACCCACACCGGCGTCGGTAACGGAGTTCGGGTTGCCAGTCTCAGCCATGGCACGGACGACCTCAAAGGCCTTGAAGGCGACCTTCATCGTGCGGAAAGGCACCTGGGTAGCATATTTGGTAGCCTCTTGGATGGCAGCACTACGAGCAGCCTTCTCCTCATCGGTCTTCTTAGGCAAGCCAAAAGCGTCCATGATCTTATTGAAGGCATTGGTATCCTCGTCTACCAGTTCCAGCAACTCATCCTTGATGGCCTGACCCTTGACGGCCCAATTGGAGAACTCCTCCCAACGCTCGTCCCAGCCCGGTTTGTGCGACGACAGGTTGGCGACCATGGTGGCCAGCGAAGCACCGAGGGCACCCATGTAGGCCGAGATGGAACCACCACCAGGAGCAGGACTCTCGCTTGCAGTCTCGTTGGCGAAGCCCGTGCAGGTCATATCGACGAGTTTCTTCTGGGTGTGGTCTTCGATGAGGTATTCGATGACCTTTTCCTTCGGGTCGAAGGGCTTCAGGTCGTCGAGGCCCATCGACTTGATGGCGATCTTCATTATTTCCTCTTCGCTCACGCCGAGGCTGCGCTGCTGCTTGGCGAGATAGAACTTACCAGCATCCATCAGCACCTTCTTGGGCACAAGGCCGACGATTTCACAACCAGTGACGCGCACGCCACGGGCAGCGGCTTTGGCACAGACCTCCTCGAAGCAGACATGCACTGGCGACACGCTGATGTTGGTGATGTTCATCGACACCTGGGCGATGCCGTAGTCCTCGATGAACCAGCCGATGGCCTTGGTGGCTTTCAGCGTGCCGGGGATCATAATCGGCTTGCCGTTTTCGTCTTTCATCGGCTTGCCGGTCACCTTGCCGCCTTCGCGCATCGGGCGACCCTTTTCGCGCACGTCGAAAGCGATGGCGTTGGCGCGACGCGTCGAGGTGGTGTTGAGGTTATAGTTGATGGCCACGAGGAAGTCGCGGGCACCCACTTGGGTGGCACCCGTGTGGGCCACGTGTTCGTTCCATTCGTTGGGGCCGAAGTCGGGCTTCCACTGCTCCGTGCCGAGGCGCGAGGCCAAGGACTCGTATTCACCCGTGCGGCAATAAGCCAGGTTGCGGCGCTCCTTGATGTAGGCAGCCTCTTCATAGCAGTAGATCGGGATGTTCAGCTCGTCGCCGAGACGTTTGCCCAGCTTGTGGGCATACTCGACCACCTCTTCCATGGTGATGTTGCTCACGGGGATGAGAGGGCACACGTCGGTGGCGCCTTGGCGCGGGTGGGCGCCATGGTGCTGGCTCATGTCGATGAGCTCGGCGGCTTTCTTCACCACGCGGTAGGCAGCTTCGCACACAGGCTCAGGCTCACCCACGAAGGTGATGACGGTGCGGTTGGTCGTCATGCCGGGATCCACATCCAGCAGCTTGACGCCTTCCACTTTCTCGATTTCAGCGGTCACTTGGTCAATGATATTCTTGTCGCGGCCTTCGCTGATATTCGGCACGCATTCGATGTTTGTTGTATTTTGTTCTTTGTAACGCAAGGGCTGAAGCCACCTGCTTAACGTCCACCGCCCCTACGGGGCTAAGCTTTTGAGGCTGCAAAGGTAAGGCTTTTTTGGCATATTAGCATTATTTCTTGGATCGAAGGCAGAAAACAATGCCCATTTGGATATCCATCGCGCTTACGTTCAACGGTTTGAAAAGGCCTATCACATTACTGGTAGCCAAATAACACTGGAAAATGCCAAAACTGCCTGCCAAGCCAAGTCCAAAATTGTCGTAACTATGTTTCATTATCGTATAAGTGGCACACACATCCAACTTATCGAAAAACGAGCCGCTGTATGCCATGGTCATAGAGGGACGAAAACCATTGTTTGTAAACTGGCCATTCCCTTGCAGGCTGAAACGATTGTGACTATCGACATCATAGTTGCCGCGAAGCAGCAGTCCAGTATTCAGCATGGTATTGTAATCCCCAGCAGGCGAAAACTCCCATTGGAAATATTGCTTCAAGGTATCAAGGACTTGCTCACGATAGGCGGCATCAGAAAAAAGCTGCCGCATCTGATCAAACTCCATGCCCTCAAAGACGAAAGAGCCCTCGTCATAGAACTGTCCCGCATCGTTGATGTCACTCTTCAGCTGGATATTGTTCCCGCCCCAATGGATAAAGCCCAAATCTTGGACCGCAGCCACAGCACTGAAGTGCTCGTTGAAGCGGTATTGCGCGCCCAAATCGACGCCAAATCCAGGATTGCGGAACAAGTCGGTAAAGCGAAGCCCCCCATCCATTTCCAAAGCTCCATTATTGGCAGTAATCAGTCCGGGCAACGACGCCTTCATCGCAACATGTTCCTTCACACGAAGCGCATAACTCTCCGGATCGGTAAACAATTGCGCCTCAAAAGCATCCGTTTTAATGTTGGTGAAACCTAACAAGAACTTTGCACGGCCACCTACCGACAGTTCCTCTGTAATATTATACTGATAACCGACGGCAAACTCCTGAAACTGTTGTGCATTAAGATTCAACTTAATCGTAGCGGGATGATCTTCGCCAACATAAGCTGAATTCCCATAAGCAAGCAGCTTGAACAAACCGTCATTGACGGCAAAGTCACCTTGTGCTCGGAGGTTATATCCAAAAGTAAGCATCCCATTACCCAGTCTGCGGTACAATGTGAATAGATTCTCGTTCATAGAGAAACCCACAACATTGTCGACATCCAGACTATTGGCAAACTTGCGTAAGTTCCATGCCTTTGGTCTGCCCCAATAATCGAAATCAAAAAGATTGTCAAAGCGGAATGTGGGCGTCATATAGTTCAAGTCGAAGTTTCCTACAAACAGCGACATCACGCTCTCATATGGCAAATCGGCAGATGGATTCGAGTTCATCTGATAAGGATTCATCCTCATAAAATCAACTGGCGACACCTCTTGGGCCTTAACAACTCCAAAAGTCGTCCACAGCGCTGTCATCAATACAACAAGCAGTCTTTTCATTTTTACCTTAGTTTTAATCAACTCCATCATTTTCATACTCCACATCGGCCTTCACCGAATAGCGCAAAAACTGTCCCGAATTGAGCACTGCGCCATGGCTCTCTGTATCAATGCCATAATCCATTATCAAACTATCGGACTGAAAGAAATCCAAAAGGCGTTTCTCCGTTATCTCGACAGTAACCGAAGTAGTGCATAGGCTACCGTCATAAGAAGCCTCAATTAATGTCGCATCTTGCAGTAGCGTACCTATAACGCAATTATTCTCGGAATCGTACATATAAAATGTGCCATTCAATCTAAATGGAATCGTGGAAACAAATGTCAAGCCAAGTGTCAGTTTCTTGACCCATTTCGGCGAGTCGATTCCGCTCAAATTCAAGCCAATCGTATCAAGATAGTGCACACTCTCCGCTTTAAAAGCGAATGGGACGCTGACATCCACCTTCAAATCAATGCCACAGGTATCGGAGACCGAAACCAAATCGCTGACACCGTTCGGGTTTACACGAATCACCGATGAAGCAAACACATTTCCTTGATGGGCATTCACGCGACCATCCGCATAGGTACGACACACCTCCATATAGTCCATAGAAACTGGTGCATCGGCCACCAACGGCAAGGGATCAAGAATTGAATAGGGAGTGACCCCTTCACCCCAAACCAAAGCCGTGTCGGCAAAAAGTTTGGCATCAAGAGGGAATGTGTTGCGTTCACTCAAGGTTATCTCGGCGTTCTCAATTTCCAAGATGCCAGTCACATTGTTTGGGAAAAGTTTAAATGTAGTATCAATACGGTTGCGTGAATCATAGGTGTCGACATAGCCCCACATCTCCTGAATCGCCAAGTCGGTAGCTTCAACGCGCAAGCCAAACTCGAATTCTGATGGCATATAACCTTGCGCAACGAACCGCACCTCGTAGTTCAAATTTAAGGTATTGACCTCTGTCGTCTCATAACGCAACCCTTCAAGCGCGAAACTGTTCATGCCCTGACCAGGCCGATAAACGAATCTCAAATCATGCCCGTCAGTATCGATAATATTTGACGAGGTAATCACAACTTCCTGAATCTGTCCAACATTGGAGGTCATATTAAACGCAAAACGTCCCGACCGCATGGTAGCCGACAAAGCATGGATATGGTCAGAAGTGAAAACGATTGATTGAGTCAACCTGACGACAGTGTCGACTGGGTCTATCTGATTGCCAGGATTGGGATTCTCAATAGCATAATACTCATTAATCTCCATATCCTTGAACCTCAGCAAATCCTCTCCATCAATAGTCCTAAATCGATTGAGGAGTATATGATAATACATATCACCAGTAGCATCAAAAGTGAGCATACTGTCGATCTGGAACCGTTCCATAAAATCCATGACCGTATACGAACCAGTAACAAGGGGCAATAACAGCTCACCTTCCACATTCACGCCCTCAAAACCATCGAAATCGTAATGCTTTTTCTGGCACGAAACAAGCATCATCACTACCAAGGCGGTGAGCGTGAACCATTTTACGTTTTTCATATAACTGTACAAGCTACAATTAAACAAATTTACCATTTAGAACCATCTTGGCCACTTTGTTGGCACCGTAATAATACGGCATAAACTCCAGTTGCGCCATCGGCTGGGTGATGATAAGGTTGGCGAGTTTGCCTTTTGTGATGCTTCCCACCTCATCGCTCACGCCCATAGCATAAGCTGTGTTAAGAGTAGTGGCATTCAGAGCTTCTTCTGGAGTTAAGCGGTAGCGGATGCAGGCCATCGACATGATGAGTTGCATGTTGCCCGATGGCGAAGTGCCTGGGTTGAAATCAGAGGCCATAGCCACAGGCAACCCTGCTTCAATCATCTTACGCGCTGGCGAGAGCGGCAAGTTGAGGAAGAAGGCGCAGCCAGGCAAGACCGTCGGCATGGTCTCAGTGTCTTTCAAGCATTCGATTTCGGCATCACCCATCTGTTCAAGATGATCGACAGAGATGGCACCGTATTTCACGCCCACCTGCACACCGCCCGAGATGGCCATTTCATTAGCATGAATCTTGGGCCTCATGCCATATTTGATGCCCGCCATGAGTATACGTTCCGTGTCCTCGCAAGTGAAAAACCCTTGGTCACAGAAAACATCGATGAAATCCGCCAAATCCTCCGAAGCCACTAACGGAATCATCTCATTGATGACCAAGTCCACATAATCCTCCTGGTGTCCTCGGTATTCCATCGGGATGCCATGGGCACCGAGGAAGTTGGATTTAATGGTCAAAGGTGAGTTCTCCTTCAGACGACGAATGACACGCAACAGTTTCAGTTCACTCTCGGTGGTAAGGCCGTAGCCGCTCTTGATTTCGATGGCACCCGTTCCCATGCGCATCACTTCATCGAGGCGTTGTTGTGCCATATCGTAGAGTTCATCCTCCGAAGCCGCCGCCGTCGCCTTGGCCGAGTTGAGGATGCCTCCTCCCCTCTTGGCGATTTCCTCGTAACTCAAGCCGCGGATCTTGTCGACAAACTCCATCTCACGCGAGTTGGCGTAAACAAGGTGCGTGTGCGAGTCACAGAAAGCGGGCATCACCACGCTGCCTTTGACATCATGAATACGATGATTCTCTGCGAGATACTTTCTGCAAGCATCCGAATCCATCGAACCATAATCGGCAATTTTCTTACCTTTAATATATAGGAAAGCGTTCTTAATTCTTCCCGTTTCGGCCATTTCGGCACCGCGTTTCAGCAGCCGGCCTTGTTCTTCAATGCCGACCAATTCCTTGATATTGACAATAAGCATGATTTCAAATATTTTTCGGCAAAAATAAGGAAAAAACCTCCATTAGCATGATTTTTGTTATTTTTGTCCCCCGAAAACTACATCCTCATGAAAAAAGCCATCTTACTTGCCATGATTCTCATGGTCACAGGCATCTCTGCCATCGCACAAGAAAACAAAGAAGAATCCAAAGTCAAGCAACTGACTTACAACGAATTCCTAAAGAAGGTATGGAACTTTGAAAAAGACCCGAACACCTTTAATTATAAAGGCAAGCTGCCCGCCATCGTCGACTTCTACGCCGACTGGTGCGGTCCATGCCGCCGTGTGGCTCCTATCATGGAAAAACTGGCTGAGGAATATGACGGCAAACTATTGATTTACAAAGTTAATACCCAATATGAGGGTGACTTGGCAAAAGCCTTCCAAATACGCAGCATCCCTTCTGTGCTGTTTATTCCCATGGAAGGTCAACCCATGATGCAAGTGGGAGCCATGCCCGAAGAAGGTTATCGAAAAGTCATTGAGGAACAACTGCTCAAATGACACTTTTCACCACAGCATATTTCCCGAGCATCGGTTACATGGCGCGTTTTCTGAAAGAAGACGCGCCTGTCATTGAAGTGTGGGAGACCTACCACAAACAGACTTACCGTAACCGCTGCCGCGTAATGACGGCCAACGGCGTGGAAAGCCTCAGTGTACCCGTGGTGAAGGTCAACGGAAACCACACCATGACCAAAGACATGGTCATCAGTCCCATTGAGCCTTGGCAGCACACCCACAGCCGTTGTTTGGAGTCGGCGTACAAGGCCGCGCCCTATTTCGACCATTATTATGACTACCTGCGACCCATTTTCGAAGGACACTTTGAGCGCCTCATCGAATTGAACGACACGGTTTTACAGGCGGTTCTGAAGATGCTGAAAGTCAACAAGGAAATCATTCATACCACAGATTATATCCGCGAGACCGAGAACGATTTGCGCGAGGCTTTCAGCCCGAAAAATGGAAGTGAAAACGGTTCTTTCCCGGCGTATTACCAGGTTTTCAGCACCAAGTTTCCCTTCGCTGCTGATTTGAGTGTTTTGGACTTGATTTTCAATGAGGGACCGGAGGCGGATGCTTATTTGAAACAGTTGCTTTAATCACAAAACCTCACTTCACCCGAATCACAAACCCCGACCAGTCCATGTTTTCCGTCAGAAGGTCATAGTAATAGCAGATGTTCTCCTCGGTGATTTTCTCGCCATTGACGGAGATGATTTGGTCGCCGACTTTGAAGCGTTCGTTGCCATCGATAAGGCAGGTGACGATTTTCAATGTGCCGTCGGCAGTAGAGATACGATAAGCCGGTGCTTTGAATGGCTTCACGACATCCTCGACATGCGGCCTGACATACATTTTATATACGATTTCATCAGCATTAACAACACCTGCATCCCTATCATACTGTTGTTCTATAATCCAATCGTACCTCGAAATCGCCGAGAGGCCCATATTGTTGTGCGCAATCGACTTTACATACACCACCTTTCCAGTGTCTTCTTTGCCAGCAAACCCTATTGCCTCTTGTCGCGCAATCACGAAATGTTGTTTGTCCGTAAATCCACCAACGGCTTGCCCGTATGAACCTTCATAGACAATGTCGTCAGGTATTGGTGTCGCAACCCGCTGCTCATCAGCCAACAAAAACGCTGCCGCGCTATTTCCCGTGTCAAATATGCATTCATACTCCACACCGTTGATTCGCGGATAAACCCACATAACATTCATGTCAAACTTGCACTTGACAGGAATGAATTCTGTTGTATCAATAGACACAGAATCAGGAATATAGTACATCTGGTTGTTAGTAAAGTCAATCATATAGCGCCGAATATTCAAGCCCTGGAAACCGATGATATTGTATTTGTCCAAGAGAAGCTCCTTGTCGCACGTATGGGTCTCTGGATTGAGCATCGCGAGGCCCAAGTTTTCGGATTCCACCATTTCCGTCTTTATCTTGACTGGCAATGTTGTCACTTTGATTTTTGACCTCTTGTCAGCCCCAATCACGGAATGGCGATAGAACTTCATACCTTCGGGTTTGGTACTCGGGGTGTACATCAAAAGAGCACTTGTATTGACCCCGGAATCATACATGACCGTATCCCTTTGCCCATTCAATTCAGCCTTGAAAACCATTTGGTTTTTGCTATTGACGACGAAATGTATGGTATCCCAGTCTCCACCTTGACCATAATTGCAGCTAAATTCGACGGAATCAGCTATTTTGGCAGTATGCACTATTAAGCCAACGGTGCCACAAGAATTGCATGAAGCCACGGCCAATAATACAAGCAACAATTTCAAGTTTCTTACCAATTCTTTCATATTCAACAGGTTTTATTTTTCTGGATAAGCAATTCGAACATGATAAATACTCATCAGCTTCTTTTTCAGCACCTTGCGGCAAGTCTCGATGTCATGGAGGGTGAGGTCGGTGTTGAGGAACTGCCCCGCCTCCATCTGCTTGTTGATGATGTTGTCAACCAAGTCGCTGATTTTCTTCTCATCGGGATCCTTAAGGCTGTGTGAGGCGGCCTCGATACTGTCGGCCATCATCAGCACAGCGGTCTCGCGCGAGAAAGGCGCAGGACCATGATAGGTGAACGGCGTCGGGTCGATTTCCTCGTTAGGATGAGCCTTCTGCTCATTGATGTAGAAGTAGTCAGTGCGGCGGGTTCCGTGGTGAGTGCGGATAAAATCGATAATGCGCTCGGGAATATGGTTCTTGTGCGCCAACTCAATGCCATCCGTGACATGCGAGATGATGATTTCGGCACTCTCTTGATTGGAAAGGTCGTGATGGGGGCTAAATGCTCCGTGCTGGTTCTCAGTGAAATACATCGGATTCTTCGTCTTTCCGACATCATGATACAAGGCACCTGTACGGGCCAACAACGTGTCGCCTCCAATCTCATAAAGCACCTCCTCACACAAATTGGCCACCTGAATGGAGTGCTGGAAGGTGCCTGGAGCCGTCTCCGCCAATTGTCGCAGCAAAGGCATGTTGGTATTGCTCAACTCCATCAACGAAAGCGAAGTGGTGAAGCCAAAAAGACGTTCAATCATCAGAATCAATGGCTGAGCCAACAATGTGAACAAAGCATTCAGCACCAACATAAGCACCTCAGACCAGTCGATTTCGGAAGTGGACATAAACGTAAAGGCAAGATACACCAACAAATAGCCGACAAACACGAACAAGGCCGCCTGGATGAAACGGTGATGGGCCCGTGTGTTCGACATGCTGAACACCGTCAGCACCGTTGCCACCAACTGCATGAACATAAACTGGAAAGGATTGGGCACCGCCAATGAAATCAGCATCACGGCGAAGACCTGAGTAGAGAAAGCCAAACGCAGGTTGAAGAAAGAACCCACCATGATGGCCAAAAGACACACCGGCATCATATAGATCAGGCCAGGAGCGAACTTCACCAAAACATACGAAGGAATAATGACCAACAGCATGAGCGTCAGCAACAGGACGATGTTCTTCAGTTGCGAAAACACTTTATGATGCAGTTTGTTGCCATACAGACCCATCAACGCGAAGACCAATGCCACAAGGAAAATCTGGCTTAGCAAAACGCGGAGCGACTCATCTGTAGACATAGAGCGTGAAGTGTATTCGCGCTGCAACGAGTTCAACACATCAAAAGTATGCTGGTCGATGATCTCCCCTTCCGAAATGATGATTTCGTCTTTCTGGACCATGCCATAAGTCAACGAAACTGCCGAAACCGCTTTCTCGACCTCCTGTTTGGTGAGGTCGGCATTGTAAAATACGTTTTGACGAAGAGCTCCTTTCAACAATTCAGACAACAGTTTTTGGTTCATCCCAATTTGGGGCTTCTTCATGATAATATCTACCGCTTCCGTAGCCTCATTCAAAGAATAGAGATCACCGTAACGGGCCGAACGAATCACCTTATTGCGGACAATGTTTACCTCCGATCCTGCCTCAAGGTGGCTGGTTGCGTTGTCGTATGCCACAATGCCACGATCCTCAATGGAGTCGTAAACCGCAAACAGGTAATCCATATTCAAATCCTTGTCAAAACCTGTCCTATCATCCCATTTTGTTTCAAAAGCATTGTAAAGAGCATTGCGCGCAGCCGACATTTCCTCTTCATTGAAAACGAAAATCGGCTTCACTTTTTCCGAAACCGCCTCTGTTTCAGCGGTCAGCGTTTCATAATCCTTGTAAATCGGGAAATCAAAAGGGGCATACAAAGTCTCATGCTGCCAGGGCTTCGACAGTTGGTATTCGTATCTAAACTTACCCGTTCGGGGCATCTGCCAACACACCAGCACAATAGCCACCAAAAAGGCCATGACTTTCGCAATACTATAATAACTATGACGTATCTTATTGAAAAAAACTTTTATCTTACTCATAACCAAATATTTAACAATCTGATTCGATAAATAATCCGAGTGCTAAATTAAGAAAAACTCCAATCGCTTAAAAAAAAAACACTGAAAAAAGACGCATTGAAGTGATTTGTTGCCTAATTTAGCGGTCAGAAAACGACCTATTTTATGACTTACGGCATCTGCAAACTCTCCGCCATCGCCTTGCACAAGGAGCCACGCCACGGCTCCGAGATGGTGAGCCAACTGCTTTACAATGAATTATATTCAGTATTAGACAAAACTCAAGAGTGGGTACTTGTTCAAACCGACTTCGACCAATACGAAGGCTGGATTCAGGCGAAGCAATTCATGGCAATCGGCGAGGAGGAATATACGGCATTGAAAAACAAGAAACTCTATCTTACTAACAAGCCAATCGCTGAATACGGAGGCAAGTATTTGAGTTTGGGCACGCCGCTCTATGAGCCGCACGCTGATGCCATAGAGACGCCGTCGGAGTTTCATCCCGAGTTGATGGTGGAGTATGCCAAAAAGCTACTTGGCGCGCCTTATCTTTGGGGCGGCCGCACCGTTATGGGTATCGACTGTTCTGGCTTGGCGCAGGTCTGCGCCCGTCTGGCGGGAATCATCCTTCCCCGCGACGCCTCACAACAAATTGAGCATGGTGAGTTGGTGTATTTCTTGCAAGAGACGCAGCCTGGCGACTTGGCCTTTTTCGGTGAGGAAGACGGCCACATCACCCATGTGGGTATCGTCATGGGCAATGAACAAATCATCCACTGCTCGGGCCAAGTCCGCATCGATTTCCTCGACCAGACGGGCATATTTAATAAAGAGTCGGATGCGCATACGCATTTTTTGCAGGCGATAAAACGACTGCAATAGTTTTATGCGAAATTTTTCGCAACGAAGTTTTTCGCAATGATTTTTACTATATTTGCACCGCGAATTTATCTGGATTGCTTCGTCGTTCCTCCTCTTGATGACGCGAAGCGACCCAAATCTTGAAATCTTAAATCTTTAAATCTTAAATACAACGTAATGAACAACGCACTGATCACATTTGCGAAGCCTGACAACGAGCCGGTAAAGGCCTACCGTCCGGGCAGTCCGGAGCGCATCGAGCTCCAGAAAGAACTTGAACGCCAATCGAACGAAATCGTCGAAATCCCCGCCATCATCAACGGCCAGGAAGTCCGCACGGGCGACATGGGCGAAGTGGTGATGCCTCACGACCACAAACACGTCATCGCACGCTACCATAAGGTAGGCGAAAAGGAAGTCCGCATGGCCATCGACGCCGCCCAAGCCGCCAAGCACGACTGGGAG
>CAJOIF010000052.1 GCA_905234765.1 uncultured Bacteroidales bacterium
ACGGTAGGCGGGATTGCCGAGGGCGTCGACGCTGATGCCGATGATACGGCCGGGCATGTCGCGCTTGTAGGCTTCGGTGGTGGCGAAGTAACCGGCATGGGGACCGCCGAATCCCATCGGCAGACCGAAACGTTGGTTGGAACCCAACACCACGTCGGCACCCCATTCGCCAGGAGGCGTGATGAGGGTGAGGCTCAGCAGGTCGGCAGCGACGGCCACCTGCATGCCTTTGGCCTTCCACTCAGCGACCTTGGCACGGTGGTCGACGATTTCGCCGAACTGGCCAGGGCACTGAAGCAGGATGCCGAAATACTGCTCGCTGCAAGTGAATTGGTCCACGGGAGCCACCTCGACCTCGATGCCCTGGAAGTGGGCGCGGGTCTTGATGACTTCGATGCTCTGCGGGAACACGTCGTCGGCGACGAAGAACTTCTTCACGCCGGCCTTCACCTGGGCACGGCTGCGGCTGTGCCAGAACATCAGCATGGCCTCGGCGGCGGCAGTGCCTTCGTCGAGCAAGCTGGCGTTGGCCAGCGGCATGGCGGTGAGCTCGCTGATGACAGTCTGGAAGTTCAACAGGGCTTCCAAACGGCCTTGCGAGATCTCAGCCTGGTAGGGGGTGTAAGAAGTGTACCAGCCCGGGTTCTCCAAGATGTTGCGCATGATGACGCCTGGAGTGATGGTGTTGTAGTAACCCAATCCGATGTAGGTGCGGAACTGCTTGTTCTTGGCGCCAATGGCCTTGAGATGGCTGATGACCTCGTACTCGTTCATGCCTTCGCCGATGCTGAGCGGCTTGGGAAGACGAATCTCGGGAGCGATGATCTCATCGACCAGTTGTTCTTGCGATGCCACGCCGATGACCTTCAGCATCTTCTCAGCATCCGATACGGTGGGGCCGTTGTGACGTTTGATGAAATTGTTTCTAATCATTCTAGTACTTTATTAATTGTGATATAATCTGGATATGCCAATGATTGGTTGTTGATCTTGATGTAAGGCTTCACCTTGACGCCGAGGTTGACGGGGTCGCTCTTGGCACCGGCCAACTTGAAGGCCAGGTTGAGGATGGCATCGGCAGTCTCGCCGCTGAATAGCTGGAACAGGTCGGTGCTGATCGGGATGGAGATTTGGCCTTTCGAGTTCGGGTTGATGCTGAAACCGTCGGTGAAACAGCTGCTGATGACTTCCTTGTTGTTCAACGAGATGATGTAGTCCATCTTGCCCAACGAGGCGGCGATGCTGTTCGGGTTGTTGACGTCGAGGTTGACGTTGAAGGTGACGGGCAACTTCTTGTTCATCAGGGAGGTGGTCACGTTGATTAACTGAGCTGCTGTCAAGCTGTTCTTGTTCATGCCGTTGCTGAGGTCGATGCCCAGCATGTTGATTTTGTTGATGCCAGTGACATCGAAGGTGCAGTTCTTCAGGTTCATCACCTGGGCGGCTTGGTTGGCGATCTGGGCCAGCTCTTCGCAGGCCGTGAAGGATGCAGTCAGCATCACAATGGCGAGAATTCGGATGATCTTTTTCATAGCTTGTTTTATTTATTGTTCGTTGTTTCTATTGGCGCGCTTGCGTTCCAGCTCGTCAAGGATGATCTTGCGGAGGCGCAGGCTCTTCGGGGTGACCTCAAGATACTCATCGTCGCGGATGTACTCCATGTATTCCTCCAATGAGAAACGTACTGGCGGGATGAGGCGGATGGCCTCGTCGCTGCCGGAGGCACGCACGTTAGTGAGGTGCTTGGTCTTGCAGACATTAATGACGATGTCGTTGCTACGGGTGTTCTCGCCGATGACCTGGCCGGCATAGACGTCTTCGTTGGGATTCACGAAGAAGAGGCCACGGTCTTGCAACTTCCAGATGGCGTAGGGGATGGCCTGGCCGGTCTCCATCGAGATCAGGGCGCCGGTGTTGCGGGTCGGCATCTCGCCCTTCCAAGGCTCGTAGGCCTTGAAGCGGTGGGAGATGATGGCTTCGCCCTCGGTGACGGTGAGCAGGATGTTTCTCAAGCCGATGAGGCCTCGCGACGGGATGTCGAAGTCGAGGCACATACGGTCGCCCTTGGGCTCCATCTGGGTCATCTCACCCTTGCGGGCGCTGACTTGCTCGATGACGCGGCCGGCGAAATCCTCGGGTACCAGCACGGTGAGGTTCTCAATGGGCTCGCACTTCACGTCGTCGATGTATTTGATGATCACCTTGGGTTGTCCCAGCTGGAACTCATAGCCCTCGCGGCGCATGGTCTCCACCAGGATGCTGAGGTGCAGGATGCCGCGGCCGTAGACCATCAACGAGTCGGGTGAGTCGGTGTCTTCAACCTTCAGGGCGAGGTTCTTCTCGGTCTCCTTGTAAAGACGCTCACGCAGATGACGAGAGGTGACATACTTTCCTTCGCGGCCGAAGAACGGTGAGTTGTTGATGGTGAACAGCATGCTCATGGTGGGCTCGTCGACCTTGATGGGCGGCAAGGCCTCGGGGTTCTCGTAGTCGGCCACGGTGTCGCCAATCTCGAAGTCCTCCAGGCCCATCAGTGCCACAATGTCGCCCGCCTGGACAGGCTTCTTGGTGCGTTCCTTGCCAAGCCCCTCGAAGGTATAGAGTTCTTTAATTGTTGATTTAACAACGCTTCCGTCGTGTTTTACCAACGACACGTTCATGCCGGCTTGAAGGACGCCGCGTTTCAGACGTCCCACGGCGATACGTCCCACGTAGGAACTGTAGTCCAACGAGGTGATGAGCATCTGCGGGGTGCCTTCCTCGAACTTGGCTTCGGGGATGGTCTCGATGATGGTGTCGAGCAGGTAGGAGACATTGTCAGTGATATGGTTGGGGTCGTCCGACATCCAGCCTTGCTTGGAGGAGCCGTACACGGTGGGGAAGTCCAGCTGGTCCTCGGTGGCACCGAGGTTAAACATCAGGTCGAACACGGCTTCCTGCACCTCGTCGGGACGGCAGTTGGGCTTGTCGACCTTGTTGATGACCACGATGGGCTTCAGTCCCAACTCGATGGCTTTCTGCAGCACGAAACGGGTCTGTGGCATGGGTCCTTCGAAGGCGTCGACCAGCAGCAGCACGCCGTCAGCCATGTTGAGCACACGCTCCACCTCACCGCCGAAGTCGGCGTGACCAGGGGTGTCGATGATGTTGATCTTCACGTCCTTGTAACGGACTGAGACGTTCTTCGAGAGGATGGTGATGCCACGCTCGCGCTCCAAGTCGTTGTTGTCGAGGATGAGCTCACCCGGGGCTTCGTCGGACTCCTTGAAGAGTTTCGACTGGTATAAAATACGGTCAACCAAGGTGGTCTTGCCGTGGTCGACGTGGGCGATAATTGCTATATTTCTGATACTCTGCATCTTAGTGAGAATTAATGCGAAAATTCAAACTGCAAAGATATAAAAAAACATCGTTTTTCTGAACTCGCTCTTCAGGTTTTTGTATTTTTGTCTTTTAAAACAACATACATGAGCAGGCTAACGCGATCGGTGTTAATGCAATACTGGGGCTATCCCTCGTTCCGACCCTATCAGGAGGACATTGTCGACTCGGTGGTGGCGGGACGCGACACGTTGGCTTTGCTGCCCACCGGTGGCGGCAAGTCGATCTGTTTCCAAGTCCCCGCCATGGCCATGGAGGGCATCTGCGTGGTGGTGACGCCCCTGATTGCCTTGATGAAAGACCAAGTGGCGCATTTGCTGGCGAAACGGATCCCGGCAGCGGCCATCTTCTCTGGGATGCACCCCGACCAAGTGGAGTTGGTGTACAACCAAGCGGTCTTCGGCAGACTGAAGTTCCTCTATGTCTCGCCTGAACGGCTGATGACCGACCAGTTCCAGGAAGCCATCAAACGGATGAAGGTCAACCTTCTGGCAGTGGATGAGTCGCACTGCATCTCGCAGTGGGGCTACGACTTCCGTCCGCCTTACCTAAAGATCGCCGAGATCAGGCCTTATATCCCCCAAACCCCGGTGCTGGCCCTGACGGCCACGGCTACCGCCAAGGTGGTCGACGACATCCAATACCGTCTGGGCTTCAAGCAGAAAAACGTCTTCCAAAGCAGTTTCGAGCGCAATAACGTCACCTATAACGTGTATCACGAGGCCGACAAATACGGGATGCTCTATCGCAAGCTCCATGCCTTGAAGGAAGGCAGCGCCATCGTCTACGTGCGAAACCGGAAGAAGACCCAGGTCATCGCCGAATGGCTGCAGTCGGTGGGCATCTCGGCCACCTTCTACCATGCGGGACTCGATGCAAAGACCCGCGACGAGCGGCAGGACCTGTGGATGAAAGGCAGGGTGAAGGTGATGGCCGCCACCAACGCCTTCGGCATGGGCATCGACAAGCCCGACGTGCGGCTGGTGATCCACATGGATCTCCCCGACAGCATCGAGGCGTACTTCCAGGAGGCAGGACGTGCCGGACGCGACCTGCAGCCCGCCGAGGCTTTCCTGCTGGTCTCCAACGCCGATATCCAACAGCTGAAGGACAACCTGAAGCAGTCGTTCCCCGAGATGGAACAGATCAAGATGATCTACAAGGCGTTGGGCAATTATCTGCAACTGCCGGTCGGAGCCGGAAAGATGGAGATGTATCCCTTCGACATGGCCGATTTCGCCCAACGTTATGGATTCAGCGTGATGGAAGTCTTCAGTGCCTTGAAGATCATGGAAAAAGAAGGTCTCTTGGAACTGTCAGACAGCTTCGACGAGCCCTCCAAGGTGTGGATCAAGGCGCCTCGCGAGGAACTGTACCGTTTCCAGGTGGCTTTCCCGCAGTTCGACACCTTTATTAAATATATGCTGCGCAACCTGCCGGGGGTGCTGAGCGATTTCGTGAGGTTCAACGAGGAAGTGGCTGCACAGAAGACCGGGATGACGGTCGACCAGATCGTGGCGCAGCTGAAGAAGATGGAGGAATACAACTTCCTGACCTACGATCGTCGTAAGGACAAACCTCAGATCCAATTGTTGACTGAGTTGCTCGATACGCGATATTTCACCATCTCGAACGAGAACTACCAGGACCGCAAGCGCGATGCCGAGGAAAGGGTAGGGGCGGTGATCGATTTCGTGAACAACAGCCAGGAGTGCCGCAGCGTGCAGCTGTTACGTTATTTCAACGAGAATACCGACAAGGTCTGCGGGCGGTGCGACGTGTGCCTGAACCATGCGGAGCACCCTCTTCAGGCGAAGGAGTACGACCAGATTCACGATTCGTTGGTGAACGTGCTTCGCGAGCGACCCCTGACGGTGGGTGAGGCCGCCGAGGCCTGCCCCGGTCACGACGAGGACGAGGTGGTGGAAGCCATCCGGTGGATGGTCGACAACGGGGTGCTGGAAATCGACGGTGACGTCATAAAAAAAGTAGAGACGCCATGAAATGACGTCTCTACATGAGTTTTTGTGAATAACCTCAAAGTTATTTCTTCAGGATGTTGGCAGCGGGTTTGAACTTGACAACCTTCTTGGCAGCGATCTTGATGGTCTTCTTGGTCTGAGGGTTGCGGCCCTTTCTGGCGGGACGGACAACGGTCTTCATGGTGCCGAAGCCCACGAGAGCGATCTTACCGTCTTTCTTCAGTTCAGCTTTGACAACAGCGATAGCGGCATCAACAGCCTTCTTGGTGTCAACTTTGGTCATGCCAGCTTTAGCGGCAATGGCATCGATTAATTCAGCTTTGTTCATTGTAATTAGTATTAAAGGTTAATAGTGATAAGTGTTTACCGAGCACAAAGTTAATGCAAAAATCAAGTTTGCAAACATTTTTTAAGTTTTTTTTAATGATTTTTAATGATTTGAGTGATTTTTGTGTAGAAAAAACTTCAAATCATGGCTTTTAGGGGGCTTTCAAGGCGGATTCCTCTCAAAAATTCGGCGATGTTCATGGCTTTTTTCCCGGCCTGTTGGAGTGTGGTGAGGTGGATGAATCCGTCTTTGGCGGTGATTTTCAGGTAGGTCTTTCCGTCGGTCAGCACGGTGCCGATGGGAAGGCTGTGGGGGGTGACCTCCATTTGGGAGGCGAAAATCTTCAATTCGATGGGGTCGCCTTCCTGGGGGAACAGCTGGGTATGTGCTGCCGGGTAGGGGGAGAGGCCCCGGATGTGGTTGTAGATCGACTGGCAGTCACGATTCCACTGGACGTAGCAGAAGTCCTTGAAGATCTTGGGGGCGTCTTTCAGGACGGTTCCGGCGGCGAGTTCCTCTTGGGTCACCGTCTGGACGTCGTCGTTTTCGATCTTCTGGAGGGTCTCCACCACCAGCCGGTTGCCGAGGAGCATCAACTCGTCGTGCAGCTCGCCTGCGGTCTCGTCGGGACGGATGGCCACTTTTTCTTGTAGTATGATGCGTCCTTTGTCGATCTCCTCGTTCAGGAAGAAGGTGGTCAGCCCGGTTTCGGTCTCACCGTTGATGATGGCGTAGTTGATGGGGGCGGCGCCACGGTATTGGGGCAGGAGCGAGGCGTGCAGGTTGAAGGTGCCTTTCGGGGGCATGTCCCACACCGCCTTGGGCAGCATCCTGAAGGCCACTACGACGAACAGGTCGGCGTGGTACGAGGCGAGTGTGTCCAGGAAGTCGGGGTCTTTGAGTCGCTCAGGCTGAAGCAGCGGGAGTCCGTGTTCCAGGGCGGTTTTCTTGACGTCGGAGAACTGGATTTTCTTGCCGCGTCCTGCCGGTTTGTCGGGCATAGTAACGACAGCCGCCACCTCATAACCGGCTTGCACGATGGCTTCCAGTTGTGAGGCGGCGAACTCCGGTGTCCCGAAATAAACGAGACGCATTATTTCATCAACTCTCTTGTTGATCTCGTAGGCTTCGTTGCTGAGCGGATAGTCGGCTTTCAAAGCCTTGTAGCACTTCAGGGCGTTGGCGTAGTCGCCCTTGATCTCGTAGGTCATGCCTGCCTTGGAGAGGAACATGGGACCGGTGAACTCGTTCTTGGCCTTGTTGGCGGCCTTGTCGTAATAAGCGGCAGCGTCGTCGACCTTGTTGAGTTCCATGTAGCAGTCGCCGATGGCACCGAGGGCCATGGGGGCGAGGATCTCATCGTTGCTGGTGTATTTCTTCAGGTAGTCGATGGCTTCCTCGAATTTGCCAAGCTTCATGTTGCAGATGCCGGCATAATAGGCGGCCAGCTTACCGGTCTTGGTGCTCTTGTAGGCGTCGTACACCTCGGCGAAGCCCAGGTAGTTGCCGTCACCCTCGAGGGCAGCGTCGTACATCTCTTTCTCGAAATATTTCTGAGCAGCGAAAATCTCGTTGCTGGCATTGCGGTCTTTCTTGTCGTTCAAAGCCTTCAAGCCCCAGATGATACCTGCGACGACAATGATGGCGGCGATGATACCGTAAATGAGGTTCTGATGCTCTTCAATCCAAAGCTCGGTCTTGCTCAGAGCGGATTCAACGTTTTCCAGTCTTTCTTCGCCCTTGATTACTTGTTCTTTCTTGCTTGCCATATCTTTTTTCTATTCAAATTTTTCGGACTGCAAAAATAGGAAATTCTACGTTTGTTTCAACAAAAAACAGGATTTTTTTATTTTTGCAAAAAAATCTTCCGCGAATGACCCCGAAAGACAAGGCTTTTCTTGAGTTTTTGTACCAGTTTATCACCGACGAGCGCAAGGAGCGTTTCGAGGAGGTGCTTGCCTGGCGCACACGGCATCTCACCGTGGTGTTGGAGGACATCTTCCAGCCGCATAATGCCAGTGCGGTGTTACGCAGCTGCGACCTCACCGGTGTCCAGGACATCCACGTCATTGAAAACAACTACACCTTTGATATTAATCCCGATGTGGTGATGGGTAGTACCAAATGGCTCGACATCCGCCGCTACAACGAGTTGGACTTCAACACGCCCGTCGCGCTCGACCGGCTGAAGGCCCAAGGTTACCGTATCGTGGCCACCTGTCCGCATCAGGATGACTATTCTCCTGAGACCTTGCCGTTGGACAAGCCCCTGGCCCTGGTCTTCGGCACGGAGAAGTCGGGCATCACCGACTATGTGATGCAGCATGCTGACAGTTTCGTGAAGATCCCGATGTACGGCTTCACCGAGAGTTTCAACATCAGCGTCTCCGCAGCCCTGCTGGTCTACACTTTGACGCGCCGTCTCCACGAGATGAGTGACGTGGACTGGCACCTGTCAGAAGAAGAAAAGGATGAAGTCCGTCTGGAATGGGCCCGCCGTACCTTGAACCGTATCCGCCAGTACGAACGGAAATTCAAGGAGATTCATCCAGAATTCTTTTAAGACCCTGGAAAACCTGTACTCATTGGTAGAGTTCCATTGTTTTCAGCAGTTCTTCCCGAATCATTTTGCGTAACGACAGGGGTTCGATGACTTCTAGTTCGTGGCCTTCTTTGAGGATTTCTTGTCGGAAATCGAATGAGGGGGCCAGATGGTATTCAAAGTCGGAATGGTCTTTTTCAGTGGCGATTTCCTTTTGAGAGTGGTGTTTCGGCAGGGTGCGAAGCAGGGGAATCATTTTGCCATAGGCGCGGAGGACGATGCGTGTGGGTCGCTTGTCTTGATCTAGGAAGACTCCGAAGATATCCTTGAGAAAGGTGTCGGCATCGAAATCCGGGTCCAATTCGAATGATTGGCTTGTCGTTTCAAGTTGAGTGATTCGGTCGAGAGCATAGATGACCAATTTGTTGTTTTTCTTTTCGCTACGACCTAAGAGGTACCATCGTTGGCGGAACATCTTGAGACAATAGGGTTGGATGAGGGTGACGTAGTCGTCGGTGTCTGAGAATTTTTTGTAACCCATGCGAAGAACCTTATTATTCTTAAGGGCCTTGATGATGATGGGGAGGTATTCCATCCCGGAGGGTACTTCTTCGAGCACGAGACGGTCTTTGATGGCAAGGCTGTCGATAAGGATGTTGTTGACTGTGAGGGTTTGAAGCATCCAATTCTGTGTAGAGTGGTCTTTGAGGGCTTCGGGGTTGGCGATATAGTATTGGTAGCCGTTGGTGTTGTCGCATTCGATGCGGATGCCAAACATTTCCTCGACAGCCTCTTTGAGCCGGTGGAAAGTGGTTCTTGACAATTCTTTTTGGTTGTTGACGTCATCTTCGATCCACAGTTTTTGGATGCGTTGGAAATTAATTCTCCGGGCGTTTTTAATTGTGTTGATAAGCCAAGTGTATTGTTTAAAGGTGTTGGCGTCTTTCATTGTGAAATGATTTTGTTTGCAAAGATAATGGTTTTTTCGCAGGCTGTTTCAGGTTTTGAAACAGGGTGGGGCGTATTTTTGCGGGAAAAAGAAAACGAAGCAGTTTGTGCCGCTCCGTTTTAAATGTTTTCACAACGGAATAATCCTTATTGTGAATTGCTTCATTATCGTGCTGCAAAGATACATCTTTTTTGAATAATGCAAGTGGTTCTCAAAAAAAATGTAATTTTGACATAGGAAAAAAGTAAAACGGATAACGATGAAAAAGATATTAGGACTTGACTTAGGTACCAACAGTATTGGTTGGGCGATGGTGAATGAAGCGGAGAATTATAGCGAGAAATCATCAATTATAAAACTGGGAGTTAGGGTTAATCCCTTGACAGTTGAGGAATTATCCAATTTTGAAAAAGGCAAGAGTATAACGACCAATGCAGTCAGGACGATGAAACGCAGCATGCGTCGTAATTTGCAACGCTATAAACTTCGTCGCGAGAACCTGATAGAACTATTGAAAGAACAGGGCTTTATCGACGATGAAACCCTGTTGTCTGAAAACGGTAATCGAACCACTTTTGAAACCTACCGTCTGCGAGCCAAAGCTGCCACCGAAGAGATTTCTTTATGCGAACTTGCCCGTGTGTTGTTGATAATTAATAAAAAGCGTGGTTATAAGAGTAGTCGCAAGGCAAAAACGACAGAAGAAGGAAAGTTGATTGACGGCATGGAGATCGCAAAACGGCTCTATGAAGAAAATTTGACACCGGGCCGGCTTTCTCTCCGGCTTTTGAAAGAGGGCAAACGGCATTTGCCTGACTTTTACAGATCAGATTTACAAGTAGAGTTCGATAAAATTTGGCAGCAACAAAAGGAATTTTATCCAGACGTATTGACGGATCAACTGAAGGACGAATTAGAGGGTAGGAATAAAGCACAGACTTGGGCTATCTTCGCCAAAACAGCTCAATTAGTTGGCATCAAACGCACAACCAAGGGTTTGGAACAAAAAATTGAAAACTATCAATGGCGAGAGGATGCCCTCATACACAGACTTGGGCTGGAAGAGTTAGCCATTGTCCTTCAAGAAGTAAATGGCCAAATCAGCAACGCAAGTGGTTACCTTGGCGATATCAGCGACCGTAGCAAGGCGCTGTATTTTAACAAGATGACGGTAGGACAATACCAAATGGTCCAACTGGAAAAAAACCCGAACTATAGCCTGAAAAACCAAGTATTCTATCGCCAGGATTATCTGAATGAATTTGAAGCCATTTGGGAAACTCAAGCCAAATACCATAAGGAATTAACTCCTGAACTCAAGAAAGAGATTCGCGATATTGTGATATTCTATCAGCGTCCTCTGAAGTCACAGAAAGGCTTGATTTCTTTCTGCGAGTTTGAAAGTCGTCAAGTTGAGGTCGTTGTTGATGGAAAGAAGAAAACCAAAACCATCGGATTGCGTGTATGTCCAAAGTCTTCTCCGCTGTTCCAGGAGTTCAAAATTTGGCAGAAGTTGAACGACGTCCAAGTAATGTTTCAGAACGGCAAGCGATTCCTCGATCAGGAAGAGAAGGAGAAACTATTTGCTGAACTGAACTATAAAGAGAAACTCTCCAAAGCCGATGTGCTCAAGCTGCTGTTTGGCAATCAGAAGGGACTGGACTTGAATTTCAAGGAATTGGATGGGAATCGCACTCAGGCTGAGTTGTTCAAGGCTTATCAAAACATCCTCGAGATGAGCGGTCACGGTGATTATGACCTCTCCAAGATGCCTGCTGAAAAAGCTTTGGAGGTGGTTTCAGAGGTGTTTGGCGGTTTAGGATTCAATACCGACATTCTGCGTTTTGACTCCTCTTTTGAAGGTCATGCCATGGAACAACAGCCAATGTATAAACTTTGGCATCTTCTGTATTCATACGAAAGTGACAAATCAGAATTGGGGACTGATAGCTTGATTGCAAAACTGCATGAATGGTTCGGCTTCGACAAGGAGTCGGCTGCCGTCCTGTCAAATGTTGTGTTTCTTGATGATTATAGCAGCCTATGCAGCAAGGCCATTCGTAAGATACTGCCGCATTTGAAAGACGGCTTGGATTACAGTGTGGCGTGCGAATATGCCGGATACCGCCATTCAAAGAGCTCGTTGACCAAAGAGGAGATTGAAAACAAAGTATTGAAAGACAGGCTTGAGCTTTTGCCCCGCAACAGCTTGCACAATCCGGTGGTGGAGAAGATACTGAACCAAATGGTCAATGTTGTGAATGCCATCATCGAAGAGTATGGGAAACCGGATGAGATTCGTATCGAATTGGCTCGCGAATTGAAGAAATCAGCTAAGGAACGCGAGGAAATGACGAAGTCAATCAACGAAACCACACGACTTCATGAAGAAATTGTCAGGCTATTACAGGCCGATCCCTTTAATCTGCCCCATGTAAGCCGTAACGACATTATCCGTTACAAACTTTATGAGGAACTGAAGATGAATGGATACAAAACGCTGTATTCCAACACTTATATTCCTCGGGAAAAGCTGTTTAGTAAAGAGTTTGACATTGAGCACATCATACCTCAAGCCAAATTGTTTGACGACTCGTTCTCGAATAAAACATTAGAGGTCCGTCAAGTCAACCTGGACAAAGGCAATGCCACAGCCCTTGATTTTTTGTCTGACAAATATGGTGAGAAAGGCGTTGAAGAATACAAGAAAAGGATTGAGAGCATGTTTGACAAAAAGGCTATCAGCAAAACCAAACGGGACAAGCTTTTGATGAAAGAAGAGGATATCCCAAGTGGATTTATCAATCGCGACTTGCGTGATTCCCAATATATTGCCAAGAAAGCTCGCGAGATCCTGGGAGAGATTGTGCGTTTTGTAGTGCCGACTACGGGTAGCATAACCGATCGTTTGCGCGAGGATTGGCAACTGGTGGATGTGATGCAGGAACTCAACTGGGACAAGTACAATCAACTGGGGTTGACGGAGGTAATCGAAGGGCGTGACGGACAGCGCATCCGTCGCATTAAAGACTGGACCAAGCGCAACGACCATCGCCATCATGCAATGGATGCCTTAACTATTGCTTTCACCAAACGCAGCTATATCCAATATTTGAACAACCTGAACGCTCGTGTTCAAAAAGGCGTTGATGACTATATCGATTTGGACGTGGTCGAACTATCTTTGTTGGATAAAGACCAGCGTTCGGCCGCAGTTTATGGTGTCGAGAAGAAAGAGTTGCATCGTGACAGTCACGGAAAACTACGTTTCAATCCACCGATGCCGTTGGATGAATTCAGAGCAGAAGCCAAGAGGCAGCTTGAAAACACACTGGTTTCCATGAAGGCAAAGAATAAAGTGGTAACACAGAATGCCAACGTTTTTAAGAAAAAGGTAGGAAAAAACAGGAAAGTGCAGCTGACGCCACGTGGACAGTTGCATCTTGAAACAGTTTATGGCAACTCGAAGCGTTATGTAACCAAAGAAGAAAAGGTGAATGCCACATTTGATGAGACGAGAATCAATACCGTTGCGAATAAGCGTTATCGTGATGCATTATTGTTGAGGCTACTGCAATTTGATGGTGATCCGAAAAAGGCGTTTACTGGCAAAAACACCATGGAGAATAATCCTGTATGGCTGGATGAACTGCATACGCAAAAAGTACCAGAAAAGGTTAAACTGGTCTGGTTCGAGTCGGTGTATACCATTAGAAAAGAGGTGTCGCCTGACCTGAAACTTGACAAAGTGGTTGACGTTCATATACGTCAAATCCTCCAGGCTCGATTGGATGAATTTGGAGGCGACACCAAGAAAGCTTTCACCAATCTTGATGATAACCCCATCTGGTTGAACAAAGAAAAGGGCATTGCCATCAAACGTGTTACCATTACAGGTATAAGTAATGCAGAGTCGCTGCATGATAAGCGGGACAAGGATGGTTGTCTGATTCTTGACGAGAATGGCAACACACAACCTGTTGATTTTGTCAATACGGGAAACAATCATCATGTAGCCATTTATCGTAAGCCCAAGTTGGATAAAAACGGGCAACATATATTGGATGAAAACGGAGAACCACAATATGAATTGGATGAGAATATAGTATCATTCTATGAAGCAACCTCACGAGCCATTTTAGGATTGCCGATTGTTGACAAAGACTATAAGAAGAACGAGGGCTGGCAATTCCTGTTTACGATGAAGCAGAACGAATACTTTGTATTTCCCCACTACGACAAACAAGGCAACATGGTTTTCAACCCATTGGATTATGATGAGGAGTGGTATAAGAATCCAGAGAACTATGCGATGATAAGTGTGAATCTATTTAGAGTTCAAAAAATGACCAGCAGGGACTATTTCTTTAGGCACCACCTGGAAACGACTGTACAAGACATCTCAGTGTTAAAAGGTATTACGTGGATTAGATGTGGCTTGAATGGCCTTGATAATATAGTAAAGGTACGTGTAAACCATATTGGTAAAATAGTTTCTGTAGGTGAGTATTAAAAAACCGAAGTCATGACCAACATAAAACTATTCCAAGACAAAAAAATCCGTTCCGTATGGAACGATGAAGAAGAGCAATGGTATTTCTCTGTTTACGATGTCGTTGAAGCATTGACAGATAGCAGCGATACAAAACAGTATATCAAAAAGATGCGTTCGCGTGATGAAGTGTTGAATATCAACTGGGGTACAATTTGTACCCCCATTGAAATGATTGCCCTTGACGGGAAACACCGAAAGGTGCAAGCGGCCAACATAAAGGGTCTCTTTCGCATTATCCAGTCTATCCCGTCGCCCAAGGCTGAGCCGTTCAAACAATGGCTGGCCCAAGTGGGTTATGAGCGTATGTTAGAAATTGAAAATCCTGAACTGGCACAGGAAAGGATGAAGGAACTCTATGAGAAAAAGGGCTATCCGAAAGATTGGATTGACAAGAGACTCCGCGGTATCGCTATCAGACAGAACCTAACCGATGAATGGAAACGACGCGGCATAGACTCCGAACATGACTATGCCATCTTGACCGCTGAGATTTCAAAGGCGACTTTTGGGATGACTCCATCGGAATATAAAGCCTATAAAGGTTTGACAAAGAAAAACCAGAATCTGCGTGACCACATGGATGACCTGGAATTGATTTTCACCATGTTGGGTGAGAGGGTGACTACAGAGATCTCCCAGCAAGAAGATCCGGAGACTTTCGAGGAAAGTCGACAAATAGCCCAACGGGGTGGCAACGTGGCCGGTGTGGCTAGAAAAGAGACGGAAAGGGAATTGGGTAGAAGCGTTTCGACACCTAATAATTACTTGCCTAACCAAAACACTTTGGAATTGGAAGAAGGTCATGATTAAACGAACACTGTTCTTTGGCAATCCAGCCTACCTCTCTACGCGTAACGAACAACTGGTCGTTAAACTTACCGATGCGCAAACACAAGAGGAAGTTGTGAAAACAGTACCCATCGAGGACCTAGGCGTGGTGGTGCTTGAGGATAGACAAATCACCATTACCAATGGCGCCATGGACGCCTTGCTTGAAAACAATTGTGCAGTTGTCACTTGTGACGAAAAACACATGCCTGCTGGATTGCTGCTGCCTTTGGAGGGCCATACGGTACAAAGCGAGCGCTTCCGTCAGCAAATTGAGGCTACCTTGCCATTGAAAAAACAGTTGTGGCAACAGACGGTGGCAGCAAAGATCCATAACCAAGCAGCATTGCTTCGCAAACTATATGGAACCGAAGTAAGAAACATGGTCGCTTGGTCCAACTCCGTGAAAAGTGGTGACAGCGAGAATCTTGAGGGACGTGCTGCGGCCTATTATTGGAGAAACATGTTCGTGGATGCCGAGGTCTTTAAACGGGATAGGGAAGGGGATGCTCCCAATAATCTCTTGAACTATGGATATGCCATACTCCGTGCAGTGGTAGCAAGGGCGTTGGTAGCCAGTGGCATGCTGCCCACCTTTGGGATTCATCACCATAATCGATATAACGCTTTCTGCTTGGCGGACGACATTATGGAGCCTTATCGGCCATACGTAGATGAGCTGGTTGCAGGGATTGTGGCAAGTGAAGTGGATTGCAGCGTGTTGAACACTGAATTGAAACGGAAGTTGCTTGGAGTTCCAGTGATTGAAGTGATTATTGGAGGCCAACGAAGTCCACTGATGGTGGCTGTTACTCAAACGACAGCTTCATTGGCCAAGTGTTTCTCAGGAGAGTTGCGAAAGATTGTTTATCCGGAGATGGATTTGTAAACTGATGGATCGGTTCAGCGAATATCGAGTCATGTGGGTGCTGGTGCTTTTCGATTTACCAACAGAAACGAAGAAAGATCGAAAAGCTTATGCTTTGTTTCGCAAACGCATTATGGCCGATGGTTTCACCATGTTTCAATTCTCGATCTATCTCAGGCATTGCCCGAGTCGAGAGAATGCTGAAGTTCACATCAAACGTGTGAAGTCGTTTATGCCGGAGTTGGGCGACATCGGAATTCTGTGTGTTACTGACAAACAGTTTGGAGAAATGGAGATTTTCTCGAACTGCCAATTGAAACCCCCGGAAACGCCATGCCAACAACTAGAGCTGTTTTGAATCGGAAAAACTGATGACGACCATAAAAAATCCCGCTCTTATGAGCGGGATTTTTTTATTTGAAAAACAGCTTTTAAATTGCTGATACTCTTTGTTTTATGCATATTGCGCTGTTTTCAAAGAGCAAAGATACGATAAATGAAAGCAATTCACAAC
>CAJOIF010000053.1 GCA_905234765.1 uncultured Bacteroidales bacterium
GGCCTGCAGGAAGAGCACGAAGATGGCCAACATGGTATAATAGCCAAAGCGCTCGCCCGTATTGGCGAGGGCGAGCGCATAGAGGCCTTTAGGATGTCCTTTGAACATAGTGAGGAGTTAGGAGTTAGGAGTAAAGCGTTAGGCGGTTACACGCTCCAACCATTTCACCATACCCAACATGATCGACATGGAAACGATGCAGATGCACAGGAACACGGTCCAGCAGACCCAGATCGGCCATGCGTTGTACATGAGGGGACCCACGAAGATGAACAGGTTGCCGATGGCGGTGGCGGCGAGCCACAGACCTTGGCAGAGACCCTGGAGGTGACGCGGGGCGACTTTCGACACGAACGACAGACCCAGAGGCGAGATGAACAGCTCAGCCACCGTCAGGAAGAAGTAGACGACGAACATCACCCAATAGCCTTGCTTGTGCAATCCAGCCGCGGCCATCGCCTGGCTGTCCATGGCACGGAACTCATCGCCCGACGGATAACCGTTGGCCAGCGAGAGCGACATCAAGAAGAGGTAAGCGATACCTGCGATAAGCATACCCAAGGCAATCTTACGCGGGGTGGAAACGGCTTTGCCCTTTCTTGCCAATGAGGCGAAAATGCCCATGACGATAGGTGTGAGGATGATCACGAACAGCGGGTTCAAAGACTGAGTAATCTCAGGAGCGAGCCACTGTGAGTTGACGAAGTCACGGGCGAACACCATCAGCGACTGGCCATTCTGGTGGAACGAGAGCCAGAAGAACACGGCGATGCCCAACACGGCGAACAGGGCGGCCATACGTTGTTTGATTTCCTTGGCCATGGCAGCCTTTTCTTCGGGAGTGTAACCAGCCACTTCGACGGCGAGTTTCTTGCCGGGTTGGGGGAACTTCTTCTTTTGGGTGACGAACACAATCAGGGAGATCATCATGGCGATCATCGAGGCGATGAAGGCGAAGTGGATGCCTTGGTTGTACACGCCGATGTAATCGGAGCAGAACTGCGTCAGGTCGGTAGCAGCGCTGGAATCGATCACGGAGTTGGCCATGGTTTCGGTGAATTTGGAGGTCACCGTTCCGTCAGCCAGATACTGGTGGCAGAGGGCCGGCATGTCGGCGTTATAGATGAAGTTGTGGGCTTTGAGCCACCACACACGCAGCAGGGGAGCCACGAAGGGGGCGATCACACCACCGATGTTGATGAACACGTAGAAAATCTGGAAACCGCTGTCACGGCGATCTTTGGCTTCGGCCAGGGCTTCGGGGCCTTTCTTGGCGGCTTCGGCTTCGAAGTTGTCGTACAGCTGACCCACCAGGGCTTGCAGGTTGCCTTTGAAGAGGCCGTTACCGAAGGCGATCATGAGCAGGGCCACGCAGGTGAAGATGAGGATGCCCCACCAGGCACCGGTGCCGTCGGCGATGATGCCTTGGGCATCTCTACTGAACAGCGGGATGGCAAGGGCCACATAGCCCACAGCCATGATGATCAAGCCCCACTGGATGGTGCCATGGTAGTTCTGCGTACGGTCGGCGATGATACCGCCCACCAGGGCCAGCACATAGATGCCGAAGTAGAACACCGAGTAGATGATACCGGCGACGCCATCGGGCAGACCGAACTTCGAAACGAGGAACAGCAGCAGGATGGCATTCATAATGTAGTAGCCGAAACGCTCACCCATGTTACTCAGGGCGGCGGCAATCAATCCTTTCGGGTGATAACGCTTCGCGGTGCGAAGGTAGTAGATCAGGAAAGGAATCACGACAATCAGGATGGCGACCAAAAGCACCACCATCAGATTTCTTTGCAAAAATTCCAACATAGTACTAGTATTTAAGATTTGATGATTTCAGTATTAAGGTGCAAAGGTAGGATGTTTTTCGGTAAAATCCAAATATTGTTTTATCTTTGCGAGATGATGGATGACAAGCGATATCTTCAGAGCCTGATTCAGGAGGGCGAGCATCAGCGGCAGGACTTCAAATATCGAGTCGATGATGCCCGCAAGCTTGCCCGGTCGGTGTCGGCCTTTGCCAACACTGATGGGGGTCGGCTGCTCATTGGGGTGCGCGACGACGGCGTGATTGCCGGGGTGCGCACCGAGGGGGAGATTCACGTGATGCACCAAGCCGCCTTCAAGTATTGCACGCCCGAGGCCAGCATTCGGTTCGACACCTATCATGCCGACGGCAAGGCGGTGGTCGTGGCCACCGTACCCCCATCGGAGAAGAGGCCCATTTGCGCTCCCGACGAGGACGGCCGGATGAGGGCGTATCTTCGGGTTCATGACGAGAACATCGTGGCTTCGCCGGTGCTGTTCAAGCTGTGGCAGGAATCCCAGGAGCCGCAGGGGGCGTTGCTAGTGTATGACGATGACATCCGTCGGCTGCTCAGCGTGATGGAGGGACGGCTGACTTTGAAGCAAATCGTACGTTCGGTACGCCTTCCCAGGAACAAGGTCATCACGCTGTTGGCCCATTTGATCCGTTTTGGCACGGTTCAGTGGGAGTATGACGACCAGGAATTTGTATTCAGTTTAAAATAGATATATAAATATACAGTATGAAACACACCTATTATCCGAGGGGCACTTGTAGCCAAGTCATTGAATTCGAGATCATCGACGGCAAAATCCACAATGTACAGTTTTACGGCGGTTGTGACGGCAACACCCAGGGCGTAGGCCGACTTGTGGAAGGCATGGATGCTGATGAGGTGGTTCAGCGATTGGAAGGCATCCGTTGTGGGTTCAAGCCTACTTCTTGTCCGGATCAGCTGGCGAAAGGCATCCGTGAAGCTCTATCCCTAAAAGCCGAGATTTGATGTCGAGGCCGGAAGCATAGCCTGTGAGCGAGCCATCGGCGCCGATGACGCGATGGCAGGGGATGATGATGGCGATGGGGTTGCGATGGATGGCTTGTCCGACGGCCTGTGCCGAGCGGCAGCTGATGCGTTGGGCGATGGTGCCGTAGGTGGTGGTTTGTCCGTAAGGGATTTTGAGCAGTTCCTGCCAGACTTTTTGTTGGAACGGTGTGCCCTGAAGGTTAAGTTGAGGGGCTTTTGTTGGATTGTTTCCGCTGAAATAAAGATCGAGCCAACGGCGGGTTTCTTTGAAAACCGGGAGGTCTGGGTCGTTCGTACTTTCTTTGGGTTTCCCGAATCTCAGTTCCGTCAACGATGTGCCGTCGCTGACCATGATGAGTACTCCTATTGGCGATTGGTACCAGGTTTTCATCATTCTGACTTCCGACTTGTAGCCATCAGCTTTTCCAGATTTCTTTGGGCCAGTTTATTGCCCTGTTTGGCCGCTTCTTCGTACCAATGGAGGGCCAGTTCCGTATCCTTATAGGTTCCGATGCCGTGCTCGAAATACATTCCTACGCGGCACATGGCCTCGGGCAATCCATCCTTAGCCACTTCCAGGCACAGTTGAAACGCCTTGCTTAAGTCCTGTTCACAGCCTTTGGGGAAGTCGAAGCAGAGCACCAACGCATACCGGGCTTGAAGATGGCCTTTTTTAGCTGCTTGTTGATAGCATTCAAACGACTTACGGTAGATTTTGAGATCGTCGTAGACTATACCAGCTTCGTACAGTTTGTCGGGATCACCTGTCTTAACCAATCGGCGAGCCTTAGTCTTCAGTTCGATTCGATTCCAAAGCTTATCGAGAATGGGTACCTCAAACGGCATTCGCTTGGTACTGTATCGAGCACCCCCTGGCGTTCTTAGATGAGTTACATACCTTGAGTTGACTTGTCTTTTCATAGAGGCTACAAAGATACAAATTACCAGATAAAAGGCAAAATTCTGTATTTCACCCGCTTTTTATATTCGCTGTAGCTCAGCGCCACGACCGTTTTTTGTTCTTTTTCCTGTTCTTTGGCGTTAAGTCGTTTTTGGAGAAGTGACGGGTTTTTGACCATCATGACAAGACCCGAAATGAACATCGGGACGAAGAGGATGCCCATCAGCAGCCAGCCTTGCCAGTAGTGGAGTGATCCTGCGGGCAGGAAAATGAGCACTCCCAGGAGGATGACACCGAGGAGGAATTTGGCGAGGGCTTGAAAAAAGAGTTTGGAGGTCATGGTAATAACAGTTTTTGTAATTCTTCAACGGTCTCGGCCACAGTGAGGCCTGGTGTGTTTTTCATGTTGCGGTAACCCCAGCCGACGGCAATGCCCGCGATGCCGCCGTTGGCAGCAGTTTCCATGTCGGTATCCGAATCGCCTACCATGACCGCATTTTCTTTGTTGATGCCTGCTTTACGCAGCACCTCATCTACAACTTCAGGATCCGGCTTTAAGGGTTTATTGGGTCGGTTGCCCAAGATGGCCACAAAGGGGATGTCGGGAAAGAATTCCTTAATTAGATGCTCCGTACCCTCTTGGAACTTGTTGGAGGCGACGGCAAGTCTTATATCGTTACGATGTAGCTCGGCAATAAGCTCCTGTATCCCAGGAAACGGCTTGGTGTAAACATCGATGTGAGTATTATAGTACGTCCTGAAATCGGCAAGTACAGCATCAATTAATGCTTCATCATGGGCGTGTTCCAAAGGCAAGGCTTGGCTCATCAGGTTGCGCGCTCCGTGGCCAACCATTTTCATATATTCGGCACGCATATGTTGAGGAAAGCCCCGTTGCTCCATGGCATAGTTAACCGCTGCGCTAAGGTCGTCAAGCGTGTCGAGCAAGGTACCGTCGAGGTCAAAGATGACTAGTTTTGGGGTCATGGTTTCTTTTTAAGATATTTACTATATTGGCCTTTTCCGTTTAAGGTGCAGTTTTTGCACCTTAAAGAATCATACTCTTCCTTGGTCAACTCAAACATAATAATATAAATATTTTATTTCACTACATTAATACGTTGAAAACATTTAAAATTATTTTAGGGAATCAACCAATTCGTCGCTGATGTTATTCCCTAACTGACGGCAGACGTCTTGGCTCCAGCGTTGGGCCATCGTTATTAGGTGAGAATTGAGAGGTGAGAGTTGAGAATTAAGCTTTGCGTAGATATAGCCAGCGTTGAAGTTGTCGCCGGCGCCGACGGTACTGACGGTTGCTATCGGCTGCACGGGATAGGTTTCGCAACCTTCGGGGGTATAGACCCGTATCGAACGGGCGCCATCGGTCAGAATCAAGGTGTTGCAAAAGCCTTTCACCTTTTCGTAGATGGCGTCACCGTCGTCCAGGCCGTACAGATAGTCGAAATCCTCCATCGAGCCACGCACCACATCGGCCAGGCTCATGTTTTCTTCGATATTGGGCTTCAGGATGGGGATATCGGCTATATAGTTTTTACGGAAGTTGACGTCGTAATAGAGCCAAGCGCCAGCTTTGTGAGCGTCACGCAATAGGCCGCCCACTACGGGACGGATGGCTGGATTGATGGCGAAGTATGACCCGAAGAGCACGATGTCGTCTTTAGTAAACTCTGGTAGCTTTCCGCTGAGCGCTACGGGTGATGGATCCTTATAGAACACATATTGTGCATCGTTGTGCTCATCGAGGAAGGCCAGCGAGACGGGTGATTTGACGTGGTCGCGACGGAAGACGTATTCCGATGAAACACCGTTTTCTTTCAGATAGTTGCAAACCAGATCACCCACATGGTCGCCACCCACTTCGGTCACCATGACGCAGGGGATGCCGGCCCGTCCGAGTGAGACAATACTATTGAATGTTGATCCGCCAGGGACGGCCTTTAGCGGTTGGTCGTCCTTGAAAAGGATGTCGAGGACGGTTTCTCCGATGCCAATTACTCTTTTTCTTGTCACGTTCACTTTCTTTTACTTACAAATCTACAAAACTCCACCAAACTACGCTGGATGACGCCACCTACCTGCAACTGCTCCTTATACAGAGCCACCATCGTGGGCGACATGCTCCGGTTCAGCGCATAGCGCACCACCTCCATATCAGCATCTTTGCAAAGGATGATGCCGATGCTTGGATTCTCGTTCGAGCGACGCTCCTCCTGATCCAATGCCTCTATATGAATGAAGTCCTTCATGTGGGCGATAATCTCCTTCCTCAGTTTCGACTCCTTGTACTTTACGGGCAGCCCGAACATCTCCAGATAGACAGTATCTTTGAAAAGCACGCCACTTTGCGGATATTCGCGCTTCATCATTTCTGACTGCACCATCTTGTAGATAGTACGGTAACTCCACCCTTTAGCCTTAGGACTTTGGGTTCGGATATAATCCGCTAGCATCCGCACCACGCCGTCACCCCAGGCGGCTTTTTTCAGACGGTCGGACACGTATGCACCCACCTCCCAAAGCATATTGAGCGATTCGTTATGCACAGCATACATCGCCCGTTTCTTGTGGGCAGAGATAATGCCGTATATCGTATCGAACTCCGCCTTGTATGCCAAAGGATTATTGCCTGGCTCCACAACTGTTGGCAGATTGCCTTTATCTAATTTTTTCTTTGCCATGTTTGGATGTTGTTTACAGATTAATTTTTTCTACAAAAATACAAAATCAATACAAACATCAAAGAATAGTTAGATTTATTTTTTCTTCCGCCGCCATTGGCAGGTTGCCCGCTTCTTCGTTTTGATGGTAGATGAAGGGTTTGTGTGTTTGGTAGAGCGACAGCAGTTTCTCGTTGAGTAGGAGCTCCACCTCGCCCATGGTGCGTTCCAGGCGATCGGCCTTGAGCTGGCACTCCCAGATGACGATCACTTGCCATCCGTTATCACGGAGCAATTGGTAATTCTCGCGGTCGCGTTGCTGGTTTCTTTGAATCTTGTTTATCCAAAACTCCGTATTGGTTTGAGGTATTTTACAACAGTTCGACCCAATTACTCCTAACTCCTCACTCCTAACTCCTAACTCCACGTGGTGTCCATGCCAGAAGCATCCGTTGACAAAAATGGCCGTATGGTAGCGGCGCATTACGATGTCGGGCTTCCCGGGGACGCCTTTCACGTTGAGGCGGTAGCGGTAGCCGTGACGCCACAGCCATTGCCGCACCTTCAGCTCAGGCTTGGTGTTGCGGCTGCGGATGTGCGACATGCAGTGGTGCCGTTGTTCGGGTGTCATTCGATCGGTCATCTTATTTGTATTTCCATAATCATCTATCCCAGCCTTCCGAAATCGCTCCAGCCGGATTGCATCTTGCCGTTGTGGCAGTCGTCGATGAACTTCCGCAGGGTTTTGAAGGCATAGTCTTCGCGTTTGGTGTGATAGTAATGCTGTATGCGGTCCACCTTGATGCGGCGGTAGTTCTCGGGGAAGGATCGGTAATGCTTCCAGGCCTGCCTGTCGGCCTTGATGGCGTTGATAACCCATTCCTCGTAGACGAAATGCGACGGGTCGATGTCGGGGATGACGGCAAGTCCCGCGGGCGTCATCTCACCCGTCGCTACGAGGCGGCGGCAGCGCACGAGGTTCTGCTCGCACCAGTTGCTGCCTTTACGGCGCGGCGTGAAGTGCTGGATGGGCTTCCCGTCGTCGATACGTTTCATGGTGCTGTCGATCCACCCGAAGCAGAGCGCCACCTCGACGGCGTCAACGTAGTGCACCACGCCGGGGCAGTCGGCTTCCGCCCGGTTGATGCGCAGCCAGAAGTCGGAGGCCTTGTCGTGGTTCTCCTGGTACCACCGGTACAGTTCCTCGCGGGAGTGGATGTCAAGCAGGGTAGTGATTTCCATGTTCTCTTTTGGTTGTAGGCATCTTACGGCACGTGCAATACTGTGTCAATAAAATTGATGTAAAATAAAAAAAGCCGACCGTACCAAGCGTTAACAAATTAATGAACACATACGAAATCGACTTTCAGACCGCGAAAGTAACACAAAATTTTGACACCCGCAAGGGGTTTCGGCATTTATTGTTAACTTTGCATTTCAGAATAGAAGGAATCATACAGAAGTGCCAACCATAACGATTGACACTTTGTTACTCTGTTTTGGAAACTTTTTCACAAAAACATTGTTCAAATTACAATTCGAATTATAATATTGTTGTATATTTGCAAACTCTTTCGACTCATATTAAAAACTATACCGAATCATGCCGGAATACGATATCGCAAAAGAATTAGCAAATCTCCACCATGTTAGGGGTGTTGAATTTATTCGTCAGTTGAAATGGTTGACCCGACTCAATATATTTAAATTGGTTGAAGGCGAAAAAGATATCCTTGCTGCGGAAGCTAGCCATCGTGACGATTGGCCTTCGCTCCTTGATGCTGCTCGAAAAGCAGTAACTCACGGCAATAAGGTATATATACTCCCAAATCCCAAAGGAACCAAAACCGCCGACTATATTTTTGAAAACAAAGGGGTCTATAAATTATACGACTTAAAAACGATTTCAGGGAAGGCATCGCTTAGCAACAGACTTGTGGAGTCTGCTGATCAAACAAACAGAGTTCTTGTAAACATCAACACCACGTATAATCCAAGGCTTATGGCCGTACAAATCAAAAAGTACTTCGATGACAATCCTTTGGCCGTCGAAGTGTTGGTCTACAAGGGAAAAAAGGCCATCCCTGTAACCCGGCGCTTCACCATGAACCCTCTTTATCTATTTCTGTTCAGACAAAAATACATGAAATAAAGAAAGCCACCTTTTAGGGGTGGCTCTTCTGTAATTTGGGGCAGGGTCGATAAGGGCTTACCCCCACTCGGAAAATACCGGATTAGTCATTTTTGACGTTGCAAAGATACGCTTTGTTTTTGAAATGTCAAGGGCTTTGGAAACTTTTTCACAAAAACATTGTTCAATTTGCAATTATAGCCTATAGGCGTTTAAATCTTCCGCAGCCATTGGCGGGTTTTCGGCTTCTTCGTTTTGGCGGTAGACGAAGGGTTTGTGTGTTTGGTAGAGCGACAGTAGTTTTTCGTTGAGCTGGAGTTCCACTTCGCACATGGTGCGTTCCATGCGGTCGGGTTGGAGTTGGCATTCCCAGATGACGATCACTTGCCAGCCATTGTCTTTGAGGAGCTGGTAGTTCTGTTGGTTGCGTTGTTGGTTTCGGGTGATTTTGTTGATCCAGAACTCGGTGTTGGTTTGGGGTATTTTACAGCAGCCCTCGTGTCCATGCCAGAAGCATCCGTTGACGAAGATGGGCGGTATGGTAGCGGCGCATGACGATGTCGGGTTTCCCGGGGACGCCTTTCACGTTGAGGCGGTAGCGATAGCCGTGGTGCCACAGCCATTGGCGCACTTTCAGCTTGGGCTTGGTGTTGCGGCTGCGGATGTGCGACATCACGAGGTGGCGCTGGGCTGGGGTGAGGCGGTCGGTCATGATTTAAGTCTTTCGATGATCGATTTATCCGCGGGCAGCCATTGTACGGTGTCGAGTTCGTCTTTGCTCAGCCATTTTGCTGCCTCATGTTCGTTCAGGTGCAATGCATCGGAAAGCAATGAGCAGCGGTAGCAATGCATGGTCAGATGAAACTTGGGATAGTCATACTCCACGGTACAAAGAAACTCGTCCACGTTGATTTCCGTTGACAGTTCTTCGCGGATTTCTCGTTTCAGAGCGCTCTCTGGTGTTTCACCTGGTTCTATCTTTCCACCGGGGAACTCCCACCAGTCCTTCCATTCGCCGTAGCCTCGCTGGGTGGCAAAGATGCGGTTGTCCTTGAGGATGATGGCAGCAGAGACTTCTATTTGGTTCGTTTTCATTCTATATACCCCTCTTGATCATACCCTTTATGATATCGATGAATACAAAAAATCACTTTTTCAATTCGAGGATCTTCTATTTTCATTTTACCGTATTGCGGCAGTTGATCATCATACCTCTCGCGTTTCCCTTTGGCTATTCTCTTCTCATAATCATCTGGAATTAAGAAGGAGCTTCGTTCTCCAAGATAACGATAATACTCGTTCTGGTAGATGGCAACACCTGCTATATCGAGGTCTCCAAAATGTACATAACGATTGGGAATGGATTTCAGCCAGTCAATGAGATCGCCATGCTGTTGTTGCGGATAACGCGACACAAACAACAAGCGACTGTTTTGGGGAAAACAGTGCGCAAAGAAATATTGCTGACGTCTCACATAACGAAAATTCTCTGCATTCTCCACTCCAACAATGATAATGTCTTCAGGAACTGTGAACGACTGACAATCAGAAATGAACACGAAGCTTCCCTCTGGTGGTAGAATGGTGATGGGCTCTCCATTCAGCGTTGCAGGAATGGGCTGATAGCTGTTGACCAAGAATCCTTGGAAAGTGCGATGCTGCACAAATTTGCTGTCGCCTGTCACATCAACCTGTGAAGACCTGTTTGCCTCTTGCTGTTGCAATAATTTAAGTGTAGCCTCCAAGTCGCGAATGTCATATTGGCTGGCAAGGTAATGACGGAAACTATTTGCATCAGCAACACGGAAACTCTTTCTGCTTCCATGTTGGACTGTCAGCAATATGCCATCGTCCTTCATCTGCTGAAACCAATCGCCATGCAGACAACTGGTAGGAAGAGCTTTTCCTTCTGCCAACTGTATCAGTCGTCCTATGAGTGCTGCGGTCTTCTTCATCTGATGGTCAGTAATGTTTTCACAACGGTATTACTTCGCTCGTCCTTGCTAAGCGAGTACGTATATTTGTATGCCTGAGCATTATACGTCGTGGGAGAACTGTTGATAAGGTTGATGTTTCGCACGTTGGCAAACTTCAGGATACCCTCTACATTGTTAGGATGCAACTTGCCTATCTCGTCCATCATGCAATGAAGCTTAAAGTCCCCGAACTTGCGGGATGTTTTACGCTTGAAGACATTGATAAGCATGATGTTCACCATCGCCTTCACCAAGATGTCCGTTCCGTCACTTCCCACATTCGAGAGTTTCTCTACCCAGTTTGTGTCATTGTCGTTCTCCTTGACCTTGAACTCAAGTTTGAATGTGTCGGAAAGCGTTATTTGCTCTCTTTTCTGTTCTGCATCCAGCATGTCGACAAGAGTCATCAGTAGTTTCACCGCTTGCTCATTGGTGCGGTTCAGGTTGTCCTCATCGGTGAAAAGGTTCATTTGCCCGATGTCGTAGCCGTGCTCGTCGTCAAAGTGCTTGATGTTCAAAAGCTGTTGCATCAGACGGTCGTTGCTTTCCACGGCCCGCAACTCTATCTCTTTAATGACACCGGCAAAGTTGTTTTCCCGGAAGTCGCGATTGATGTCGTTGATGGTGGCACGGATGTCGGCATTATGCTGGTTCAAATCACTCACGTCACGTGCAATACGTTTGATGATGGTGGCGTACTGGCGACTGGTGCGCACACGATATTGCTCAATCTTGTTGTTGGTGATGAACTCATTCAGCTCTGCGGCAAAATCGGTATAGTCTGCATCCACATTGAACTCTGTACGGAAATGGAACGTGTTCTGTGGCGAGAAATTGCCTTTGAACCTGATGACAGATTGTTTGAACTCCTCGAATTGCCGTTGCTGTGAAGTGATGTGGTCTCGCAGCTCTTCCAAAATGTCGGCCAGCTGTTTTACTGTTTCCTGCCTTCCGGCCGCCAATAGCTCCGGGGGACATGAAGGATTGTTCATAAAAGAATGAACCTTTTCTATGGCATCCTTCAACTTCTTCTGCTCATCTTGTAGGGAACAAAGCTCTGACGAAAGATTAGCTATTCTTTCCTCATACTGTTGTTTGCGTTTCCTGAACTTTTCCTGAAGGTCCTCTATCTTCTGACGAAGCTGCTTACGCTCATCTTTCTTTTGCTGCTCAAGTTCAAAATAGTCGCGGGTGTCATTCTGCCAAGAGATAAAGTCTGACCGATGCTCGTCGATATATTTCAATTCGTCTGCTATGGTCTGCAACTGACTGCGTACAGCCTGCAACAGACTGACATCCACACCCTGTCCTCTCAACTCGGCATCCATCTGGGCATGAAGTTCATTCTTACGCTGCTCGGCGTCTTGCTCTTTCTTTTTGAGGTCGACATTCACGGCGGCCTTTTGCCGGTTGGTCTCACTCACTATGTCTTTCTGCTGCTTGTCGAATGATTTACGTAAGTCCTCTATCTCCTTCTCTCGCAAGGCTGTCAGCGCATCTTTCCGTTTGCTTAACGATTCTATTTCTCTTTCCGCATGGCCAATCTTCTGCTGGAGTTTTGCCTCTTCCGACTCACGCCATTTCTTCAGGCTGTCCTCCAAAGCGGTCCGTTCCTTCTGGATAATCCCTAACCGATTAGGAATCTGGTTATACTCAGCATCGAGGTTCATCTTTTCCACACGTAGCTGTTTCAGCTTTACAGAAGGTTTGCGTTCCAGCTCTGCAACGTCAGCCTCTAATTGTTGCCTGCGAAGCCATATCTGCCTGTTTAGCTCCTCCGTTTTCTGCTCCAGTTGGGCCTTCTGCGACTTGACTTCCTCTGGAGTTTTTATGGCCTTTTCAATATTCTCCGTGTCAATCTTCAACCCATAAATGGTATCAGATGAGTTGACAATCCGGGGATGAAGCGAGGTATTGTAAAGCACGGCATCTTCATCCACCACCTTGCCAATATTCTCTTCCCAGCCGCTGATATTTTCACCCAACCACTCAATCAGGGAACCTTTTTGGCGACGCAGCAGATCATCAAGTTTTTCTATTTCGATGGACGTCTGTTTGATATTGCCTTCGAAGGTTGTCACATCCTTGTCGCAAGCAACCTCCAAATCCTTGCGCAGCAGTGCTGTTTCATTGGTGATGCGGTCTATCTCCTGCTGTTTGGCCACAGACTCACGATAGAGCTGCTGTCGACGTTCCTTCAGGTCTTTGGTCTTGCGGTCTTGCTCGTCCATCTCTTCCTGATAGGGATTAGACTGTCTCACTCGCTGCTGCTGTAGTAGAAGGTCACTTTTGTCTTGGCGTGCCTCGTCCAATGATTTCTGGTTTTCTGTCAGCTTTTGCTGATATTGTGAGCGGACTTCTTCCTGCTTTTCTGCCATCTCATTCTGTAAACGGCCTTGGCTCTTTACCTGCTGGGCATCCAAATCGTTGAGGCGTTGGCTGGTCTGCAGCCGATACTCTCGCAGTTGGCTATCAACATTCTGTAACAAGGCGTCATACTTCGACTTGACGCTCTGATTCTTACTTGTCAGCGTCTCTTCTTGACGCGCCAAGCCCTGCTGACGAATCTTCAACTCGCCTTCCTTGCCTATCCGTTCTGCAATCCGTTCAATGCCAATCTCTGCATAATGCTGACGTTTCGCTTTCACTTTTGCCAAGAAGTCGTCAAGCACAGCTTCGTTGCCTTTCAGACCGTCGCGTTCTTTGGTAAACTTGTCATTCTCCTCTCCTAAAAGACGTTTCTGACGCGATAATTCCTGATTGCAACCCGACTCCTGTTCTGCCAACAGAGGCAGTCGCTGGGTATCGCGCTCCAAAGCATAGTTCAGCTCACCACACAGCTCGGAGATAATCTTACGGGTGTACTCATACTGTGTATATCTGTCGATTACAGCATCAGCGTCAACTTTCACTTTTACCTTGCCGTTCTTCTCCTGTTTATACCATTTCCAAATGTCTTCGTACTGTTGGCGGAAGTTCTTCAATTCTTCGCGATAAAGGTTTAGGTCAATGTCATCGCCTGCGAAGTCCATCGAGTCGATAATGGTATCTTTGATGACACGCGACTCCAGGCTCTGGTTGAGGAAGATGTTTTGAATGGTCAGCGGCACTTGACGGTATTTAGAACTTTCCATCAGCGAAAATCTGCGCAGTTCTTTTGCAACTTGCTGGGTGTTACCGTAGATAATGTCGCGAAACTCCTCATAGCCGCGAATGATATTGCTCTTATACACACGTGTACCAATCTGTTCGCTGATACGCCCCCACTCATAACGCACGCTATTATCATCCTCGACAAAGAAGCGCTTGTCGTAAGCACAATCCACAATGCGGAAGGCCGTACGACCATGCGACAGGAAGGTCATCACGAAAAACTTACCCGTTTCACGACATACTTCGTAAATGATGTATGAATTCTGATGAGGAAGATAGAACTCATCATAGCCCTTCTGGCCAGCCTGTGTTTTGATGCCAAGCTTGCTCTTGTCCACATTATAGAAAAACAGGATGGCGCGAAGCAGAGTGGACTTGCCTACACCTTGCGTACCGATGAAATGCACATTGCCGTCAAGCTTAATCTCTGCGTATGGCACATGGGCACTATTGATAAATATGATTTTATTAAGGTATCTCATCTTTTACGTCTTCGTCTATGTTAATACAAAGCATTATCTGTTCAATATAGTGGAACGCATTGGTTACCTGATAGGTTTCCTCCACCTCGTTCACCAGTTCGGCAAAGCCCATGTTCACAAGGGCCGCAGCCAATGCCTCTAATTTCTGGCGGTTTGAGGGCTTGTCGGGAAACAGCTGAACCAACTTGTCTTTAAGCCCCGGAATGGTTGACAGGCTGACCTCCATTTGTACGAGACTGAACTGTGTGCCAGCGCCAAAAGTGGTGTCGAAGGTCTTCAGGAAGTCGAGGTAGTCAATCCAAGAGAATAGCGACTGCAACTTGTTTTCTGTTATAACCTTCTGTTCCTGGCGGCTGAAATAATAAAAGCCGTCGCCGCCGCTTAGCTGGAAGTCAATCTGCTTATAATACGCTTCATACTCTTGCTGGTTCTCTTCAATATCATTGAAGATGGCACGGGTATTGGCATCGACACTGTTGCTCGATATAAACTGCCCACGGCTGAGTCGTTGGAAAACTTCACTTGTATATTTCATTTCGGATAAATAATCGGGTATTCTATATTGTCAATTGTCTTGCTTTCTGAAGTATAACGCATCTGATCTGGATACTGTGAGGCCATTTGCAGAAAGAGTACCAAACGCAGCTCTTTGTCAAGTGTGTCAGAAAAGGAGTAATTCCAGACGTAATGGAACAAATCACTACTCTGTGCAAGGAATCCGTTCAACAATTCCTGATGGTTGAAGGCTCTTGACGATTCCGTCTGCTCCACGAGGAAACTATCGTCTATCTTGTCGGCCAGCCTCGATTTGATATTGGCCTTCTTTGTAATACGCTGACGTATGTTGTTGAGTATTTCAAGCGCAGAATCCTCGTTGCGCAGGAAGTCGAGTGAAACTCTCGTCACATATTTGGGCAACCGTTCCATCCACACGTCATTCGTGCAAGACACCACCTCCTTCACATTTGTCGTCTGCTCAATCATATACTGGTCGCGCAAGTACTTCAATTGCCGCACACGCTTTACCAGGCGGCTTTGATACTCAATACGGTTCAGGTAGTCGATGATCTGAGCGGCGATATTGATAAGGCCATGTGCCGACTCGCGCAAACCGTCTCGAACCTCACTGACTGTTTGCTTCAGCCCATAGTCGGCAGCACTGGCAAAGAAGATGGTCTGTTCGTCAATGACTCGCTCCGTTTGTCGGATCAGTTCCGCTATCAGGCGGCCCTTATCGTCAAAGTCCTTTAGACGCAACTCCTTGATTTTGAAGTTGGGTTCCTGCTTATAGGTATCATCTACATTACGCTTCAGGTCCACTACATTACGTCGTGTAGCGTTTTCAATACTTTTGAACGTATGACGTATTTCCCTTAGGAAACATTCTCTTCTAGCATTACTTTCCGATGCCAAGTACGAATCAATACCCAGCTTCAATTTGTCAATATAGGTGCGTACAGATGAAATATTAATATCCTCATTCACCGCCAGCACCTCTTCGAAGAACCTCTGATAGGCGTCGTCAAGCTCTAAAGTGTCACCCGTCTGCACAATAACACCAAAAGTAATCAGGTGCTTCAACTTGTTCTCATCGCCCTCCAAGGTATCTAAAGCGTCGTCATATCTCACGGCAACTGTTTTACGCTTCATGAACATGTCGTTCAGCAGTTTTGCTCCCTGCTGAAGTCCGCGTGTCAGTTCTTTTATCGAATGATATGTTGCCATATTATTATATTTCCTCTATCCCTGTCGATTTCAAGTATTCATAAGTCCCGTCGTAAAATTCAGGCTGGCGGGTGTGGTCATCAATTTTTCCTTCAGGTACACAGATGATCATCCCCTGACGGGCACGTGTCATCAGTACGCGATAAGCGTTCAGCTGATAGGATTGTGCCTCTTTCTGACGAATCTTCATCCATTT
>CAJOIF010000054.1 GCA_905234765.1 uncultured Bacteroidales bacterium
TCTTGGTCAGGTGGCCGCAAAGATCCGCTCGATGCGTAAGCCTGAACCTTATAAGGGTAAGGGTATCAAGTTCGAAGGCGAAGTCCTGAGACGTAAGGCTGGCAAGGCTGCCGGTAAGTAAACATTAATACCTCAGTAAGAAATGGCAAAAACTAAAGAAGAAAGAAGACAGTTCATCAAGAAGAGCATCAGAAGGAAGATTTCCGGCACTGCTGCCCGCCCGCGTATGTCTGTCTTTAGAAGCAACAAGCAAATCTATGTGCAGCTGATTGACGATGAGGTCGGCAAGACCTTGGCTGCCGCCAGTTCCCGCGAGAACGGCATCGAGAACGAAAAGATCACGAAAGTTGAACAAGCCGCTAAGGTGGGTGCCTTGATTGCCGAAAAGGCCAAGGCCGCTGGCATCGAAACGGTAGTGTTCGACCGCAATGGTTATTTGTATCATGGTAGAGTGAAGTCGCTGGCCGACGCAGCTCGTAATGGTGGATTAAAATTCTAATTGTCATGGCAGAAGTTAATGTAAAAAGAGTCAAGTCTAGCGAGATTGAGTTCAAGGAACGCCTCGTTAGCATCAACCGCGTCACCAAGGTGACCAAAGGCGGTCGTACCTTCACTTTCGCGGCTCTGGTAGTCGTTGGCAATGAGAACGGCGTGGTCGGCTATGGCCTGGGTAAGGCCAAGGAAGCCACTGCAGCCATCCAAAAAGGTGTTGAGGATGCCAAGAAGAACCTTGTTAAGGTTCCGGTGCTGAACGGCACACTTCCTCACGAGCAATATGGCAAGTACAGCGGTGCCTACGTGTTCATCCAACCCGCTACGCCCGGTACCGGTGTTATCGCTGGCGGTGCCATGCGTGCTGTTCTCGAGAGCGTTGGCGTGAAGAACGTGCTGGCCAAGTCGAAGGGCTCGTCCAACCCCCACTCGGTGGTGAAGGCTACCTTCGATGCCCTCACGCACATGCGTGACGCTTACACTGTCGCCCAGCTCAGAGGCGTGGATTTGGATACTGTGTTTAACGGATAAAACTTTTGAGAGATGAAGAAAGTAAGAATCACCCAAGTCAGAAGTGGTATCGGAAGACCACAAGACCAAAAAGACACGTTACGTTCACTTGGTTTGAGAAAGATGCACCAGTCGGTTGAAGTCGACATGGAAAATCCCAGCATGGCTGGTATGGTCGACAAGATCAAGCACCTGCTCAAAATCGAAGAAATTTAATTGTTGAACCCTCTAAATCAGCATTATCATGGATTTAAGTAATCTCAAACCAGCACAAGGTTCTACAAAGGAAAAGAAAAGATTAGGCCGTGGCCAAGGCTCAGGAAGAGGCGGCACGTCAACGCGCGGTCACAAGGGCGCTCAAGCCCGTTCCGGCGCAAAGCGTAAGGTCGGCTTCCAAGGCGGTCAGATGCCTCTCCAGCGTTTGGTTCCTAAGTTCGGTTTCAAGAATTTCAATCGCGTTGAGTATTGCCCGGTTAACCTCTCCACTTTGCAGAAACTTGCTGACAAAGGCGTTTCGGTGATCACCCCTGAAGTGCTCGTCGAACAAGGAGTCACCCACAAGAAGGAGCTCGTCAAGATCCTTGCCAAGGGTGAACTGACTGCAAGACTGGAAGTTAAAGCCCACGCTTTTTCTGCTAAGGCCAAGGAGATGATTGAGGCCGTTGGTGGAACATGCGAAAAATACGAAACGAAATGAACAGACTGATTGAAACCATAAGAAACATCTTCAAGATTGAGGAACTGCGTAAGCGTATCCTGTTTACCATCCTCATCATCTTGGTCTACCGCTTCGGAGCCTTTGTGGTCATCCCTGGCATCGACCCGAATCAGCTGTCGGCCCTGCGTAACAGCAGTTCGCAAGGTTTGCTCGGCCTGCTCAACATGTTCTCAGGTGGCGCTTTCGGCAACGCATCCATCTTTGCTTTGGGTATCATGCCTTACATCACCGCATCCATCATCATCCAATTGCTCGGCATGGCAGTGCCTTATTTCCAGCGCCTGCAAAAGGAAGGTGAGAGCGGCCGTAAGAAACTCAACCAGATCATGCGTTACCTCACGGTGATTATCGTTATCATCCAAGCCCCCGGTTATATCAAGAACGTGCTCGTGCAGTTGCCGAACCAGGCCGTGACGCCCTTCGACCCCAACGTGTCGAATCCGGGCTTCTTCTTCTGGTTCTCGTCGGTCGTTCTGCTCGTCGCTGGTACCCTCTTCATTATGTGGCTCGGTGAGAAGATCACCGACCGTGGCATCGGCAATGGTATCTCGCTCATCATTATGATCGGTATCATCGCCCGTCTGCCCGGTGCCTTCGTCGCCGAGTGTGCTGCCCGTTTTGCCCAAGGCGGAGTTGGAATGTTGTGGCTCGTTATTGAGCTCGTCATCCTGTTCTTTGTCATGGTCGGAACGATTGCCCTCGTGCAAGGTACCCGCAAGATTCCGGTACAGTATGCCAAGCGTGTGGTCGGCAACCGCCAGTATGGTGGTGTCCGCCAATACATCCCGCTGAAAGTGAATGCCGCGGGCGTTATGCCTATCATCTTCGCCCAAGCTATCATGTTCCTGCCCATCACCATCGCTGGTTTCAGGCAGACCGAGGCCTTGACGGGATTTGCCGCTGCCTTCACCAACGTGAACGGTTTCTGGTACAACTTCGTGTTCTTCATCATGATCATCGCCTTCACCTATTTCTATACGGCTGTGACGATGAACACCAACCAAATGGCGGAAGACATCAAGAAGAACGGTGGTTTCATCCCTGGCGTGAAGCCTGGTAAGAAGACCGCCGAGTACCTCGACACCATCATGTCGCGCATCACCCTGCCCGGCTCCATCTTCCTCGCCATCGTAGCCATTATGCCCGCCCTGGTGTCGCTGATGGGTGTCAGCTCCGCGTTCAGCCACTTCTACGGCGGTACGTCGCTGCTGATTTTGGTCGGCGTCGTGCTCGACACGTTGCAGCAAATCGAGAGCCACCTCCTGATGCACCACTACGATGGCTTGACCAAGACCGGTCGCATCAAGGGCCGTATCGGCAGAATGTAATTGAAAGACAATCTCTTGCTAGTAGCAAGACGCTCCTCAACCTTTGGGAAACTTTCGGCTGACAAGGTCGGAAGTTTCCTGAAGAAAGAGGCCAAAACGGTGAGGATGAAGAAATTCTGAAAAAATGTCCTCTGTTTGGAAAAGAATTGCTACTTTTGCAGCCCGAATTTCGGTCGCTTGCAAAGCGAGGGAAGGAAGTCAACAAAGGACAACAAGTATTTGAAAGTTAGAAGAATATGGTAAAACAAATGTCAATTGAACAAGAAGGCACCGTGGTCGAAGCACTAGGCAATGCCATGTTTCGTGTCGAGTTGGAGAACGGTTTGGTGATTATCGCCACCATCTCTGGCAAGATGCGTATGCACTACATCAAGATATTGCCTGGCGACAAGGTCAAATTGGAAATGTCTCCTTATGATTTGACAAAAGGCCGTATCACCTTCAGATACAAGAGTTAAGACAAATCGCAAAAACGAATATTGAAATGAAAGTTCAAGCATCAGTCAAGAAAAGATCTGCCGACTGCATCATCGTGAAGCGTAAGGGCAGAGTGTACGTCATCAACAAGAAAAACCCGAAGGAGAATCAGCGTCAGGGTTAATCGAAGTGAAATCATTAAACATTAAGCAATAAGATAAACTATGGCAAGAATCGCTGGTGTAGATATCCCGAGCAACAAGGCCGGAGAAATCTCGTTAACCTACATTTACGGCATCGGTCGTTCGCTGTCGAAGGAAATCCTGAACAAGGCAGGCGTGGAGCCTTCCAAGAAGGTGCAGGACTGGACCGACGACGAGCAGAAGACGGTCCGTGACATCATCGCCGAGCAGTACAAGACCGAAGGTGAACTGCGCGGTGAAGTTCAGATGAACATCAAGCGTTTGATGGATATCGGCTGCTACAGAGGCATCCGTCACCGTGCCGGCCTCCCCGTCCGTGGACAAAGCACGAAGAACAACGCGCGTACCCGCAAGGGCCGCAAAAAGACTGTGGCCAACAAGAAGAAAGCTACCAAGTAATCGATAAGGTAGTTGGATCATATCTAATCACAAAAAACCACACAACAAAAAATGGCAAAGACCAACAAAGTCACAAAGAAACGTGTTGTGAAGATTGAAGCCACTGGAATGGCTTTCGTCAAGGCTTCCTTCAACAACATCATCATCTCGCTGACCAACAACGAAGGACAAGTCATTTCTTGGGCATCAGCCGGTAAGATGGGCTTCAAGGGATCGAAGAAGAACACCCCTTATGCCGCACAAATGGCCGCTGAAGAATGCGCCAAGACTGCCTATGACTTGGGATTACGCAAAGTTAAAGTTTATGTTAAGGGACCTGGCGCAGGACGTGAATCCGCCATCCGTGCCATCCACTCGATGGGCGTTGAAGTGACCGAGATCATCGACGTCACCCCGCTGCCGCACAACGGCTGCCGTCCTCCAAAACGTAGAAGAGTGTAAGTTGAACAATTAAAAACGTAGAATTATGGCAAGATATACAGGTCCAAAAACGAAGATCGCACGTAAGTTCGGAGAACCCATCTATGGCTCCGACAAGTACTTCGAAAAGAGAAATTATCCTCCTGGGATGCATGGCGCCAACAAGAGAAGAAAGAAAGTTTCGGAATACGGCACCCAGCTCATGGAGAAGCAAAAAGCAAAATATACCTACGGAGTTCTGGAGAGACAGTTCCGCAAGACCTTCGAGCACGCCCGCCGCAAGGAAGGCGTCACCGGTTTGATTCTGATGCAACTGCTGGAATCACGCCTCGATAACGTGGTCTACCGTCTTGGCATTGCTCCCACCCGCGCTGCTGCCCGTCAGCTTGTCAACCACCGCCACATCGTCGTCAATGGCAACGTCCTTGACATCCCTTCATATCTCGTGAAAGTTGGCGATACCGTTGGCGTGCGTGAGAAGTCAAAGAGCCTCGAAGTGGTCACCAACTCCCTCGAAGGCCGCAACGGAAGCAACTTCGCATGGCTTGAATGGGACGGCGAAAAGATGAACGGCAAGTTCCTCAACTATCCCAACCGCGAAGAGATTCCGGAAAACATCAACGAGCAGCTCATCGTTGAATTGTACTCCAAGTAATTGTTGATTGTTAACCTGGTAAATAATAAGAATATGGCAATATTAGCGTTTCAAAAACCTGAAGAGGTTATCATGGTTGAAGGCTCCGACACCAAAGGCGTTTTCGAGTTTCGACCTCTTGAGCCAGGTTTCGGCATCACCATCGGCAATGCGTTGAGAAGGATCCTGCTTTCGTCACTCGAAGGCTTTGCTATCACTTCCATCCGCATCGACGGCGTCACTCATGAGTTCGCTTCCATCGACGGCGTTATCGAAGATGTCGCCGACATGGTGCTGAATTTCAAGCAGGTGCGCCTCAAACAACTCGTCCCCACTGAGACTCAGGAGAAGGTTAGCTTTACCATCACTGGCCAAGAACAATTCAAGGCTGGCGACATCAACAAGTACCTCTGCTCCTTCCAAGTCCTCAACCCCGACCTTGTTATTTGTAATCTCGAACCCACCGTCAAACTGAATATCGACCTCACCATCAACAAGGGTAGGGGATATGTTCCTGCCGATGAGAATAAGGTAGCCGACGCTCCTGTCGACACTATCGCCATCGACTCCATTTATACGCCCATCCGTAACGTGAGCTATAAAGTGGAAAACTGGCGTGTCGAACAGAAGACCGACTACGAAAAGCTTGTCATCGAAATTGACACCGATGGTTCTATCAACCCCAAGGACGCTTTGAAAGAAGCCGCAAAGATCCTCATCTACCACTTCATGCTGTTTTCCGATGAGAACATCAACCTCGTTCCCGAAGAGAAGACCGTCACCGAAGAGTTTGACGAGAGTTCGTTGCACATCCGCCAGCTTCTCAAGACCAAGCTCGTCGACATGGACCTCTCCGTCCGTGCCCTCAACTGCTTGAAGGCTGCTGAGGTTGAAACGCTTGGCGAACTTGTCGCCTTCAATAAAGCTGACCTGCTCAAGTTCCGCAACTTCGGTAAGAAGTCGCTCACCGAGCTTGACGAACTGGTCAGAAGCCGTGGCCTCGAGTTCGGAATGAATGTCAGTAAATATAAATTGGATAAGGAATAATCAAGATGAGACACAATAAGAAATTCAATCATTTAGGAAGAAAGAGCGCTCACCGTAAGGCTATGCTCTCCAACATGGCTAATTCGCTGATTCTGCACAAGCGCATCATTACCACGACCGCCAAGGCCAAGGCACTGCGCATGTACGTTGAGCCGCTGATTACCAAGGCAAAGCCTGAGAACAACAGCACTACCGAGGAAGGCAGCAGCAACCGCCGTGTCGTGTTCAGCTACTTGCAAAACAAGTATGCCGTGACCGAGCTGTTCCGTGAGATTGGCCCGAAGGTGGCGAGTCGTCCTGGTGGCTACACGCGCATCATCCGTATGCCTGAAAACCGTGCTGGTGATGCCTCTGAGATGGCTATGATGGAACTTGTCGACTACAACGAGGTCTACACTCGTGAGGACAAGAAGGCCGCCAAAGCCAAGACCACGCGCCGTGGTCGTGGCAAGAAGGAGGCTGCTCCTGTTGCCGAAGCCCCTGCCGCTGAAGCTCCCGCTGAGGAAGTGAAGGAATAAACGACACTTTAGACATCCAACATGAAAAACGGCCATCCATGAGGTGGCTGTTTTTTTTATACCCTTTTCCCAACAAATCGAACAATCATCCCCAACGCTCCAAACGCAACAAGAAATGCCACCCAGGAGGGCAGGCCGAGCGCAGTAGGCAGCACACCCAGCACCAACGCTGTGCCACCAACGGTTAGTGCGTAGGGCATCTGTGTGCTGACGTGTCGCAGATGGTTGCATTGGCTCGAAAGTGAACTCATGATGGTGGTGTCGGAAATGGGTGAGCAGTGGTCGCCCATAACAGCTCCCGCCATCACAGAAGCCACTACATTATAGAATAAGGGCACGGCGGCTTCGCTCGTTAAGCCTTGTTGCTGGCACAACAGCCATGAGGCGGGCAGAATGAGCGGATAAAGGATGGCCATGGTGCCCCATGAGGTCCCTGTCGAGAACCCAATCAAGGCCGCAAGCACGAAAGTCAGTGCAGGAACTAAAACCGGCGACAATGACCACTGCAGTAGGAGCTGGGAAACAAACTCCGCCGTGTGCATGTCTTTGGTGACCAAAGCGATAGACCAAGCCATCGTCAGAATCAGCACGGCGTTGAACATGGACTTAAGACCATCCCCCATTTCTTCCATCACTTTGACGAATTTCATGTTGCTATGCAAGAGCGTGATGATGATGGCCGTGAGTAACGACAGCAGCGAAGCCCAAAGCAAGGCTATGTAGGAATTGGCCGCGCCGATGGTGGTCGATAGTTTGGAGAAGAAGCCTAAGCTGCTGTCACTCCATGTTTGTGTATCGTATCCTGTGGCTATTAATCCGCCAATTGTGCCAAGAATCAATACCGCCAAAGGAATCAGGGCGTTGATGGCGTGTGAGGATGTGTGATCGTCGTTTGCAGTTTCGGAAAGGCTTGCTGTTGAGAGTCTTGCGTTTTGTTCGGCTTTCAGCATGGGGCCGAAGTCGCGACCGCTTAGGATAATCATTAGGACGAAGCCTAAGGTTAAAAATGGGTAGAAACTGTAAGCCAACGAGTGGAAAAACACCGAATAAGCTGAGGCGTTGAGTCCAATGGCACTGATGCCGTCTTGGATGTAGCTCAACTCCGCTCCAATCCACGTGGTGACGAAAGCCACTGCCACTACAGGGGCGGAGGTGGAATCGACGATGTAGGACAGTTTCTCGCGCGACACTTTCAGCCGGTCGGCGATAGGCCGCATGGTATTGCCGACCACTAGAGTGTTGGAATAGTCGTCGAAAAAGATACACAGGTCCATTAGGAACGTCATCAGTTGGCCCGAGCGTGGCCCTTTTGCTTTGCGCGACAGCCATCTGACCACGCCTTGCATCCCGCCGTTGGCCGTGATGATGCGCACCATACCGCCAATAGTCAAGGTAAAAACGATGATTAGCACATGGTCGCGGTCGTTCAGCGAGCCGACGATGTAGGTGTCGACGGTTCGCAGCAGTCCGCCGCCCAATGCCGTGATAGGACTTTGCCCACCATATAAGGCCATGAGGAACGTGCCTGTCAAGATACCGAGGAACAGCGATGACAACACCTCTTTTAGTATAAAAGCCATCATAATGGCGACCAAAGGAGGTAGTATTGACATCCAAAGAGGCATGGCACCCTCTATGGGACTTATCGCATAGAGCCATGCAAAGCCCAGAATTAGGGCGAAAACTACTATTAAGGCGATAGTTTTGCGTTTCATAGGCCATATTTTGAAGTCCAAAAGTAAGGTATTATATAATATAATGTGCTTATTTTAGATATTTTTGGTTTGTGGTAAAATTTTTTCCTATTGGTTTACAGTGTATTGCGTTGTATGACAAAAAAAAGTTGAGAAAAGTGGTTGTGGGT
>CAJOIF010000055.1 GCA_905234765.1 uncultured Bacteroidales bacterium
AGCGCACGACGTAGGAGCTCAGCATTTTTTCAGATTGACGCTCGTTATACCCTTGCGCACACCAAGGCAACCGCAAGAAGCGGCGACGAAGGGAACACCAATTTCCCCCTCGGTTTTTTATTGGGTAGGCTGTGCGGAGGGAAATACGGCTTTCACTAAGGCAACATACTGTTGCTTCATCTTATAGCCGTCAATCTTGGTTAAAGCCTTGGCGATGCTTTCATAATACCATCTGATCATTTCCTTTGGAGCGTTGAAGCGTTTGAAGACATCATCACCAAGTAACTGCTGGTCAACGTAGATGTTTTTGATGTTCGACAATTTGTCGGCGCAGCAGACCAATTGGATTTCCTTGGAGGCATCAGCAAGATAATCGATGGTGGCCTGTTTCCTTTCCTGCCATGATTTCGATTTGTCCTCTGATTCACCAAGGACCAAATCAAGTACTTCTTGGCCAAAGTTGTGAAGAATGTCTTCAGGTGTGGTTTGTGTGTCTTCAAGCGTGTCGTGCAGTATTCCTGCCAAGATAACGGTTTCATTGCAACCGTTTGCTGTCAAGATCTGCATGACCTCCATAGGATGAACGATGTAAGGGATGTTTGTTCCCTTTCTGCATTGACCTTCGTGTGCGAGGGTCGCAAAAACAATAGCTTTTTGAATTTTCATAGCTTTAAGTTTTTAGTAATGGTTTGAAATAAAAAGGTTTATTGATGCTCATCAACTTTTTGATAAGCGTTGGAGTTAGCCGCTGGCGCGGTGTTTTTGCCCGGTTAGAGCTTGAAGCTGTGGGTAAGGCGCGACGGCCTTTCATAAGGGTTTCTTAGAAGAGATGACTTTCAAATCACCATAGAGCCGCACTGGGCATGTGTCGTTTTTCTTTATTGAGGTTTTTCGTTCTAACGTGCTTTCGTTATTCGTACTTACGAAGTTGACGAAGCAGTTGGAGCTGAAAAACGACTCTTGCCCAGGGCGATTTAGAAGTGGAGGCAGGCCGTCGCGCGGCGCTGGGCGGTGATGTCGACGAGCAGAGTGGTCACCCGCAGGAACGAGGACGGCCACCCTGCTCGGCGGCTTGACCGCACAGCTTTGGGGAGGCAAGGTTGAAGCTTCCTTTTGCAAAAACCGTGACAGCGGCAGCTTGGTCGGTAGAGGCTAAACCAAGTCTGTGAGAGACATTGGAATATCCTTCAGATAATAGTCATACAACAGGTTCATAGAACTGGGATGGATGTCGACCTGACATCGCTAGCCTTTGTCAAGCAGGTGCTACTTGGCAAATATGAGAGTAAACTTCATCGACTTCACATCCATGCATGTGTGCCTCAACCAGCGCATTCTCTGTCACAAGGTATTCAAAGGTGTCAACATGTGGGGCAAACTTTCTCTGGGATAATTCTTCGGCTTCAAGTTGCACATCATCCTCAGCGAGAAGGACAAATCCTAAGCTTTGTGATTTGAATTATGATTAAGGCATAAGCACCTTTATAAGAAAGGTTTTCTACTCTTTAGATTAGCCTCATTGCAGAATGCCAAAACAAACCCTTCCCACGTCTATCATCCGCAGATAACATTCATCGAAAGGGTAATTATAAAATACGACTCTATGAAGCTATATTTTAACTTCATAAGCGTCAACACTTGCTTAAGAAAAACTGGAAAAACAAAGGTGCTTACTTCAGGTCAGGAATAAAATACTGTTTCTTGAAATCGGAAGGTTGGTATGGCCTTCTTTGGTTCGCCATTTCAAGAATTTCCTTGTGTGACTTTTGTGACGGTTTTTGAGTGGTGAAATCAGACACCTTGAACGTCTTCTTGTATTCCATGGGCTTGCTCCTTTGATTTTTGAGTGCAATGATATTGCACCTCTAAAACAATTTAATTCATTTTATTGGAAATCAACACTTTACGTTTTCTAATACGGGTTCAATATTTCGGAGTGCAAAGATACAACTTTTTTCGTTATCTACTTACATTTTTTCTATCTATTTAATTCAAAAAGTGGTACCTTTATTATTATTCTTTTGATTATCAAATAACTAGTAGCAAACAAATCAAAATGATTTTCTTTGTACTCTTCTATCTTCTTGTTGATGCTCTCTTCTTGCGTTGCCAAATCTTTGGCCGTTTTGGTACAATGCAAGTGATGCAAGCAATAGACAACAATATAGTGTTTCTCTGATTTATTGACATCAACAACGATGTCATCCAATTGCCGTTTCAATGTTGTCTGGTTCGCTTCAATGATATGCAGTTTTATATTGTCAGCAGGGTTAAAATAAGTCTTGATAGCTCTTTGGATGTCGTCCGTAGCTATACTTTTAGCTTTGATGAGTGTTTGGCTGCTCAAAGTCAATGGCAACGGGACATTTCTGTCAAATTTTGAATACAATGGATAGACCGAAACATCTGGATAGAACTCCCAATGGTTTCCCCCGCTAGCGTTTTTCTTGTAAACCAAATGCATCATTTCGAGTTTTGAATCAAAAGGCGAGATGCGCAAAATAGATGCCGTACGAATGTGTTCGGAAGAAACAGGTTCTTTGCGCCCCGCCGATCCTAATCTAAAATGTTGTATCCTGTTCTGTATCAAAGTTGGCGGAGCCGTCTTCACTGTGTGGTCGTGTCCAGTTAATATGATATCTGACATGTTTTGTATGTATTCCACCGCATCGACAGCCATTGGGTTCGTTACATTGTTTTCTTCCCATGTGAGATCTTCAAAACCTCGATGCATAACGGTAACTATCGTATAATGAGGATAATCTTTTACGATCTTGTCGTAAACATCTTTAACGAGAGGTGCACATAATTGGCAATTTTCGTAGACCCTTTGGTGGTTGGTCAGTTTACTCGTCTTTAGATCTTTTTTGAATGGTTTCTTCGACACATAAGTCCACTCTGTATTGACATTGACAAAACAAAGATTGTCTTCCTTGAACACCTTGACTCCAGACAGGCACTTGATGTTTTGACCCAACAAATCGGGAGAGTAGTACTCATAACCATCTTTTTTCGCCAAATTATAGTATTTCTTACAAAACTTTATGTAATGCCTAAACCTAATGGAATACAAATCTTGGAACTTTGTTTTGTATTTGTTGCTGTTTTCGCCGCAAAAGTTATTAAATAATTTTTTTCTTTTATCCAGCTTTGTTATTGTCGTATCCTCAGGCATTGTCTTGTCATGATTACCCGGAACAAGAATGATGTGGCTTCGGTCGATGCCAAAATCGGCCATCAGTCGTTCGATGTTCTTGTTGGGTTCTCTATAGTCCGTATTGTCATAATTGACGATGTCGCCTGCAACTACAATATAGTCGGGGTGCCATCTTTTGTTCTGGACATCTTCTTCATCTTGGTTGACAAAGTTGTTGTAGTCTTTATGCAACTGTTTTATGGCTTCCATGCCAGTTGCCTCGAAATGCAAATCGGAAATGCATAATATGGAAATGGGACGCTTCATAATACGGGTTCTGGGTAGGCGTGAGTAAACCTATAATTCCACAAACTTTTATACAAGGTAGTCTTCAATCGGAAATATTTTTTTCGAGTGACCGCCGACGGAACAAAAAATCCTCCAGTAACATCCGACAACAAACCTGTCATCTCCCCATACAAGGCCGACATCGAAGGCGGGTCTTTAATTGCCAAGTTATCCACAATGGTTCCTTCGTCGTTTCGAGGCAAACTTTTTATTGCTTTTTCAGGCTGCTCCAATTCGATTAAGCACCTCAGGTATGCGTTGAAAAGACATATGATGAAGTCTGTAACCGACACGTCATCGTTGTCATCGACCAAAACTCCCTTTTTGAAATCCTCTATCATGCGATTAATAATCCTTTCCCTTTTTTCGAGGGCATCGTTCATGATTTCCTTAGCGGTTTTTATCCCAACATTTCCATTGGCGATGAACAACTCATTAAGATATATCAAAGCACTTTTGATTTTGTCGACTTCATAACCATTTAATGTATCATGCAGGTTTTCAGCTATCTTAAGTGTTTTTGAATAACACTCAACCCAATCACTGGCCAACAAACTGTCGAAAGGAACTGATGCTTGTTCCTTGATAAACTTGCGGTCATCATCGTCATCACTCAACAATCCTACCATGAAAAGTCTGAGCAACATATGAACAAAATGTTTGGCATCGATTTCATTAAGATGGCTGTAGCATGTGGTGTTTTGCAACATAACCTTAAAATAGAAATGCCACATCAGATTCAAATTGCGTTGGAAGGCAAAGTGAAAAACAATGAAATCCTTGAAGAAATATTGTAACAGTTCTTTGAAATCAAAACCACAAACTGTTTGATACACTTTATCTGTCGACAAAAACGATTCGGAATGAATCAAGTGATATTTCAGTATGCTAGCCGATTCGTCGCTTTGTACAAAACGGCTCCATCCCGTCAACAGTCTTTTCAGAATCTTTTGATACTCTTCCTCTATGTTTTTATCCTGCGGATAGTTGTCGCTTTTCAGCAAAATAATTGCAAAATTAGCTACTTCTTTCCAAGCGGCAGTAATAAACAATTCTGGGAAAACCACGTCGTTGATATTGAGCATAAACAAAGGCCTTTCGGACGCCGCACGATGCGCGCCAGTTATAGTTACATACGTCGGGTCTTTATAGCCAAACGCCTTGCGAATGGCTTTGTATGCAAAATCGAGCGATGTCAGATGTTGATGTATGCCTCCGTTGTATTCCAAAGGTGTCGTATGGTGCTTGTCGGAATGAAGCCTGTCGTAAATTGCATTCTCCATATTTGTAATCTCGTGGTTCATAACATCCTCAATCTCCGAGATACTATTTTTCCTTTTGAACATGTTGTCCAACATGGTGAAATAGTCTTTGATGACAGGAAGCAACTCATTGAGGAAGAATCGTTGCAGCAAATCCCGATAAGCTCTATTGTATAATTCGAACAAAGCCAACATGCGTTCTCTCAGCATTTTTGAGACACCTATTTGCTTCATCAATTCCTTAACCTTAAAAACGTAGCCTTCTTCAATAGGGCTTTCATTGTTTGCAGTCGGGTTATGCTTTTCGTCTTCTATTGAGCACTTTTCCATCCCCAAGGGTGACTCTATCGAAACCTTGATTTTACGCACATCGCGAAGAAAGATGTTTCTGTCAAGAGACTCATCGTTTTTATTTCTCAAGCACTGCTTTTCCAGCTCGGCAATGTTTTTCAAAGGCATTGTGGCTACAATACTGCATCCACCAGAAATGTTTTTGACAACGATTTTTGCTTCTAAATTCTCTTCCTTTTCAAGATAATTGGCAAATACGTCGCAATGGCCAGGTTTTGTTTCCACAACACAATTAATTCTCAGTTTGTCAAGTTCGCCTGATTTTGCCGGGATGAAATCTACGTTTTTTTCCATATCATCAAACTGATACTCCACATCATAGCCAAAACTCATATAGGTTGTTCCAAACATGTGTTTTTCGTAAAAAACATTCTCACCAACTTTATTTGGAGTGTCGGAGTATTCCTGCTGGATTTTTTCATTTGAGTTTTTTATGCCTCGCACTTCGCCCAAAAAGTCAAACAAATATAAAAGGCTATCAGAAAATGCTATGGTGGTAAGCTCGTCGTTGTTGAAACAATCTATGGTGATGTGTTTGGCACTACAACTCCACTTGGCCAAATGGCTTTTAGCCAAAGCATCGATTTGGTCCTTAATTTTTCGCAAGGTCTCTATGCCGTGACCTTGGCCGCGAAGCACTCGATGGTCTACCTTGATGCGAATAATGCCGACATACGGAAACTTTTTTTCTTGAAGCAAGAAACTCTTTTTTGCTTTCTGCTCAAGCGATTCTCCGTTACTTTCGGTCACGCCAGATACAATCACGCTGTTGTAATCGAATACGGTGTTGTCTTGATTTTTCAACAACGTCTGAAGGTGATTCTTATTAAAATGACGATGAAAGAAATTATAGTCATCGACCAGCGACATAACAACTAATCCGTGGCTCCCGAACATGCGATATGCCGCAGGAATGTATAAACTATCATCGTTTTCGGCACTTGGGTCGTAAAGCCTGAGGGCCTTCTTGTGTTCTATAAACGATGATTTAAGGGTGGTATTATAAAGGTTTTTCCCGTCGACATAGAACGGATACGAAATAAAACTCAAAAACAATCCCGTTTCTTCGAAACACATAAATACAATTATTTAACTTGCAAAAATATGTTTTTTTCCAAAACGAAGAAAAACTATCTTATAAAATTGTTTCTTCCCAATGAAATGTGTGATATTGCTTGAACATTAACAATTGATGCTCTTTTGATTCTTATTTCGAAATAACATCAAATGCAAGACATCGGAGCCTTCGTTCAGGGGTGCGGCTGCTGGTATTGGCCGCGTAGGTGAGCGGAACAGGCGTTTTGTGGGTGAGAGACGGCGCGACCGACTACGGCACAACAAGCTTCTTTTTAAGTGTGGCTTTCCAGCGATGGTGTGGCTGGTGCGGTTGGGCGACCTGACGACGGACTGTAGCGGAGCGAGCAGACAACGGCGGAGTTTACGGAGCCATTGTCTGCCCGTCGGAGCGGAAGGTAGTTGTCAGGGCGCGAAGGGTTGGACGCTCTCGATGAAGCTGAGGGAGCATCGTTTGCGGAGGTGAAAACGCCCGTGTAGCGACCGAAGCGGCGAATGCCAGCAGCTTAGGCTTGTGCGGCTGGTTGGGATGAACACGATGTGGAGCCACCTAAGCGATGCGAGCAGGCGCAGGGGACGGCAGCGCGGAGAGGCGTTAATGTAGCGGAGACCACAGAGAGGTACGAACCGTGGGCGTAGCGGAATGGTAGCCCGGAGCACTGACGGCCACAAGACAAACGCTTCGCTGGGGGCGGAACTCCTTGAAAGCCTTAGATTTGCAGCGTTAATTCAAAAGGGATATTCTTGTCGTGAAAGATAATGCGAAACCATATAATAAATATTTGGAAGAAAGGAAGTGGTTGGACAACCAATACCTTGGCCTGGAGAAAAGCCCTACCTCCCCTTATGGTTCCAGCCGCCTTTTATTGAAAAGACGTATTTTTGCCGTGAAAGATATAATGAAACTTCATAATAAACATTGGAAGAAAGGAGGCAGCTGGACAACCAAATCCTTGGCCTGGAGAAAAGTCCTACCTCCCTTTATGGTTCCAGCCGCCCTTCTTGGACCATCAACCCAAATAAGAATGTGCGCTTCCGCGTTAAGGCCTTCAGGCACGGCCCAAGGCATCCTTCCTTCCGGGAATATTAAAGGCATTGCAAAGATATGAAAAACACAGTAATCGGAATCGACATCAGCAAAAAAAGTACCGACTGGTGTCTAATGCAAGGTACGGAGGTCGTCTCATACCATCGTGTGGAAAATGAGATTGCGGCCATAGAAGATCAACTTCAAGAACTGATGGATTTATACCTCATCGACAGGTGTGACTTGATGGTATGCGCCGAGTACACGGGACATTACATCTATCCACTAACCATTGCGTGTCGGAACAAGCAGGTTGACCTATGGCTCGAAAGCGGGTACAACATCAAGTGTGAGGCACGCAAAAAGCGTGGCAAAAACGACAAGGAGGACTCGCGAAGGATAGCGGAATATGGTTTCAAGAACCGACAGGACGCTCGCTACTACAGCGTGCCGACCCACGAACTTGAGGCTTTGGAAAGCTTGTTGTCGGAACGCACGGACTATGTGGTTGAGAGGGCAAAGCTCCAAGGACAGCTCCATGACCAAAAGGACTACACCGACCCTGTTGTGTACAAAGCCAAGGCCAAACGGCTGAAGAAACTCATACAGCTATACGACAAACTCGTGTTAGAGACGGAACAGGAGATAGAGAGGCTGGTAAGTGAGAACGAGACCTTGAGACATCAAGCTGCTTTGTTGGAAACGATTCCTGGTGTAGGCAGGCAGATGTCGTTACAAATGATTGCCGTCACCAAGGGATTCACCCTCTTCGAGAACGGCAGAAAGTTCTGCTGTCATGCGGGAACCGCACCATTCGCATATATATCAGGCACAAGCATACATTCTAGAAACAAAATCTCACAGCGAGCTGACAAGGATCTAAAAGCCCTACTTCATATGTGCGCCCTTGCTGCGGCGAGACGATGCAAACATGGCCATTTCACCGAATATTATCAAAGGAAAGTGGCAGAAGGTAAGAACCCAATGTCTGTAATAAACGCTATCCGAGCCAAACTCATTCTAACCATGTTCGCCATCATCAGGACAGACCAGCCATATTCACCCGAAATTGTTCGTAACTATGTTGAAAAGTTTTCGCAAAAACCCATTGTCAAATCATAAGAATGGG
>CAJOIF010000056.1 GCA_905234765.1 uncultured Bacteroidales bacterium
AGGTGGAATTAGGCGGGCGCATTCGTCTGTCAGAAAACGATCATCTCCGCATTGGAGGGCAAGTGCAATTAGGTGCTCCTACGCATTGGACCGAAGGAGGCCAAACCCATTCTTGGGGTGGGGGGTTCTTCGGCTACCTTCTTACCTTGGGTTTTGAGCATAAGATCAAAGCAGATTCATTATCCAGATAATCAGCGATTTCCGTTTGAATCTTCCTTTTTAACATACACTTTTCCTCATAATTTCTATCCGAAAAAATACACTTTTCTGGTAAAATAACAAGTAAAATAATACAATTTTCTTTTTTTGAGCAGCGGGATGAACTATTCAGGTCTAATAATTCATAAGGACAGCGCTCCAATCTTCAGGACTTTTAATATTTGATTTCCAATTATATATAAACAAAAAGGCCTAAAAAGATAGGGACAAATCCCCGAGGGCATCATAAAATCCCTTAACAAATGTTATTATGTTGTACTTTTGCCGAGTACTTCAAATGAAAACGAGTATGAAAACAAACCATTTCAAAAAGCACATTTGGGTCATCATGGCCTTCGCCTTGCTTTTCAGTCTGCAAGCCATGGCGCAAATCAAACCTTCGGTGTATGCCGGTTGGGGAAACTACACCAATTTAGGAGGAACGGTTGGAATAGGAACCGAAATACGTTATCAATTCATTTCAGTCAATGCCGCCCTCGGAACCGCATACACCTATAGGGCTTTCGACGGTCTGGAAATCGTCAGCGGCAATCCTCGGTTGGGATTCGATGTCGGGGTGAAAGGCTATGTCTTCAAAGGACTTTTCGTTGGCGTTAACTATGGTGTCCTGGGAAAATACCGCTACATGGAAACACAAGACCGAGTGAGGGTTAGGGACCTCTGTGGCTTCTCTTTCACCGCGGGTTATAAGTGGAACTTCTATAAAGGCTTCTTTGGGACAATTTATGTGGGCTCAACCTCCAGCAAAGACGCGAACAACTTCTTAGGCGATTTGGGCGGCAAACAGCTCAGAGCGGGAATTCTATTGGGATACGACTTTAAACATTAAAAACCAACCAGTTATGAAAACGACCATCAAATCATTAATCTTTATAGCAGCGATGCTGCTTTGCGGCTCCTGTAGCAAAATAGTATATGAAGCCCCCGAGACCATCACCATCAGCGGCCATATCACCGATGAGGATGGAAAACCTATTGAGAATGTGAGCCTTGACCTGATGTGCATATCGCGCATGAACTTGATGGGATTTTACGTTGGGACAGGCATTCACGGGAAGACGGATGAAAGCGGCTATTATTCAATCCAGTTTGACAACAACGACGATTATTCCTATCAGTTGGATATCGAAAAGTCAGGATACCACTACGTGCAAAGTTATCACGTGGACCGTTGGATCGCCTCACAGGAACACAATGTGGTGATGAGGAAAAAAGAAGAATATGTCGACCTCGGTTTGCCAAGCCGCACTATGTGGGCCAACTGCAACGTGGGAACCAACAAGCCCGAAGTCCTTGGCAATTATTATGCTTGGGGAGAAACCGCTCCCAAGTCCACTTACAATTGGGCGAATTATGAATACTGCAATGGAGTTGCCAACCAATTGACCAAGTACTGCAACAATCCCGACTATGGTTACAACCATTTCACTGACACTTTGACGGTGTTGCAGACTTCCGATGATGCCGGCTGGTGCAACTTCGACACCAACCAAGGACCGCGGATCCCAAGCAAGGAACAATGGCAGGAGCTATACCAAAACACCACGCAAACTTGGACTAACCTAAACGGCATGGACGGTGTTCTTTTCGAGGCGAACAATGGCAACAGCATTTTCCTGCCCGCCGGCAACTACTGGTTGAATTCGCTCAATACAGACGATCCGACCAGTGCGTGGAATTTCAGCATCGGTGCCGACCTTGATGTCATCCCGGCCACCGCTCCCCGAAATGAGGGCTTTTCTGTGCGTCCGGTGCATCCCTACAATTGGCCGTTTTGTCTTAATGGCGAATAAAAAAAGTGGAAAACCTTCTTGTAACCTGTTGATTCACAAAGCCAATCCTTGAGAAAAAAGTGGATTGTCGGTTGGATTCCGTTTTTCCGATACTTTTTAGGAGTATCTTTGCGTTTTGAAAAAAACGAAAACGGTTTAATATGAAGAGGTATTTTCTGTTTTTATGGCTACTGTCGCTGTTTTTGCCGACGGCGATGGCGCAAAGCCCCTCCAAATCACACACCATCAGCGGATATGTGACTGATGGGAAGAGCCAAGAGACCTTGCTGGGAGCCTCGGTGTACGATGCCGCCACCATGAAAGGCTCCGTGACCAACAACTACGGGTATTACACCTTGAAGCTGGCCGAGGGCCAGGTGGACTTCAGAGCTTCGTTTGTGGGCTTTGAGCCTTACCAAGCCCAGTTTGAACTGAAAAAAGACACGGTCATCCACATTGCCTTGACACAGTCGAACCTGCTGAACGAGGTGACCGTCACCGCAAGGGCCATCGAGAGCAACGTGAAGGGTACCCAGATGAGCACCATCGAGTTGCCGGTGATGCAGTTGAAGAAGGTACCAGCGCTGTTTGGCGAGTCGGACGTGATCAAAGCCTTGCAGCTGATGCCGGGTGTTCAGTCGGGTACTGAGGGCTCGGCGGGCATGTACGTCCGCGGCGGCGGTCCCGACGAGAACCTGATCCTTCTCGACGGTGTTCCGCTTTACAACGTGAACCACGCTGCAGGCTTCTTCTCGGCCTTCAACTCTGACGCCATCAAAAATGTGACCTTATATAAAGGCAACTTCCCGGCACGATTCGGAGGCCGCCTCTCGTCGGTGGTCGACGTGCGCATGAAAGACGGTGACATGTATGAGTATCACGGAAACCTCAGCATCGGCTTGATCGCCTCGAAGTTCAATGTGGAAGGTCCCATCATCAAGGGCAAGACCTCGTTCAATCTCTCGTTCCGTCGCACTTATTACGACCTGTTCACCGCGCCCATCATGAACATCATGGTGAAGCAACAGGCCGAAAAGGGGAGCAGCTCCGCCTGGGGTGGTTATTACTTCTACGACCTCAATCTGAAGCTCAACCATAAGTTCTCCGACAAGGACCGCCTCTTCTTCAGCCTTTACTCGGGCGACGACAAGGTGTATGTCAACACGAAGTACAAGGAAAACCTCGACGACCCCTATTATGGCGTGGGCACCGGGTTGGAGAAGCTGAACCTCGACTGGAAATGGGGCAACCGCATCGCCGCCCTCCGCTGGAACCACGTCATCCAGCCCAACCTTTTCATGAACGTCACGGGTGCCTACACCCAATACCGCCACTACATGGGCGGCGGCTTCTCGAGCGAGACGACCTACCCCAACCACAACTTCTCTGAAAGCATGGACATGGGGCTGCATTCGGGCATCTACGACTATAGCGCCAAAGCCGACTTCGACTACAAACCTTTTGAGAACCACGACGTGAAGTTCGGCGCCAACCTCACCCATCATACGTACAGTCCCACCACCACCGCCATCCATCTGAAGGAAGGCGACAGCTATGCCTTCGACAGCGTGTCGAGCGATGAACGCATCAAAGCCTTGGAGACCGACCTTTATTTGGAAGACAACTGGGACGTTAGCGGCTTCCTGAAGGTGAACGCCGGACTCCACTACTCCACTTTCAGCGTCGACCACAAGACCTACCACAGCCTACAGCCTCGATTGAGCGCAAGGGCCTTGGTGACGGAAAACTTCTCGTTGAAGGCGGGCTATGCCTATATGAGCCAGTACATCCACTTGCTCTCGAGCAACGCCATCAGCCTGCCCACCGACCTCTGGGTGCCCGTCACGGGCGACGTCATCCCGATGAACGCCCATCAGGTGGCCGTGGGCGCCTTTTACGACTGGAAAGGCTTCGAGTTCTCGGTAGAGGGTTACTACAAGAAGATGAACAATGTGTTGGAGTACAAGGATGGTGCCTCCTTCTTCTCGCTCGACCAGACCAGTTGGGACGGCAAGGTGGTGATGGGCGACGGCTGGTCGTATGGCATCGAGCTCTTCGCACAAAAGCAGGTGGGCCAGTTCACCGGCTGGGTGGGCTACACTTGGGCGCACGCCAACCGCCGCTTCGACCGTCCCGGCCAGGAGTTGAACTTCGGCGAGGTGTTTCCCGCCAAGTACGACCGGCGCCACGACCTGAACATCGTGCTGATGTACGATATCAACGATTGGATCGATGTGGGCGCCACCTGGATCTACAGCACGGGCAACTGCGCCACGTTACCCATGCAAGGCTACCATGGACTGGGTATTTTTGGACAGGGGTCCAGTTATTATGACCCGCCGACGGTTTCCCATATCGAAAGCCGCAACAACTACCGCTACAACAGCTACCAACGTCTCGACCTGGTGGCCAACTTCCACAAGCAGAAGAAACATTGCGAACGCATCTTTAGCATTAATGTCTACAACACCCTGTGCCACAACAACCCCTTCATCGTGTATCCTCACGAACAAGAGGTGGAGATGGGCGATGGGACGACAAGGAGGATAAAGACTTTACGCCAAATATGCCTTTTCCCAATCATCCCAACAGTAAGCTGGCAATATAAATGGTAACACTATGAAAAATCCAATCAGAATAATCGTTGCAATCATTCTCATGACCCTTGTTTCGTCATGTGAAAAAGAAATATTGTATTCCGACATCGAGCCCGATCCCTTGCTCGTGGTGAACGGCGTCCAGCATGTGGGCGAACCGGCCCGTCTGTGCGTGGAGAAAAGCTCTTTCTATGCCGAAGTCGAGAAGGACTTCCGTGTGAAGGACGTCCATGCCGACCTTTACGTGAACGGGGTGTTCAAGGAGTCGCTCCAAGTACGTGATTCAATCATCTGGGAGACCTATTGGATTGCCAATGAAAACGGCATGGGCGAGGAGGTGGAACGGCCGCGTTATGCTTTCGTTTATTGCGAAGGTGAATACATTCTCCGCGAAGGCGATGCGCTCCGTTTCGAGGTGAGTTCGAGCGAGTTTGAGAAGACGGCGGTGGCCGAAACCACCATGCCCGCCATGCCCAATGTCATCAGTTTCGACACCGTGCGCATTACCGGAAACACCGACGGCTATGGTGGAAAGACCATTTATTTCTCATTGGTGGTCGACGACCCTGCCGGCAAGGATTACTACAACCTCTTCCCCAAGGACGGCTTAGCGGGGTTTGTCACCACCGATCCGGTCTTTTCCGAATTTATGGACATCGTGCATGTGGATGACTTGTTCGGCGGGGGCAATTACTACGCCAATGGTCCCTACAACCTGTTCAACGACTCCTATTTTGACGGGAACCAGTATGCCGTGTCCTTGGAAATGCCTATTTATACAGATGTCTATTTTGAACCATTTGTGCTGGAAGTGACAAAGGCGGATTATGCTCTGTATCAGTTCAAGAAATCATACTCCTCCTCCACCTCCATTGAGGACGGGCCGTTGGGTTTGTTCACCGAACCCAGCCAGGTGTATTCGAACGTGAAAAACGGCGTCGGCGTGGTGTGCGCACAGAGCCTTCCAGTGACTTTCTCAATCGATTTAGGCGATGGGGAGCGGTAATAAACCTCTTTTTCATGCTTTCAGCCCATGTGCTTTTATAATTGGGCTATTCTGGTTGGGAGTGGCTTTGGCCGCCTGTCATCCCATGCCACAAGATGTGAAGCAAGCCGCCCAAGATGCCTTGGAACAAGGCAAGGTGCAACAGGACTCGGGCAACTCTTCCAAGGCGATGCGGTTGTTCAAGGAGGCAGAGCATTACGGCCTTTTGGCTGACGACACGCTGACCGTGGCTCATGCGCGGTTCAATATTGCGAAATGCTTGGGCGTTTTTTCTGATGAAAAAGAGTTCGTTTCGTTGTTGAAGGCTGCCGACGAAGGCTTTGGCGATGATTACACTGAGCGTGTCAGGGTTATGACAGCTTTGGGCGATTACTACCAATTCCATAAGCAATTCGACAGTGCGGAGTTCTATTTGAATCGGGCAATGGACTATGCGGAACGAAGTGGCACGATTGAAGCCAAACGTTGGGTCTTATCCGCTTTTCACGTGAAGTGTTTCAACGCTAAGGATTTGGAAAAGTCTGGCGATTACCTGCGGCAGTTCCTTCAGACCTACCTTCCCGAGGTGAGTGACAGTGTGTTGATATATTATTACCACGACATGGGAAACATCTATTATAAGATGGGCAACATGGATTCGATGGCCTATTGTTATGGGCAATTGGAGGAGATTGTAACCCGTTTAAACCCAGATGGTTGCAATCCCAATGGGGATACTTGGTATTACTATGGGACACTCGCCAATTTTGCCGAGATGCGCGGTGACTATGAGAAAGCTTGCGAATATAGATACCAGTTTGATAAAGGCGATGTGCATCGCTATTTAGAGGAACGAAAGAACAACCTCGAACTTATCAGCCAAAAATATGACACTGCGGTGATGCAGAACGAGTTGAACGAAAAAATCATTCACAAACAACGCGTTATCATCCTTATCAGTGGATTGGCCGTTTTGGTTTTAGTGGCTTTCTTAATCTCGCAAGTCCGTTTGGCTAGGCGTAGGAAGCGTGAAGCCAAGATCAACGCCGAACTGTTCCATTTCAAGCAGCAGAACAAGGCCTTGGCACAAAAGGATGCCGAACACGAGCAACTCCAGCAAAATTATGCTGATCGACTTTCAGAGGCTCTGGAAAAAGAGCAGCGGGTGATGCTGTTTTTGGACATCTACCTGAAGAATGACAAGAAAGCTCATCTTCTCAAAGACTTGGAGGCTTCTGTCTATGGTGACAAAGACCATTGGGAAGCGATGCTGGAGGTGGTTGACCAGCTCTATCCCGACTTGATGGCAACCCTGCAACAAAAATACCCCGACTTGGAGGAGGATGAGCGGAAATCGTATATTCTCTCGTATTTCAAACTCTCGCGCCAAGAGGAGGCGGATTACCTCGGCACTACCGTGAATATGGTGGATAAAATTAGGGGTCGGCGGCGAAAGAAGATGAGTGAATTTACCTAAATTTATAAAAAAATATAGTCAAAACTCTTGACTTTTCAAAAATAGTGCGTATATTTGCATCCGAATCCCCCTTAGGTGGAATATACTAAGGCTTGCCCACCCTCAAAGTGGGCTTTTTTTTGAATACGATGGAAAAACAGAAAGTTATAATATATGTTGATGGCTTTAATTTCTATTATGGCCTGAAAAAGAACCGTCAATGGAGACGTTACTATTGGCTTGATGTGATAAAATTATTCGAAAAATTCATGAAGCCAGACCAGGAATTGGTGTGCGTGAAGTATTTTTCAGCTAGACCCAACAATACGGATAAAGCATTGCGACAAAATGCTTTTTTTCAAGCCAATAAGGAAAATCCAAAATTTCGATTGATTTTGGGAAAATATCTACGAAAGACCATAACTTGCTTTAACTGCGGTTATTTGATCCAAACATACGAGGAAAAGGAGTCGGATGTCCGAATTGCCACACAAATCGTAAACGATGCCAACAACCATCTTTGTGATATAGCTATTGTGGTTTCTGCTGATAGTGACATGATTCCTGCTATTGAATTAGCTTTGCAAACAGGGACTAAAGTGTTTGTTTTTTTCCCTCCCTTTCACCATTCCAATAGTTTGTGTAGCATTAGTACTTCGCGAGTTATCAACTTGGAACGCTATGAGTCAAGATTTCGTCAGTGTCTTTTGCCTGATATTGTACATATAAAAGAGTCGAATTTTGATTTGACCATTCCGGAGAAGTGGAAATCATATCAAAATGAAAGAGATAATGGAAAATGATATTTATCGATATCGTCATGAAAGTTCTCATCGCCACTGGAAGGCAGTGATATAGTTTGGAATAGGGCTTATTGTATCTTATTTATTATCAGCCAATTGTAGTTTTAAAAAACAAAAATAGTTTGGACTGCCTTTTTTTACCCTTGACAAGCTGATTACTTTTGTACTCAGATTCCAAAACGGTTCAAACTATGAAAACAATATCCATCATTTTCGCATTGCTGCTCATGGGCAACTTTGCCATCGGGCAGGAAAACTATCTTTGGCCTATTTCTGGAAAGCAGGCTGGCGAGGGCATCCTCTATCGTCCGCAGGATTACATCGGAGTGGCCGATGGCGTAACCCAAGCCGAGTTGAATTTTGATCGTTTGATTATTGGCGCGCCTTTGTGGACGCCCGTGCTTTGCCCCGTGGATGGGAAAATCACTCATGCCAGCATT
>CAJOIF010000057.1 GCA_905234765.1 uncultured Bacteroidales bacterium
CTTGATGAAAACGACCAAAAGATCGCCTCACGCCTATTAATAGAGATCAATAACCGGTTGGAATTCCTCTTGGATGTCGGGTTGGGTTACCTTACCCTGAACCGCCTCTCCAACACGCTCTCCGGAGGCGAGTCGCAACGCATTAATCTGGCCACCTCGCTCGGCAGCAGTTTGGTGGGCTCCACCTATATCCTCGACGAACCCAGCATCGGCCTGCACTCACGCGACACCGATCGATTAATAAAAGTGCTGAAACGCCTCCGCGACATCGGCAACACCGTCATCGTAGTGGAACACGACGAGAACATCATCCGCAGTGCCGACCATATCATCGACATCGGTCCCCTGGCAGGCGAGTTCGGCGGCGAGCTGGTGTGCCAAGGCACCTACGAGGACATTGCCCGATGCCCCGAAAGCCTGACGGGACAGTACCTCACGGGCCATAAAAGCATCAACGTCCCCACCCATCGCCGCAGCTGGCACAACTACATCACCGTGACAGGGGCCAGTCAGCACAACCTGAAGAACATCGACGTGAAGTTCCCCCTCAACGTGTTGACCGTGGTCACCGGCGTGAGCGGCTCGGGCAAGTCCACCCTGGTAAAGGACATCCTCTTCCCTGCCTTGCGCCGCCATCTAGGCGAAACGGCCGACAAATGCGGCAGCTTCAACGCTTTGGAAGGCAGCCTGTCGCAAATCCAAGCCGTGGAGTTCATCGACCAGAACCCCATCGGAAAGTCGTCACGCTCCAACCCCGTCACCTACCTGAAGGCCTACGACGAGATCCGCGCCCTCTTCGCCGACCAGAAACTGGCCAAACTGCGCGGCATCAAGCCTTCCTACTTCTCGTTCAACATGCCCGGCGGTCGCTGCGACAACTGCGAAGGCGAAGGCGTCACCAAGATCGAGATGCAGTTCATGGCCGACATCACCCTGCCTTGCGAAGTATGCCACGGCACGCGCTTCAAGGAGGAAGTGCTCGAAATCAAATACGACGGCAAGGACGTCTCCGACATCCTCAACATGTCCGTCAACCAAGCCATCGAGTTCTTCAACACCTCTTCAGACCGCAACAATCCCACTGTGGGACGTATCATTAATAGATTGAAGCCCCTTCAAGACGTGGGACTGGGCTACCTGAAACTCGGTCAGCCCTCCAGCACCCTCTCCGGCGGCGAGGCCCAACGCGTGAAGCTGGCCTATTTCCTTGTGAAAGGCAGCGTGGAAAAACTCACCATGTTCATCTTCGACGAACCCACCACGGGACTGCATTTCCACGACGTCAGCAAGTTGCTCGACTCGTTCCAGGCATTAATCAACAACGGTCACACATTAATCGTCATCGAACACAACCTCGACGTCATCAAAGCAGCCGACTGGGTCATCGACCTCGGTCCCGAAGGCGGCAACGAAGGTGGCAACATCGTCTTTGAAGGCACACCCGAAGAATTAATGAAATGCGATAAATCTTATACTGCCCATGCACTCAGATAACATCACTCACCCCATGAGCGACCGTCAACAAAAGGTCGTTGACACGCTGAAAAACCTTGGCATCGAATTCGACATCCACTTCCATCCGCCCATCCCCACTATCGAGGAAGCCATTAATTACTGGAAGGAATTCGACTCCACCCATTGCAAGAACCTGTTTTTCAGGAACCATAAAGGCAACAAGCACTATCTCGTACTGTTCGAGTGCATGCATCAGATGGACATCCACGACCTGGAACACCGTCTGCATCAAGGCAAGCTCACCTTCGCCTCCGAAGCCCGCATGGAGAAATACCTCGGCCTGAAGCCCGGCAGTGTCTCCCCTTTTGGATTGATTAATGACACCGAACACCACGTCCATGTCTTTATCGACCAAAACCTCAAGAATGCCGAACGCCTGAGCTTCCACCCGAACGACAACACCGCTACCATCGTAATCCGCAACGAGGATTTCATCAAGTTCCTCAATGCCATGGGCAACACGTACGAATTTCTTGAATTGTATTGACCCGATTCAAAATTTTTCGTACCTTTGCAGCCAAATTTCTAAAGCTTTTTTTATGGATTCAGACCGAGTAACCGTATGTGTCAACTCCGAAATCGGCAAGTTGGAACACGTATTGGTACACACCCCCGGGCCCGAGCTGGAGAACATGACTCCCGAGACGGCTCACGACTATTTATACAGCGACATCCTCAACCTGCAAGTCGCACAAAAAGAACACAAATACTTCAAAGGCGTGTTGCAAAAGGTGGCCAAAGTGCACGAAATCGGCGACCTTCTGACCGACATCCTGCATAACGACAGCGTCAAGAACAACCTGGTCGACCGTATCTGCAAGGCCGAAAACGTAGCTTATCTTTCGGATTACCTCAAAGACATGGAGGCCGAGACCCTGTCCAAGTCCCTCATCGAAGGCGTTCACCTGAACGACATCAAGTCGGTCGACGGCAACTACTTCTCCCTGATGCCCTTGCCCAACCTCTTCTTCATGAGAGACGCCTCCTTCACCATGTTCAACAACTTGATGATCAGCAACATGGCCACCAAGGTGCGCGCCCGGGAGACGATGATCCTGGAGACCATCTACAAGTGCCATCCGCTGTTCGACGGCGAGGTCATCAACCCGGCCATGAAATACAGCGCCACCGAACCCGGCATCATGGAAGGCGGCGACATCCACATCGTCCGCGACGACATCGTGCTCAGCGGCATGAGCGCCCGTACCAACATGCATGGCATTAATGCCCTGGTCGAGCACCTCAAGACCAAACCGGGCGTCAAACATCTGATTTTCCAAGAACTGCCTCTGAAACCCGAGTCGTTCATCCATCTCGACATGGTGTTCACCATGCTCAACGTGGACCGCTGCATGGCCTACGAACCCGTCATCATGGGCAGCCAATACAAGACCTTCCACATCACCATCGACGGACAAAAGGCTGTCGGTCAGGAAGAACCCAACCTGGTGGTCGCCTTGAACAAACTCGGCGTCCCCGTAGAGCCCATCTTCTGCGGCGGCGGAGGCGACAGTTTCTTCCCCGCACGCGAGCAATGGCACAGCGGCACCAACTTCTTCTGCTTCGCCCCCGGCAAATTCCTCGGCTACGCCCGTAACACCCATACGATTCAAGCCATTAATGACGCCGGTTTCGACGTGCTCACCGCCGCTGACGTATGCAATGGCAAGGTCAACATTAATAGCTATAAGAAGTGCGTGGTCACCTTCGAGGGCAACGAGCTCTCACGCGGTGGCGGCGGCGCACGCTGTATGACGATGCCAGTGCAACGCCAATCCGTCGACTGGTAACGTCATTGCGAGCGGAGAGCAACGGAGCGAAGCAATCCAACCTGAACCGTCATTGCGAGGAGGAACGACGAAGCAATCCAACCTGAACCGTCATTGCAAGGAGGAACGACGAAGCAATCCAACCTGAACCGTCATTGCGAGGAGGAACGACGAAGCAATCCAACCTGAACCGTCATTGCGAGGAGGAACGACGAAGCAATCCAACCTGAACTATCTTTGTTAGGGTCAGGTTGGATTGCTTCGCTCCGTTGCTCTCCGCTCGCAATGACGCGAAGCGGCGTCACCTTTTATTCCACAACAATCTCGTCCACCATAATCCAAGCTTTCTCCCCGGCATTCGGATGCCAGTTGGGAAGAACACCTTGGTTTTCTACCTTGACTTTCAAGAACTTGACCTGTTTCTCGTTGACCTTGGCCCGGGCCTCGACTCGACCTAACGAAGCCATGGGATCGGGCGCATTGTAGTCGGGGAACGATGCACGCTTCCATTCCGTATAGGTCTTCCCGTCCTTCGAAAACGCTACCCAAGCCCCTTTTGGCCATACCACCCAGCTCTCAGGCTTGTGGGCGACGCCAATCTTCACCATACGAATGTCGAAAGCCTCCGTCAACTCGATGGTCGCCTCCATGTCCACGCCGTTGAATCCCAGCCAGTTATCCCAATAATAACCACCCACAATACCTTTCTTGCCATCCATCAAGGCGGTTTCCTTGTTCTCCGAATAATTCGGGGCAGGCTCGTTCACAAAAGTGGTATTCTTGATGTAACGACGTTCATATTTAGGATAAACATAGGGCACGGCGGCAAACAACGAGTCGAATGATGGAACCTGATAATGGTAAAGTTCCGCAGGATCCTGTTTGCCAACGGGATAGGGCCTCAGGCAGACCACATATTCATAGTATTTCTCTTTCAAAAGATACTTTTCATCCGTATCAGGTCCACAAGTGGCCGTACCCAAACCAGATTGCAGCGCATCCACATTCAAGGTCATGAAATCGGCCTCTTCCAATTGATTAATGCGACGCGCCTTGGTCAAGTTTTCATCCGAATAAGGATACATGCTAAAGTTGAATGGCTGAGAGGAAGTAATCATTAATCCGATGGGCATTTTATGGCTTTCCACCGACATCCAACGCACATCAGAATGATTGCTATTATCTTGTGGAACAATATGTTGTTCAAAGTTATCTAAAGCTTTACAAGAATATACCCCATAGGTCCCCGCAGCGTTCCTGTCGGGGTAGTTTTCAGCGTCTTTACCGAAGTAACGGAGACTGACGAAGTCCTTCGGAAGGTGCATCTGCATACCGACTTTGGGAACATAACTCACATCGCCCACCATCTCGGCCCGGGTTGCCACGGCAACTTCACCATCTCCAGAGATGATATAGAACTGATTGACAACGATTTGAAGATTTCCAGCGGCATCTTTCATTTGGATCGTCTGATGGATTTGCAAGCGTCCATCCTTCAGCGTCTCGGTCTCAGTTGACTGTCGCTCGGCCTTCAAATGGTCCAATCCCGCCTGCTTCCAGACCTGGCTTCCATGGCGATCCACCTCATCGTTTAGCGTGGGAGCACGCCAAAAGTTAGGCTTTAAGTAATCGGTTATAATTTTTTGTCCCTCAAATACATATGATGAAACAAAACCCGTTCTTTCATCCAACTTCAGACCGAAGTCCTTCCCTTGAATGGTGAGGGTGCCGTCATCGGTCGGATAGACTTTCACCTCGCCTTGGTTTTCCCTGACATACTTCTCTTCCGAAGGATAATCCAGCTTGAAACAATCGTAGGCTATCTCACTTCCTTTGGGCAAAGAAGGTTGTTCCCCTTTGAGTTTCACGGAGAAACGAACAAAGAACTCTTCCCCGGGTTGTCCGTAACTACGGAAGCGCTGGATGTTGAAACGTTTGGTTTCAAAAGGTTTCAAATCCAAATCCAGCACCTCTTCATGAATGGTTTTTACATTTGTAAAAATCCTATAACTTACTTCAAATGAAGATAGATTAGTAAATGAATACCAATTGGTTACCTCAAACTCTCCAACGGTTACATCAATGGGTTTGAACTTGATGGGTTGGTACACCTTCTTCACCTCGGCCGCATGATGGTGCGGAGTACGATCCGAGGAGACCACCCCGTTGGCGCAGAAGGCGTCATCGTCGCCCACCCCATAGGCGTGACCGAAATCGCCACCGACCGCCAACCAATCCACATCTTTCACACTGTCGTGGACGATAAAGCTTTGGTCGACCCAGTCCCAAATGCAGCCTCCCTGCAGTTGCTCGTTGGCCTCAATCACATCCCAATAGTCCTGCAGTCCGCCCATGCTATTGCCCATGGCGTGACAGTATTCCACCATAATGAAAGGACGATGCAGCGAATCAAGTCCCTCATCCACAAAGCGTTGCAAGTATTTGGGACTGGCATACATCAGACCAATGACATCTGTATTGCGATCATAAATAGCCCGTTCGTAGGTCACAGGCCGTGAAGCGTCGCGTTTTTTCATCCAGTCGTAGGTGTATTCGTAATTGACACCGTTGCCGCATTCGTTACCCATGGACCACATTATGACTGATGGATGGTTCTTGTCGCGTTCCAGCATGTTGCGGTTGCGCGACCAAATCATATCGCGGTATTGCGGATCCTTGGCGAGGCTCTTCTCCCCGTAGCCCTGGGCATGCGACTCACAGTTGGCCTCATCCCAAACGTAGAGGCCGTATTTGTCGCAGAGTTCATACCAATACGGATCATCTGGATAGTGGCAGGTGCGTACTGTGTTGATACCCAACTGTTTCATCAAGGCGATGTCCTTCTCCATCGATTCCCGGCTAATCACATGACCCGTGTAAGGATCATGCTCATGACGGTTTATTCCTTTGATTAATACATACTGTCCATTAATCAGCAACTTACCATCCTTGATTTCCACGGTACGGAAGCCGATAGATGATGACAGCCTTTCGATAGTTCTCTTTTTCCCATCATAAAGAGCAATGTCCAATTTATACAAGTTAGGGTTTTCCGCCGACCATGGATACACCCTCCAAATCTCATTTTCATCCGGACTCAGAGTGACATCTGCATAATAATAGCCATCTTCCGCAGGATTGAACGTCACTCCGTTAAGATTCTTTTTAATCGTATACCATGTATGTCCGAACACATCTCCTTGCGTGTCTCTATGGACATCAACAATTATAAAAGCATTATTTGTAATCTTTTCCGTGTCACTCTGTAACTTCACAGTAATCTCGAAAGTGCCATTCTTGTATGTCTTATCCAAACCGGCATTAACTTGATAATCAAAGACATTTAATTTAGGCTTTGAGTAAAGCACCACATCACGCTCAATACCGCTGAGACGCCAGAAGTCCTGGCATTCAAAGTAAGAACCGTTGGAGAAGCGGTAGACTTTCAAAGCCAATGTGTTCTTTCCCTCTTTGACAAAAGGGGTAAGGTCAAACTCCGCATTGGTCTTGGCATCTTCAGAATAGCCCACAAACTGACCGTTTACCCAAATATAGAATGCCGATTTCACCGCTCCAAAATTGATGAAAGTCAAACGATTCTTCCAATACTTAGGAATTTCAAAATCAGTCAGATAGCACCCAACAGGATTATCAACCGTTGGGGCATATGGCGGATTATTCGGACGGAACTCGTTGTCGACATTCACGTAAATCGGTGTGCCATAACCGTTGAGTTCCCAGTTAGCCGGCACTTTGATCGTATTCCACCCAGAGGCGTCATAATCCATCTTAAAGAAGCCTTCAGGAGCTTTGCTGGGGCTGTCCACCCAACAGAATTTCCAGTCCCCGTTGAGGCATTGCGGCAGCTCAAACCTTGGGATCACATCGGTCCTAGGCGTTACCTTGTTGATTTCGTAAATGTTAACGTCGTTCCAGGCGTTGAGTTCAGCCTCGGTTTGGGCCCTTAGGCTGATACAGGCCAGGACCATGGTTGTTATTAGGATTATTTTTTTCATGGTTTGTTGTTTATTTCTAACTATGTCATACTCCTCACTCCTCACTCCTTACTCCTTACTCCTCACTCCCCCAACCTCTCCCTATCCTTATCCGGAATCCGTTCCGATTTGTTGGCATCGCGGTCGAAATACACCACCGCGCAGTGGCAAAGGGTCTTCACCTCCCCTGTTCGCTGATCTACAAGGCGTTGGATCATCTTGAAACTGGAATTGCCCACTTCAGTGACCTCCGACTCACAAGCCAAATCATCATGAAAACGGATCGGACTCTTGAAGTCAAGCTCAACGTGGACCAGCACATATTTAAATGATAGCCAGTCGATTTCGGTCTGAAAGGCATGTTCAAAGAAGCGGCTTCGACCCATGTCGAAGTAGTTGCATTGCGCCCCGTTGTTCACGTGGTTGTACGGATCGAGGTCGCTCATGCGGATTTGGATGGGACAAGAGAACATATTTTTGCGAATTAACAGGCAAATTTAAG
>CAJOIF010000058.1 GCA_905234765.1 uncultured Bacteroidales bacterium
GGCGTTTTTTCTTTCAACGGAGGGACGTTAGCCCAGTTGGTTTAGAGCGCTGCCTTCACACGGCAGAGGTCACTGGTTCGAGTCCAGTACGTCCCACAACAATCTGAAAGTCAGCGATATACGCTGACTTTTCTAGTTTAAAACGGCGCAAAATCGGCGTTTTTTTATATCTTTACCTCCTCAAATCGAAGACTCAAACAAAGCGAATTATATGAAATCCAATCACCCAAGAACCCCTTCAAGCATTTACCGCATTGGATGCACTTGCTCTCGTCGCAACGGATGCGAATCAGCGAGAAATAGCTCATCGGCTTAAGAAAGACCGTGACGGGACAGATATACTTGCAGAAGGCGCGGTTGTCCTTGAATAGTATGGCGAGAAAGATGTAAAACTACAACTATAAAACATTAACTCGCTGATTCTCAACACCTTTTGACGTTTCCGTCTTAATCAGATACACACCAGCACCTTGGTTGCTGAAATCATATTCAAAGGCATTGCCGCTTGCAGTGGTTTCAAAAACTTTTGCTCCAGTCATATTGAAAACGCAAATGGTTTTAAGGCCTTCAGCCTCGATTTTAACCATACCTTTAGTCGGATTCGGATAAACCGCTGAAATAGTGCTTTCGACTTCTGCAACCGCAGTTGGTTCAGCTTCAATAAACTCATAGAAACCGCTCAAGCCAATCGGGTCGTACCATGCTGAGTTCTGGTAAACTGCGGCGCAGCCGTAAGGAACGGTAAGGACTTGGCAGCCAAATTCGCTAAACACCATACCAGAATACTCGACTCCAAGTTCAGCGGGTGTGGTTGCCAACGAAACGGCTCTTGAGAAATGCGAGCATTTTCTGAATGCCTCATCGCCGATATAGGTGACGCCTTCGCCAATGGTCAGCGTTCCGTCAAAGCCTAAGCATTGGAAAAACGCTCCTGATCCGATGGTTTGCACTGAATTCGGGATGGTCAGATCACCAGTAAGACCGAAACAGAACGCAAATGCGCCAGCTCCGATTGAAGTCACCGAATCCGGAATGTGAATTGAAGTCAATGCTTCAATACCGCAAAAAGCGTTTTCGCCGATAGCAGTGACGCTGTTTGGAATAACTGTGTTCACACATCCTGTAATCAACTCGTTGGTGCTTGTACGGATGATGGCGTTGCAGTTGTCTCTCGAATCGTAAACAGGGTTTGCCGGGTCGACAGTCATGCCGCCGAATTTGCAATATCTGAAAGCGTCTGAGCCAATTGATGTCACGTTGCTCGGGATGTTTAAAACGCCATGAAAACCGTCACAGGAATTAAATGCATAGCTGCCGATAGTGGTGACAGCGTTGCCAATCACCAAATCGCCGTCAAAACCGAAACAAGTATGGAAAGCGCTCTCTTCAATTGTAGTCACCGAATTAGGAATCACCAAATCACCAGTAAAACCTTGGCAATACGCAAAAGCACTGTTTCCAATGGTTGTAACTGAATTCGGAATGGTCAAGCTTGTCAGATAAAAGCAATACAAAAATGCTGCGTCGCCGATGGTGGTCACTGCATAGTCGTTGCCTTGATAGCTGACTGATGCCGGGATGTCCAATGCTCCAGTAGCGTTATAGCCGTCAACATGTCCAGTCAATGTCGCCGAAACACCATCCGGGTTAACCTGATAATTCAAATCACAGCAGTAAAAGTTTGTGCCATTCCTGTCACGACTGACAGAGCGAGCAGGACGGTTAAAAAAGCCCTTTTGTTCAATGAAAAGTATTTCATATTGATCGAGTTAAAATTGAAATTATTCGGCCGCAAAAATAGAAAAAAAACTCCGCGACCCAAGCCTTCGCCCTGAGTCGCGGATTGCAATACTTTTAGCACAACAACCATGAGTAAAGTCCTGCTCCGATAAGGCAAGGAATGAGACCGATGAGCATACCCCAACACGACTGCACGAAGTGGTATTTCTTCTGGTGATAGGCTTCGTCCATGTGCTCTGTGTCAGGCAAGCGAACCTTTTTCATATTGGCGAACAGCACCCAGTCGAGGAAAAAGCAGTCGTACCAGTCGATAAAGAGCCAAATACCATAACCCACGCCAAGCGCCGACCAGAAATCGTAGGCACCAGCTAATTTGACTACAACGAGCAACAAGACAAGTGCGATTAATAGTGCCATGCCTTTCTTCAGTAGAACGGTCGGCGCGAAGAATTTGGAAGGTATTTGCTCATGGGTTTTGAAATACGCTTCTTGAATGTCTGCGGGGTAGTCGGCAATCCACCACACGGGATTTTTCACCAGCGGAATCAGGATCATCGCCGTGAACGCCGCTGTCAAAACTATTGTTTCAATAATGATGATTGTCCAATTCATATTTATGAGCATTTTCAAATTATCTGCACATTCTTTCGATTAGCAATTTATGTTGAGGGAAAGCTTGTAATAATTCGTCCTTCTTTGCCAACTCGAAATTCCCAAATGTAAAAGCAGGAGCCACAGCGCAACCTACAAGAGAGAAGCCTTTTTTGCCGGGCAATTCCGCCGCAAACCATCGCTCAGGCTCAATAACAACCTGCATTTCACCATTGGCAGATAGATGATGTACTATCAATTCGCCATCGGGTGAAATGACATAGATGTCAAGCGGTTCCCCTGCGTGGTAATACCATATTTCCACCATATTGTGCAAACGATGAAAGGCTGAGAAATCCTCATCGCAGAGCATGTAATAAATGGTGGAAATCTGTTTTTCGCCACTTTCGTCGTTACCATACACCTGGCGATACCAGCCACCTTCAGGATGGGGCGTGAGATTGTGTTTTTGAATGTATTCTTTTGCGTCCATAATAGTTTTTCATTGGTGCAAAAGTACAAAAAAAAGCCGCAACCCAAGACTTTGCCTAAATTGCGGATTTTGTCATTTCTTGCAAAACATCTTCTTGAGAATCTTAATCAATCGTGATAATCACTATCTTTCCATTCAAATCTAATCTTCTCTGGGACAAGATAATTGCCAATCTTGTAGTCGATGTTGGCCTTGTGGGCTTGACTGAGCTGGTAGCATCGGGGGACACGGAACATTTTTCCGTCCTTGATGAAATGGGCTCCTGTCTGGTGAAAGCGAAAAGGAACGTCTTTTGAAACGCATTGCTCCCTGATGTCAAGTATCCAGTCGTAATTACAAGGCCTTGCGTCAACTCCCGACTCTCCTCCAACCGACACCTCCTCAATCGTTTCATTCAGATATGGGGTAAGGTCAACGGCGGTGAGAATGGGTGAGACGATGATACTTTTATGCTTGATGGGGAGAGACAGAAAAATGGGCAAACGATAATCGACCATTTCCTGGTTTTCCACTGTGCATCCCACAATGATGTTGTCATAGCCTTCGCCCCAGTCGTCGGGCACACATTCCATGAAACGGTCGATGCGTTTGGTGAAAAAGAAAAACCAGAGGTCGCTCCGTTGCTTCATCATCCTCCAGCAATCGGGTCGCCACTCGTCCGCATCTTTCAAGAGGAAGTCGGAGGTGAAACAAGTGAAGACAATCTTACCGCTCTCAATCTTCCACGACTTGTCGCGTTTTCTCTTCATCGGCAAATTGAAATTGCCCGTCTTGCGGCACTCACTACTCGAAATCTCGCTGCCGTACATCTCATCCTGACGGTAAACGTAGCAGTATTTGCACCCAGCACTAATTTTGGTGCAACCGTGCCACGGATTCCAGTCGGCATATATTTCCCAATGTTCGGACATTCCTTAGAGTTTACGGGTTTGTTATAAGTAACTATTCAGAATTAAGCTGCAATTTCTTTTGACACGAGACACGAGACTTCGGGACACGGGACGAACTCAATGTCTCGCGTCTCGCAGTCCCGCGTCTCGCGTCTCGCGTCTTTTGTGTAAACTAAATTTGCTCATCTACTTAGCAATTCACAAATACGATCTTCCCTGATGATTTTTGGTGCCGACTTTCCCGCCAAAACCAATATCTTCTTGCCATTTCTATAGATGTGAAGCTGCCGTGAACGAACCACCGCAGTCAGTTCAAGGTCATCTTGCATTGCCATCCAAAGACGATGATATATACCATCCTCTTCAAACAACTTCTTTTGTAGGTGCGAACATAGGTTGGTTGTGTCAATCGTTATCATAGCCGAATATCAATATGTGCCGCAAAAGTACATTTTATTTGCATAGTTCACACTAATTCCCTACCTTTGCCGTTCCAAAACAAACGAGTATTTTTTCAAACAGATATGATGCAACACAATATCGTACCCCAAGACATCGCAAAGAAACTCTTTGCTGAAAGCGGCTTGCCCTGCATCGGAAAAGCTGGCATCCGCGAAATCAACAAGTTGGCCCGCGACATCGAAGCCGCCTGCGGCAAAAAGTTCATCCACATGGAGATCGGCAACCCTGGTCTGCCTGCCGCCAAAGTGGGCGTGGAAGCCCAAATCAAGGCCCTGCAAGACGGCGTGGCCGCCAACTATCCGCCCATCGACGGCGCACCTATTTTGAAGAAAGAAGCCTCTCGCTTCATCAAGAATTTTCTGAACCTCGACGTGGATGCCGCCAACTGCATCCCGACCGTCGGCTCCATGCAAGGCGGCTTCGCCTCGTTCATGATTAGCGGTCACACCAACGTCAAGAAGAACACGATGCTTTTCATCGACCCGGGTTTCCCCGTGCACAAGTTCCAAAACAAGGTGCTCGGCATCCCGATGGAGCATTTCGACATCTACGAGTACCGTGGCGAGAAGCTGCGTGGCAAACTCGAAGAGATTTTGAGCAAAGGCAACATCCACAGCCTGCTCTATTCCAACCCCAACAACCCCACATGGGTGTGCCTCACCGACGAGGAACTGCGCATCATCGGCGAACTGGCCAACAAGTATGACGTCATCGTCATGGAAGACCTCGCCTACTTCGGCATGGACTTCCGCAAGGACTACAGCCATCCGGGCGTGGAGCCTTACCAACCCACCGTGGGCAAGTACACCGACAACTACATCCTGATGATTTCCAGCTCCAAGGCCTTCAGCTACGCCGGCGAACGTTGCGCCATCCTCGGTATCAGCAACAAGCTGGCCGCGCGTCACTACCCCGACCTGAAAGCCTTCTGCGGACAGGAAATCTTCCTGCGCGCCATCCTGTTTGGTGCCCTGCACCCATTGAGTTCAGGAACCTCACATTCAGCACAATACGCCCTCGCTGCCGTGATGAAGGCCGTCAACGATGGCACCTACTGCTACCGTGACGACGTGCTGGAATATGGTCGCAAGGCCGAGCTGATGAAGAAAGCCTTCACCGACAATGGCTTCTACATCACCTACGACGAGGACTGCGGTGAGCCTATCGCCGATGGCTTCTACTTCACCTTCTGCTATCCAGGCTTCACGGGTGCCGACCTCGTGGAAGAGATGCTCTACTATGGCATCTCCGGCATCTCATTGGACACCTGCGGCAGCACCAAGCAAGGCATCCGCGCCTGCACGTCGCTGATTCAAAGGGAAGAGATTCCTGTTTTGGCCGAGCGTCTGGCGGCATTTGCCTTGGATCATCCCGTGAAATAAATTGATTTTTTTCGAAAAAAACACAAAAACGCGCCACCATAAAATAAAATTCCCTAATTTCGTGGCTCATTATAAAAACGAAACAACAAACTCTAAAAACTAATCAATATGGCAAAATTCAGAGGAGCCATCGTGGTTGACATTGAGCGTTGCAAAGGTTGTGGTGTTTGCATCACGGCCTGCCCGTGCAAAGTCATCGAACTGGCAAAAGAAGTTAACGGAAAAGGTTACAATTACGCCTTCATGGCGAACCCCGAAGCCTGCATAGGCTGCGCTAGCTGCGGCATCACCTGCCCCGACGGCGTCATCAAGGTCTACAAGAAAGCCCTGTAATCCAACCAATTGTCTAACAAATCAAAAAATCTTACATAATGGGAGAATTAAAACTGATGAAGGGTAACGAGGCATTGGCCGAAGCCGCCATCCGTTGCGGTGCCGATGCTTATTTCGGATATCCTATCACCCCTCAGTCTGAGGTGATTGAGTATCTGTCGGAACAGAACCCTTACGAACGCACCGGTATGGTCGTTCTTCAAGCAGAAAGTGAATTGGCAGCCATCAACATGGTGTACGCCGCTGGTGCAGCTGGCAAGCGCGTGATGACCTCGTCGTCAAGCCCAGGCGTGTGCCTGAAGCAGGAAGGTCTGGCCTACATCGCTGGCGCTGAAGTGCCTTGCGTATTTGCCGACGTCGTCCGTGGCGGCCCGGGTCTAGGTACCATCCAGCCCTCTCAGGCCGACTATTTCCAGAACACCAAGGGTGGCGGTAATGGCGACTATCGTAACATCGTCCTCGCCCCCGCATCCGTCCAGGAAATGGCTGACTTCGTGCCGCTGGGCTTCGACCTCGCCTTCAAGTACAGAATGGCAGTGTGCATCCTCTCCGACGGTGCCATTGGCCAGATGATGGAAAAGGTCGTCCTGCCCGAGCAAAAAGCCCGCATGACTGAAGAAGAAATTAAAGCCAAGTATCCTTGGGCACTGACAGGCCGCAAGCGTGGCACGCAACACCGCGTCATCACCTCCTTGGACCTCGACTCCGCCCGCATGGAAGAGCACAACCGCGCCTTGCAACGCAAGTATGCCGAAGTGACCAAGAACGAAGTCCGCTACGAAATGATCGACTGCGACGATGCCGAATACGTATTCGTTGCTTACGGCTCCAGCGCCCGTATCGCCCAGAAGTCAGTGCAACTCGGTCGCGCCGCCGGTCTGAAGGTCGGCTTGCTCCGTCCCATCACCCTGTGGCCTTACCCGACCCAAGCCATCCGCGACCTCATCGACAAGGGTGTCAAGGGATTCCTCTCAGTTGAGCTGAGCTGCGGTCAGATGATCGAAGACGTGCTGCTGGCCTGCAACGGCCGCGCCAAGGCCGAACACTTTGGCCGCGTCGGTGGCATCATCCACACCCCGG
>CAJOIF010000059.1 GCA_905234765.1 uncultured Bacteroidales bacterium
CAATTGGAGCTGATCGACCGCAGCCTCGTGCTGCTCTGGCTCGAAGGCATCCCCTACGACGAAATCGGGGCCATCATCGGTATTACGCCGAACAACGTGGGGGTGAGGCTGGCGCGCATCAAGGAAAAACTGGTTCAATTGTCAAAAAAGCAATGAAAGGGATTCATCATGGAAAACAATAATCTGAACGAATTAGAACAACTGAAGGCCCAATACGAAACGCTGAAAGAGCAACTCGACCAACAGGAGATTGTCAATGACAGGCTTATGAAGTCCTCTGTCAAACATAGCGTGGATTTCTATAAACGTTATCGTTGGCTACAAGTGATTTCATACCCATTGATGGCGTTTATTGGACTGGTATTCATCAATTGGGATTTAGATGGTAGTTTTTCGGGCAAGGTGTTTTGGGTGACATTTTGCTTAGCAGGTCTGATCATCGAGCTATTACTGACCAGGAAACTACAACTTAAAACGTTAGAAAACGAAGATTTGTTGACTCTGTCCAATCATGCTCGTGGTTTTAAGAGACTCTTCTCGCTCTTCTTGATTCTTAATTATTCAACGGTCATGATCGTGGTTGGTGGATTCCTTATGTCGAAGATTGGGGAAGGGGTAGCCAATTTAGGTGTGGCCATGCTATTACTAGGGATTGTGATGGTATTTGTCATCATCGTCGGCATCTGGGAAGTTCGCTTTAAAACAAGACCCTGCGATGAGATTGTTCGTCAATTAGAAGCTATAGGAACCCCTGCAGAAAAAAAACCGGTTTTCTATAAGAATCAGAAATGGTTCATCATCGCCATGATGGTCGTGTATTTGGGCTTGGATGTTTGGTGTGGCTATCTGTTCGCCAAGCATCTGAAACTGGTGGGAGATACCTTTCGCTACGAAAGGGCAGAGGGTGATCTGTCAACCAAAGGAAGCCTTGAAATCTGGGAGATTTATAACCTGACTTGGGTCGCTGACAAGGCTCGTTTTCTTGAGACGACCATGGTGGAAGACAATGATTCTTTGGTCTATAGATGGTCTGCCGACACCACTGAGCTTGCACTTTATACCTTGAAAAGGACTACAGAAGTGGGTCCCGCCATCAGTTCGGCAGTACTGGGCGGGAAGCCTTTGGTCAAACGACTGGAAACTGGACCCTATAAAGAAGGAACCTTCACAGCGATCATTCTCGAGTTGATGCCTGAAGCCACCATCTTGTTCAAACGGATGACAGAAGATGCCCTGTTGCAGCCTCAACCCGTCAATATAGCAGTCGTTATTGATGGTCAAGTTTATCAAGAATGGCGCATTGCCAATGCTGTTTGTAGCGCTTTCTTCATCAATGCCAATCCAAATTGGTCCAAAGACGAAGTGGAAGCGTTCTGCGAAAAGCTGATTAGGCAATAAATTAATTATCAAGAATTAGAGGATTAGAGATTTTCAAAGTTCTCAAATTCTCTAATTCTTGATAAAAAACCCCTTGATAAAATAATTTTACTTTTTTCTTGACACGAATAAAAAAAGCTGTACTTTTGCGGTGTGATAGTAAACTAATACACTAAAAACATTATTTGATCATTCTTATACGAAAAAGAATAAAACCATAGTTAATACCTTGTAAATATTGAAAACCATGAAAAAACTGCTCTTCTCTTTCATCATCGCATTGATTACCGTGTCATCGGCTTTGGCCCAAAGCAACGTCTCCGGTAAAATTGTCGACGAAGCCAACAACGAAGGCGTGCCTTTCGTCAACGTGGGCCTATTCCGCGTCGCTGACAGCGTGTTCGTGTGTGGCGCCGCCTCCGACGACAAAGGGGCTTTCGTCCTGCAAGGCGCTCCCAAAGGGGAGATGAACCTCCGCATCTCGGCCATCGGCTATGAGTCGTTCACGATGCCGGTGACGGTCAAAGGCGACATGAACGTGGGCACCTTGAAGCTCAAGGCAGGTACCCTGCGGCTCGATGAGGTGGTGATCACTGAGAAACGGCCGCTGTTTGCCGTGGAAGGGGAGAAGACCATGTATAACACGGCGGAAGATCCCAGCATCCAGACGGGTACCCTGTCCGATGCCCTGCAGAACGCCCCCGGCGTGAGCGTCGACGTGGAAGGCAACATCACGCTGCGCGGCACCTCGAGCGTGGAGGTGTGGATCAACGACAAACCGTCGCACATGACCGCCGAGAACCTCAAGACCTATATCCAGACCATGCCGGCCAACAGCGTCGACCACGTGGAGGTCATCACCAACCCCTCGGCGCGCTATGGCTCCAAAGCCGACGGCATCATCAACATCGTCACCAACGCCAAGGTGCAGAAAAACGAGTTCTTCAGCTTTGGCGTCAACGGCTCCACCCGCCCTTCGGTAAGCCCTTGGGTGTCGTATGTGTGGTCGAACGACAAGCTGACCTTCAACGCTTATATTAATGGTGGCTACTCCATCTGGAAAGGCAATATGGTTACCGACCAGACCCTTTTCAATCAGCCGGGGATCCCTGCCAACCACGAAATCGATTCCTCCAATTATAGTAACAAGAGTTACAGTACCGGCGGTTACTTCAGCATTGATTATGAGATCGATACGGCCAACAGCCTGAATATCTGGCTCAGCGGCTGGCCCAACTGGGGGAAAAACACCAACGACATCTCCATGTTCCGCGAAGAGTTCCTGCCAGGTGATACCCTGACCACGGCCATTGTCGAAAACGCGGGCGCTTGGAACCGCAACTATTTCGCCAACGGCGGCCTCTATTACCAGCATAAATTCGACAACAAAGGGCACAACCTCTCTGTCAGTGTCAGCGGCATGGGCTGGGGTGGCGGCAATGGAGGCGATGTGGAGAGACGATACACCCGGCCCCTGGCTCATATCGATAGGTTGCAGCAGGAAAGCGATTACAGTTCCATGGGCGCGGAAGGCGAAATCGTATACAACCGGCCCTATTCCGAAGACGGTGAGGTTTCCGTGGGACTCAACTCAAGCTACAATCCCGAGCATCGATTCCTGAGAACCGACTCCATCATCGACGGTCAAATCGTGAACGACGTTTACCGCTCTTACCATGCCAAATTCACCAACCTTTCCAACGAGGCGTTCATCACCGTGCAGCACAAGTTCGGAGGCTTTACCGTGAAACCCGGCATCCGCTTCTGCAGCGAGGTGGTAAGCGGCAACTATCCTGATTCAACGCAATACAACTTCAACAGGCATTTCTTCAGCCTGAGACCTTCGATCCACCTGTCGTACCGCACCAAGTCGATGCACAACTTCAACCTGAGCTACACGCGCCGCATCTCCGCCCCCGATGCAGAGGAGCTGAGCCGTTTCCCGATCTATCATACCGACGAATACAGCACGGGCAATCCCGACCTGGAGCGCATCTACACCCACTCCGTTGAGGCCGGATGGACGAAGTATTGGAACGACTTCGGATCGGTGGGCCTCTCGGCTTATTATCGTGGAAAAACCAACGAGGTCAACGAGATTCAACTGTCTGACAGCACCTTGATATGGCTGTATGGCCGTGTGGTGCCTTACAGCTATCCCGTCAACGTGGGCAAGAGCCATCAGCTGGGCTTCTCCTACAACATGATGTACCGCCCGAGCGGCTTCTTCAACCTGCGTTTCTATGCCAACCTTTACAATACGCATCTTGAGACGGTGTTCGACGGGGAGCCTGTGACACGGGATTCCTGGTCGTATAGTTTCAACATGAACCTCTGGGCCAAGCTTTGGAACAAGGTCGAGTTGACGGCTTCGGGCTATTACAGCTCACCGACACAAATGATTTTCAGCGATTGGCATTCCCGTTATGGCATCAACGCCGGCCTGAAGGCCGATTTCTTCGACCGCAAGATGTCGGTCTTCGTCAACGCCAACGACATCTTCAACTGGAATGGCTGGGGTGAGAGCAACTACAGCCCCTATGTGCAGTCTTCCATCGATTCCAAGTTCAACAGCCGTAGCGTTTCGGTCGGCCTGACCTTCCGCTTCGGCAAGATGGAGCTCGAACAGCGCGCCCGCCAGGGCGCCGACGACTCACAGGGTGCCCCGCAAGGCGCTGGAATGGGGATGTGATTATCTCACCACGATCTTCTGGGTCTTCACCTTCTCCCCATCAATCAATCTCAATACATAAACCCCCGCAGCCAACCCATTCAGCCCATTAAACCCATTCGCCCCATTCACCTTGGTCACGGTCTTGTCGGAGGCCATGGCCTATTGCCCGAGAGCCATACCAACGAAGATTATAATCGCCACAAGGGCTTTGTAGAGGGTTTGTTTACTGTTCATTTGCTTATTGTTTTTTATTTCTTTATTCTCAAAGAGTTAAATGGAAAACAATTGGTCAATGGTGATTACATGTTGGAAAATGCCGCTATATTCGTTATAATTCAGCCTGAAGGTCGTAATTAAGACATGATGGATGGCAGAGCGTTTGGGCAATTGCTCCGTCAGCAGATTCTGACGATGGACAAGTTTGGCATGATACGATTTGTTGACTGTGAAGGTCTCGTTGTAGAACTTCATCTCGCATAGATCCACCACGTTGTCCTTGCGGATGATAAGCATGTCAATCTGACCACCTTCTTTTTCGTCGTCACCCTTTAGCGACCAGGCAGACTGAGTGGATGACACATCAAGAATGTTGATGGCCTGCTTGATTTGACGGATATGGGCCATGCAGACTTCCTCGAAAGCGAACCCTCTCCAAGAGTTCACACTTTGGGCAGTCACGTTGTGCATCCAGAACTCAGCATCCAGCATTGTGCGTCCTGCCACATACTTCTGATAGAACAAGCAGAAGGGGTCGATAAGCCTATAGTGTTCATCATGTTTGCTCATGCCGAAAGGCACATACGGCTGGATGAAGTCGCTTGCCACAAGTGCTTTCAGCATTTTGCTCGAAGCCCCGTTGTCGTCAAGTCCCGCCTTGGAGAGTATCTCCTGTCGGGTGTAGCCGGAGCGTCGAGTTCCCAAAACCGCCACGATTCGCTTCATCTGCTCCGGGTTGGCAAAGACAGAGGCAAACAGCCTGTCGTACTCGTCATGAAGTTTGGCATCTTCACCAAAAAACAGTTGATCCACATTTTGCGCCAAACTTAGCCCTTTCTTCATATAGCCAAGGTAATAGGGAATGCCGCCAAGAATCATGTAGCTCTGCACAATATCGTAGCGCGACATGCGAAGGCCTTTTTTCTTGAGCATCATTTCGCACTCATTCAACTTAAAAGGCTTGAGTTTCACTTCGTAGGTTGTCCGGCCATAAAGCCCTCCGTGGTTGTTGACGAGATTGTCGAGCATCCACGAGTTGGCCGAGCCACAGACCACGAGCATCAGGTTGTCGCGATGGCAGCCCCAGGTGTTCCAGAAACCCTCAAAGGCAGTGATAAAGCCGGAACGTGGTGTGTCGAGCCAAGGCAGTTCGTCGAGGAATACCACCTGACGCTTTCCTGTATCCTTAGCCTCCAATAGCTGTGATAACATGAAGAAAGCCTCCATCCACGACGATGGGCGTTTGCTTTTTTTCATGCCTTGCATTTGAAGGGAGAAATAAAAATGCTTCAGCTGGTCTTTCAAGGTATTTTTCTTCCCGTCCTCGTCAACAGGTGAGAGTCCCGCATGACGGAATGTGATTTTTCCTTTCAATGCTTCGTCGATAAGGAACGTCTTACCCACACGCCGACGTCCATATACCGCCACAAACTCAGACTTGTCGCTATTATACAACTCGTTAAGTTCGGCTATTTCCTTTTCTCTACCAATGATTGCACTCATAGAAACTTGGTTTTATTCTGCTGCAAAAGTACAAAAAGTATTGTTTCCAGCAAAATAAAACAACTTATTCTTGTTGTTTTCGTCTTTTTTTCACCGCGTAAGCCGCGCCGAAACCGATGAGGAGCAAGGCGCCGCCGCCGAGGGGAGTGCTGTTCTGGTCGGTGCTCTCGCCGTGGCTGGTGGGCAGGTTGAGTTCGAGAAGGCCTTCGCCGGTGCGGTAGTAGCCTGCGCCGTAGTACGCTTCATCGCTCACGGCACCATAGCCGAACAGTCCGCCTTGGGCCGAGGCACTGAGGGTCATTGTCAAGATAATTGCGATGGTTAATAATGTCTTTTTCATATGCTGTAACTTTTATCTTTTATCTAACAACAATTTTCTGCGTTTTCACACTCTCTCCGTTGATCAAACGTAACACATAAACCCCAGGGGCCATGCCGTTTGTAGAGACGCCATAATATGACGTCTCTACGTTCGTAATGACGCGCCCCAGCATGTCGATGATCTGGACGGTTCCAGAACCGTTAACAATAATATTGCCGTTGCCGTCGATGAAGGCGAAATCGTCGTTGTTTTCGCCGCCGAGGTTAGCGTTGTTGGTCATAAACACCAGCTTGAAACGTGAGGCGTAGTCGGTGGTCTTGGCAGTGAAGGTGTAGGAAGGTGTGGTCAACAGGTCTACATCTACGCCGGTGAGATTGTCGATCAAGTGAGGAGTGAGGAGTGAGGAGTGAGGAGTACATGAGACGGTCAACGTATATTCACCGTCCTTATGGGCCTTGAAGTTCAGCGGCATCTCGCCTTGGCCTTCGCTGTAGGCGATGGCGTATTCTTCATGACCCACAGGGATGTAGATATTGGCATCCTGCTCGCCGAAGTAGAATTTCCCGAGTTGCATGCCTTCATTGAAGGTAATGATGGCGTTGTCGAGGGTCTTCAAAGCGTTGCCATCGCGGGTGGCGACAGTTTGGGCCAAGGTCATTTCCAAACTTCCGTTACTGGAATTCATGAATGGTTCCGTTGTGCGGAAGACGATTTCTTCGTTGTTTTCCACTTTGACAATGACACCATAGCAGGGTTGGATGGGTGTTGCTTTATCGACAGGATTAGCCACGATGATGGCACCGTTGTCATCC
>CAJOIF010000060.1 GCA_905234765.1 uncultured Bacteroidales bacterium
GACAATCTCTTTGAGAATAACTATCGCGTGTTCCTCGCAACGTTGTGGGAAGATGCAGATTAAGCTATCCTCGCGCGCTCACGCAGCGTGAGGGGTGAGAAAAACAGCGTTCTTTGAACCGATGAACAGACAAAACTTGCAAGCACAATTTTTTCCTGACAAAATTGTTCTTTCAGGAAATAAGGGCAATGACTTAAAGTGATGCGGGAGTAACCCCCACATCCAGTGTCTACAGCAAGCACGACCAAGCCGTCTGAGAGTCTTTATGAATAGGCTTTCGGGCGGCTTCTTTCTGTCTTACGTCACTGCTGCTTCGCCTTGACGAACACACCTTCCATGCGCTGTCGGTAATCACCCGTAGCATACAGCGGGTTCTTGCCGACATAGTAACAGTTACCCTCAAACCCATCAACAGCATTCAGATTGACAATCTCCGACCTGTTGATGCGCACAAAGTTCGGATGCTCCGTCAGCATCTCCTCAATCCGCCACAGCCGATGGTTCACCATCTTATTCCTCTCACCAGTCAGGAACATGACGCTTCCATTCTCGAAGGCTCTCACCCACAGAATCTCGTCATACCTCACCTTCTCCCACTTCTCATCGGTCTTCCTCACTGCATACAGACTTTGTGTACTGACTTCAGCATCTTCATCTTTCTTGCTCAGGCAAGAGTCTTTTGGTGTCGTCGAAGGACTGTTTGCACCATCGAAAAACTCTAAAATTCCATCTTGTTTCATAAGAATCGTTTTTTTACTTAACTGTTGCTAAACATCTGATTTTCAAACAGAACGATAGAATCTGTATTCCATTACTGTTTACAAAAGTAAGCACAAAGAAACGACCAGCCTCACGACTTACACGTACAGCCTTCCGGCTTACACGAACGCAAAATGTTGGCATTCTACTTCGGGCCGCTACCCCCATTTTCACCATCCCTCACACCAGTCATGTAAGCCATCCCGCCTCTCATGTAAATCGTTTGCTCTCCTCCAAAATCCGCCGTATCTTTGCATCGCAATCTTACAAAACGAGAACATTAACAAGGCGGTTCCTGAAAAGCCTAAGATAGAGTAAGGAAAGAAAAAAATAGAAGATTATGATAGAGGATCAAAAATCTATCCAGAAGAAGATTGGTACATTAATTGAAAAGATGTATCCCAATTCGTTTCCAATAGAAATTGATGAAAATGGTATTAGTCAGAAATCTCGTTTTATCAGAGAACTAATGGCTCCTGGCAATGGATTATGTGTAGGATGGGTAAAAGTATATATGAAGCGTCCACAATGGTTGAGGTCGATTTGGGAATTAGTTTCTGCAATCCCATACGAGAAATTCGAAAAAATGAATGTTGAAAATATTGAAGACTTGTTTAGAAATTACCGCTTTTCGAATGGCTCCCAGAAAATGAAGCTCTGTAATAATTGTTGTAACGAGGTAATATCATCAGCGATTATGGCATGGAATTATATGGGTGATAAAACTAACTACCCCAAATGGCCAATTTGTCCAATTCCGAAATTTGATTTTGAACCAAGAGAGACTGTTGATATTAAAAATACTTTAATAGATAAAAAATCATTCACATTGTCAACAAATAAAAAGAATGCTGAATCATTAGTTGCGTATATAAAAAGTAAGAATAAAAACAAAAAGGAACTTATGTTCCATATAGATACGATGATTCATCATATGTGCGTGCATAGCGATAATAACGGAAAAATTATATACCTGGTCGAAACAGAGCACTTTGGGATTGGATTTGTAGATAATCTTTCTGTTATAGAGGGGAAGCTTTCAAAAGATCTATATCAAGAAGAAGATCGTGATTCTATAATTGATACTATAGATGTTAATGTATTCGAAGTGAAGTAACCAATTGAGCAGACGTTTAAAAGTTATGTATAGCATCGATTAAACAGCAGAACTTCCTCACGAATGAAGATGTTTTTAAGTGAGGCTAAACCAACGCATATTTAGTCATACGAAAATTGTTGAATTACTTCATCCTATGACATCCTTATGGCGAACTAAAACGAGCCGCCCGAGAATTCTCATAAAGGGACTCCGGGACGGCTTCTTTCTGTCCTTACATCATTATTAATGCTTCGCCTTGACCTCTGACCGAACCCGCTCATACTGACTTCACAAAGCACCTCACTACATACAGATTTCACTAACCGCCATAAGCACTCATGTAAGCCATCCCGCTCCTAACGTAAATCGTTTGCTCTCCTCCAAAAACCGCTGTACCTTTGCATCGCAATCTTACAAATCGAGAATATTAACAAGGCGGTTCCTGAAAAGCCTAAGATAGAGTAAGGGAAAAAGATTATAAATTATGATTAATGAACTAACAAATATTATTCTTCAAAAAACCTTTGAGGGATTTAAAACAGAAAATGAAGTAGCTTCAAGTGACAGATTTTCTCCACAAAATATTGAAAACCTGTATAATGCAATCAAACAAATGTTCAAACTGCTGGAGATAGAAATAGATTTGACTAAGTTGAAAAAAATTAATGTATTATATCTGGACAGATTTAATTTTGGATGCGTTTTTTTTCTTAATTCCTGTTTTGACGGCTTTGTTTATCAAAATGAATGCGATACAAGATGTAAAGCAACTGATTTCGCGAAAAAAAATAATATTGACATGGAATGTGTTATGAATTTATATTCCAAACATTATGCATGCTCAAATATTAACAATGTGCTGATAAATATAGATTTTGTACCTAAGCAGATTGGTCTACATTTGATTTGTCATGAAATCATGCACTATTTAGCCTCAGGAGATGCCGTAAAAGAACTAAGAAAAGAAACTATGGGTGATGAGGCTATTAATGAATTCTTTGCCAGATTGGCTACTACAATTTTTAACTCGATGGATGTACCAAATAACATCGCAATCTCTGGGTATACATTATGGAATAATGAAGATGTCTTCAATGATCATTCGGATCATTCAAAAACTCTCGGATTATATGGTAAATTGATGGCATCTGAAAAGTATTTTTATGACGAAAAAAAGTATCCTAAATATAAAGATGTTGATTATGTAAAGAGATTAGCTGGTTTTTATTTTTTAAACAGATCTATGAATTAGACTGTTCGAAAAACTATCATAACTTTCTGCTATTCTATACCATCAGTAATCTTGCGAGCATGCACTATACGCCTACATGCACTCACTATAGATAGAATAGAAGATTTGATCAGCAATGATATAGAAATCAGATTTTCAATGAAATTAAGGAATTCACTTCCCTGTAACTAACTAAGACAAAGCCGCGCGAAAGTCCTTATTAAGAGACTCCCGGGCGGCTTCTTTTCTATTCTCATTATTCAAGCAACCACTTCCAGGCAGGAATTTCCTCAATCTGCTTACCATTGTCTAAAGAACACTACCATCTTCGTCGTAATTGACAGCCGCCATGCGCTTCAGAGAGAAAGATATCCAACTGCTTAAATGTCTTGGTCTCGCGTTCGAAAATTCTCATGTAAGCCATTCTGTCCCTCATGTAAATCGTTTGCTCTCCTCCAAAATCCGCCGTATCTTTGCATCGCAATCTTACAAAACGGAGAATCCGAAAATCCGATTATTAAAAGAGTAGGAATAAAAACTGTTTATGAAATGGAATTAAAATACATTACAAAAGATGGTGCTGTGATTACAAGAGTAATGACAGCTGACGAGGAAAGGAGTATTCCTTCAAAGGCGAAGCCTGATGGTATATTGTGGAAACACTTCAAATATAACAATAACTATCAAGTTACAGATAATTGTTTCAAGGTTTCAGATTTAATTGGTTTATCAATGGTCTTCGGATGTGAATTTGCAGCATATACACAAAATGGACAGCTCTTTATCCAGAAAGGTAATGAATTTGTCCAGGGCGAAGGGATTGCGGGCAAAGTTCGAGTCCCCCAAAACGCGAGAGTATTAATGCATGTGCATCCCGTATTTACTTCATATGCATCACACTTAGACACAGACTTTGCAGTCATGCCTAACGACGTAACAGAAACTGTAGTAGATTATAAGTTCAATATTATCATATATCGAAAGGATGATGAACATGGAAATATGATTTATAATCTCAAAAAAATGGATGATTCTCTGGAACAAACCGATTATAAGAATCCAAATTGGCCTGATTTCTTGACGAAAACACCAAATCAACATGTGGAGATTATATCTGTTTGATCAAATTAAAGAAATAAGCAGACTTCACCGACTGACTTGTGGCAAGTCAGTCGGTTATTAGTTTACGCTCGGCATGAGCAGTGCCTAATGGGGCCAAGTCCAGAGTGAGCTCTAATGACGGGAATCACATAGCCAAGGGTAAAGATATTCTTGGTCAACTCCAATTGAATTTTCCGGTCAAGTGCAGCCAGTTCGGACTTCAAGCCTTTTAGTTCATAATTTATCATTAAATCGCGCAATATATCGAGAAATTGTTGTAATTTTGCAGCCGAAATGCTTTAAACAACGATGATTGTGGCAAACATGGATCTGACATGCCATATAAGGTGAGGAAATTGAAATATATGAATCTTCGAACTGATGAACAATTCTATAAACTCCTGCGCCTGTCACTTAGACTGACGCAGGAGTTTCCTGTTGATGTAAGCGCAGAGACATGGCGCCGATTATATCAGACGGCAGTACGCCAATCGCTTGTTGGCATTTGCTACCAAGGCGTATGCTTGTTGCCAGAGGGCAGCAAGCCGCCTGTGGAGATTGCAATGCAGTGGGCCTGTGAGGCAGAAAGCATCCGAGGACTGAATGAACTGCTGTATCAGGAGGCGGCGCAACTGACACGGAAGTTTGCCGAGAAAGGACGCAGGACGGCGATACTGAAAGGACAGGCCAATGCGCGGCTCTATCCAGATAAGTATGCGCGACAGCCTGGGGATATAGACATCTGGGCGGAAGGTGGACGGGAGAGCGTATTAGCACTGCTGCCCAATCACGAAAAACCGAGCTATCACCATGTGCATTTGCCTGCCAATGAGAACGGCGTGGTGGTGGAGGTGCATTTCCGGCCATCATCGGGGAATTTCAATCCGATAACCAATCGGCGGTTGCAGCGGTGGTTAGAGCGAGAGATACTTTCGGCATCGATGGTAGAAGAGGGCTTCTGTGTGCCGTCTGTCAGGTTTGCGCTCGTGATGCAGTTGGCGCATGTGCAGCGGCATTTCTTAGCCTCAGGCCTTGGATTGCGACATGTCTGTGACTATTATTGGCTGTTGCAGAACTCAACGGCAGAAGACCTTCGTGTCGTGGCAGGATTGCTGAAGGAATTTGGGCTGCATCATGCGGCAGGGGCGCTGATGTGGGTACTCGGTGAGGTGTTGCGGTTAGATAAAACGCTAATGCTGAGCGTTCCTGACAGTTATCGGGGCAAGTGGATGCTGCGCGAGATGATGACGGGCGGCAATTTCGGATGGTATGCCCAGCGGCAGCAGTACGGACTTTTGCGACGGGTGTATGAGAGCAAACGGCGGCATCTGTGGCTGATGAAGTTTGACTTATGGGAGGTGTTCTGGATGGAGATTATCTACTGGAAAACCATTGTGCAGACGCTGCCTACACGCATCAGGTACAGGACATTATCATTAAGAGACATTCCTAGATGAAAGAGACAAGATTTTATGAGGTGGCGGGACATCGGTTCTGCGTGAGTGGCGAGGAAGAAGGCTTGGCCAACTATGAGCCGTTTGCCTGTGCTGACGGTGAGACTGTGTTTGCCTTAGACGTAGAAAATGGTGATGCTCCTGAATATGTCGAGGAAATGCGACAGGAGGATGAGGGACAGACGATTATCTGCGGACATACGGCTGCAGGTGAAGCGGTCTTTGAATTTCATTGGTGGGGCGTAATGGCAGGCTGGCTCGTCTGCTCGGACGACTATAGTCAGGGACGACTCATCACAACGGGCAAGCATGAGAAAATGGCTATTGACAATGCACTGATGATTATGTTCGCCCTGGCGACGGCTGATAAGGGTACGGTGCTGTTCCATGCGGCAGTGGTGAGTTATAAGAATAAAGGATATATGTTCTTAGGCCCAAGCGGCACGGGGAAGAGCACGCACGCCAGTCTGTGGCAGCGGTATATAGCGGGCACGGCATTGGTAAACGATGATAACCCGGTGGTGCGTATCAGCGAGGATGATACAGCGACGGTCTATGGCTCGCCTTGGAGCGGCAAGACTCCTTGCTATCGCAGCGTGCATTACCCATTGGGCGGTATCGTCTTGCTGAGTCAGGCACCATATAATAAGATTGAACGTCTGAACGGCATCTATGCGTATGCGGCTCTGATGGAGAGCATCAGCGGCAAACGCTGGGATGAGCGCATAGCCGACGGTCTGCACCAGACGGAGAACGCGTTGGCATCTTCTATCCCCGTTTGGCATCTGGAATGTCTGCCCGACGAAGAGGCGGCGAAACTGTGTAACGAAACCATTACGCAATGACCGACAATGAGATCATAGAGGAAGCTGTCAGACTGGTGAGGGAAGGCGTGAGCGTGACGTTGCCCGTGAATGGCAACAGCATGCTGCCGTTTATCATCGGGGGCAAGGAGAGTGTGATTTTGCAACAACCAGAATTGCCGAAAGTCGGTGGCGTGGTGCTGGCATGGGCTGACGGCTATCGGTATGTGGTGCATCGCATCGTCCGCATCGATGGTGAACGGGTCACACTGATGGGCGACGGCAATCTGATGGGTACGGAACATTGTCTGATTGGTGACATCAAGGCTCGTGTGACACATGTGGTGGATGCGAAGGGGCGTACACATTATTTATATAAAGGGTGGCGGAAGCTGGCTGCAAAGGTGTGGTTCTGGCTGCGCCCCGTGAGAAGATATTTATTAGCAATATACAGACGATTATGAGACTGAAGAAAGGATTTGTGCTGCGCGAAGTGTGCGGCGAACGTGTGATTATGGGTGAGGGCCTCGGTGCCATTAACTTCGGTAAACTGCTGGCTCTGAACGAGACGGCGGCATGGTTGTGGCAGCAGGCTCAGGCAATGGGTGACTTCACCGTCGAGGCGCTGGCTGAAAAGCTCTGCGCGGAATACGACGTGACGGCTGACGAGGCCAAGGCCGACGTGAAGGAGATGATAGCCGAATGGCAGAAAGTAGATGTGGTGGAATGAGATATCTCGCATGGCTGTGGCGTAACTCCATGGGCATCCGCTGGAATACGGTGGTGCGCATCGTGGCAGGCATCGGGCAGGTGGTGCTTGGTCTGCTGATGGTGTGGCTCAGCAAGCGGTTCATTGACGAGACCATCCGCACGGGAACGGCT
>CAJOIF010000061.1 GCA_905234765.1 uncultured Bacteroidales bacterium
TTGGCTGACACATACGTTTTTGGCAAAACCAATCCTAACGACAACGAATGCCGATCGTATCGCTTCTTGGGTTCTTGGGTGGTTGAAAACGAAACGGACTGCACTGTTCCGATGGGGGCAGGTGCAATAGTGTCAACGCCGACCGACTTGACAAAATTCGCAGACGCTTTGTTTGGTGGAAGGCTTCTGACGAATGAAAGTCTCGAAATCATGAAAACCATCAAGGACGAATATGGTCTCGGGCTGTTCGAGATTCCTTTTGGCGATAACATTGGTTTAGGACACACGGGTGCAATAGATGGTTTTGTTTCTGTTTATTCGCATTATGCAGATGGAAATGTTTCGTATGCCTTGACTTCTAACGGGCTTAATTTTAAACTCGGAGATATTAAAAAGGCGGTTTTAGGCGCAGTTTACGGCAAACCTTATGAGTTGCCGGAATTCTATAATGTCGCTTCGGAGGACTTGGACATTTATTTAGGCGTGTATGTTTCCACGGAACTCGGTTTGGATATTATTGTAACAAAAGAAGGAAACACATTGATTGCGCAGATTGGCGATGATGTTTTTGCGTTTGAAGCAGTTGACAAGGACAAATTTAAGTATGACCCGATAGGGGCAACATTTGAATTTGATCCGGAAAAGAACACAAGTAGAATTAGTTTTTCAAAAGAAAAAATAGTTATCCGGTGAGTTGGACCTGTTTGGCCACAGGCCGAGGGGGTCTGCCGACCATAACCCGCAAAAAAAATTCCGCAACTCAAGCCTTTGCCCGAGTTGCGGATTTTTGTATTGCCAATGAATTGCTTTACGAAACGGTGTTTTATTTCACCACCGAAACTCGTTTTACGCTGACACCCATTTCAGTGCTGATGCGAATCAGATACATTCCAGTGCCGTATGGCGACAAATCGAGAACCGTCTGGTCGGCATCGGTCGGGGCATCGTAAACGGTCTGTCCAAGTGCGTTCATGATGGTCACCTGACTCATGCCTTCCGCTTCAATGGTGATTTGGCCATGAGTCGGGTTGGGATAAACTTTGGTGTCAGCATTCAACTCATTCACGCCGTCGGTTTGAACCGTTACATAGTCGTGGATGCCGTCAACAGCCATTGCGGGAGCCGATTCACAGGTTGTGTTGCCTGGCATCGTGTTGACCGCTGTCACTTTGTAATAACAGTTGACCGACTGGATGTCGTTGTCGTCGTAACTGATGGCATCGCCATCGGCCCTGCCAATCATGTGGTAGTTGGAACCGTCTAACGAGCGATAGACATGATAATGGACGGTTTCGCTGGCTGTTCCCGCCCAAACGGCGTTAGTCACCGTGATGTTGTCGATTACCACGGCATATTGGCTAACATTGGATTGATGATGGAATCCGAGGAAAATCTCCTGCCCGACATAAGCCGAGAGATCGACTGTGTAACGTTGGTAAGGATACGATGTTACAAACGACTGCACATCGGTGATGGTCAGGCCGTCAGCGGAGGCAACCGAAACGGCTATTGGTTCATTCGGATAACTCGGGTCATAGCCTGAAGCATAGAACTCGATACTCGCATTGGGAAGGACTTTTATTTTCGGCATGAAAGCGTAGTTATTCGGATTCACTGCGCCAACGCCGTTGACGTATGAAAACGAACTCAGGCTGGCGTTGGTGTTGGTAGTGTTGACGCTGCCGTCGGGGTTCATGCCGCCTCCCATGTAAATGCCGAAATTATAACCGTCGCCGTTGGCATCAAGGAAAGACCAACCTTGCGGGTCGTCCTCGAAATCGATGAAGATATCGCGCTCCCATGAGAGTGTCACCTTCTGGCCGTTCCAGTTCGCCGACAGGTTCTTTGCCGACACACATTCCACTTCGGCATCGGCACATTGGGGCGCTGCAAGAGCGAAATAGGTGCCGTCATCCTTGCTTCCCTCTTGGATGACACGGATGCAATAATTAATGTCGTACCGGTTTACGCTATGCGTGAAGCTTGTCTCGCCGTGATTCAGCATCGCGATAAGCTCGCCGTTGGCATAGACCAAGGCACCTTTGGCGGGACGGGTGATTTCTGCCTCCACACCAGTGATTCTGATGTCGTCCACATAAAGGTAATAGCATTCGCCTGTGGTATTGAAATGGCGGATGGCCACATAGATTTGTTGTCCGGCGTATGCCGAAAGGTTGACGGAATACTCTGTATAATCTCCCGTGCTGTTCCACTCCTGAACCATCGTGAAATCAGAGGGGTTGGTATTGCCTGTGGTTGAAACGGCCACACCGAAGTGTTCTGGGTCTGGGGCGATGCCAGGCATGTCGCTATCCACCGCCATGAAAGAGAACACGGTGCTTTCGGTAGCGGTAACACGAGGCAGGACCACATAGTTGTCAGGATTGAGATTGCCAATGTTGCCTGCCATCCATGAATCCGACTTCAGGCACTTGCCGCTACCGTAGCCTCCGTATGGATATACCTTGAAGTTATAGCCATCGTTGTTGGCGTCAATCAAGGTAAGATCCGACATGGTGCTGTCTGCGAAGTTGTAGAGCAATTCGTCCACCGTGAACGATGAATTCATCATCGGGAGTGTCCAGTTGAGGGTGACAGTGGCACCGTCACTATTGGCTTGAAGTCCCGTAGGCGAGCCTTGGAAGTTGTCGGGAGAGCGGAAGGTCCAGTCGGTTGACTTGGTCAAAGTGGCACCAGACTGATAGGCGGCAGTAATCGTGGCGGTGTGTACGGAGTTGTTTGCGAAGCCTTCGGTATTGAGCAGATACTGGGTTCCCGTGACGTTGTTGGCTACGGTAGCGCCATCAAGGGTGATGCTGCAACTGACCAATGGGTCGTGGGCTTGCGATCCTACAAAAATATCATCCACGCAGAGGCAGAAGTTGTTTTGGCTGTTGAAATGCCTGATGGCGATGTAAATCTCTTGGCCGACGTAGCTGTTCAAGTCAACGGTGTATTCATGCCAGCCGCCTTGCTTGGCCGTCATTGTCCATTCTTGAAGCATGGTGAAATCCGTCGCGTTGGTTCCTGTTGTCGAAACTGCCAGTCCGAAGTGGTCGGCAGGATAAGCCTCGTCCAAAGCGGAAGCGAAGAACGTCACATAATGATTATTGGCAGTCATCGCCAGTTTGGGTGACACTAAATAGTTGTCGGGATTGAGCGCACCAGAGTAGTTGCTGTAGGAATATGACATCAGCACGCCGTCGGAGCCATTATGTCCATAACCCTCGCCAATGGGCGAAAGCGTCCAATTATAGCTGTCGCCGTCAGCATCGATGGTGGTCCAGTTAATCAGACGACCCTCCACATAGTCTTGCTCGAAATCGAAGGCATAGCCGTCGCTTCCCGTGTTGTAGAATGGGGCATTATAAATCACATAGCCCGAAGCGGAAACATAGTTTTGAACGCCCTGTTGGGCCTTTGCTCCCATAGGAGCCATTAACAGCAGTGCTGTTACAAATAAAAGTACTTTTTTCATATTGAATCAAATTTGGCTGCAAAGGTACAAAAAAAACCGCAACCCATCCTCACGCATAACGATACCGCCCCTTATGCTTGTTGAGCATGGCAAAAGATAACGCCAACGACAGCACCTCGGCGCAGATAATGGCGAACCAGATGCCATCAACCACGCAGTAGATGGAGGTGAAGATCATCATGGCGATGGTAGGCAGCGTGAAGCGCAGCAGCTTGCGGTAGCCGAAATGGTCGGAGAGGGTGATGGCGGGCATGGTGTTTATTAAATGAGTTGCAAAAATACTTATTTCCCTCCGCAAGTCGCCTTAAAAAGATTAATCCTGCTCTGCTGTTTCTCCAACCAGTCGGCCGTCTGTTGCAGTTGAGCGTCGAGCCAGGCACTTTGGGCGATGAGTACCTCCAAATAACTGGTATTGGCATACTGCATGGTCAAGCGGCTGTTCTCGTAAGCTTGTTGGGCGGCTTCCACCTGCTTGGTGCGTGCCTCCTCGCGGGTGCTGCAAGCCTGACAGTCGGCCAGCGCGTCACGTACCTCGCCACCTGCCACAAGCAAAGCCTTTTCAAAGGCAATCTGCGCCTGTTCCTGCTGTGATTGCGCCACACTTAGGTTGGCCTTCAGCCGCCCTTGGGCGAACAAGGGCTGCGTCAGCGAGCTGATGGCATTGAGCAGCATCTGGTAGGGATTGATGATTTCGTCGTCTTCCTCAAAGTGGTCGTCGCGCATTCCGAACTCTTGCGTAGCCCCATATTTGAACGCTTCTTGGTTGTCGAGAATGAACTGCTCCTTGTCGTCAGGCTCCAAAGGAGCCAAGGTCACTTGTGGATTGTTGCTCATATTAAGTAACGGTTTTAGGATAATTTGTATAATGAATAGACACGGGACTCGGGACTGCGGGACTCGGGACTGTGGCTTTGTCTCGCGTCTCGCGTCTCGTAGTCTCGCGTCTTTTAAATCTAATTGTGTGCATGTAGTTATTTGTTCGAGCTGCAAAATTACGGAGCTTGCTGCAGGCGGATGACAAACAAATCAGCCTTTTAATGTCACTTTTCAGTCCAAAAACGCTTTTTTTTGGTAAAAAACACCTATTTTTGCATTCGATATGTCATTTTTCCGTCCAAATAACACATCACAGACAGTTTGCGGCACGACCGATTTCAGTGGATTGCTCCAAACGGTGGTTCCCGCTAAGGGTTGTACGCTTTTGTTGTGCACAGAGGGTTGCGCTATCGGTAGCTCGCATTTTCGGCCCGTGGCCATCCGTCGCGGGACCTTGGTCCCGCTTTTCACTTTCTCGCGATTCACCATTGAACGCAGTTCGTCGCGCTTTTCTTGTCGTTTCGTCGAGATGAGCGACCCCGCCATTGCCGATTTCACCGTCAACTTCAACTCGCCCGTGTTTTGGGATTTCCTTTATCAGCATCCTGTACTCACCCTTGAAAATCCCGAGCGGAGGCTTATCAATGAATGGTTTGGACGGATGGAATGGATTGCCCAAACCTTCGAGGGTGAAATTTGCCAACAGATGGTGTACGGCGAGTTGCACAACCTCTTCATCGCCATTGAACAACGGATTGCCCAGCTTTTTCCGCCCGAGGTCCATGATGAGAAATCAGCCGTGTGGAGCATCCCCGACCGCCTCAACGCGCTTTTGAACGAGCACATCCATCACGAGCGGAGTGTGAAGTTCTATGCTTCCGAGTTGTGTCTTAGTCCCGACTATCTAAACAAGGTCTGCCACCGCTTGATGAAGACCTCCACCAAAGCCCTCATCAATGAGGCCGTTGTTTACGAGCTCAAACGCTACCTCGCCGAAACTGACCTCACCGTCGAGCAAATCGCCGCCCGGATGAACTACAACAACGTTTCCTACCTCTGCCGTTTCTTCCGCAATGCCACTGGGCAATCGATGCTGGAGTTCAGGCGGAAACAGCGGTGATAGGAAAATGTATTATCTTTGCCCATACTTTCGAAACCGATCATTATGGAAACCAGAAAACACATAGCAGCAGAGAAACTAAATTGCGGTACGCACAACTGCGCTCAAGCCATTATCAGCACTTACGCCGACTTGGTTGGCATTGGTGAAGAGACTGCCCGTAACTTGGGCAATGCTTTCGGAGCAGGCATGGGCACTATGGAAGGCACTTGCGGTGCCTTGGTTGGAACTGGCGTTGTGTTGGGCTTGGCGACCAAGGACAAGGCAGCAGCCCGAAAAGGCATGAGGCAGATCATGACCCAGTTCCAGCAGCGCAATGGCGCTACCCAATGCAAACTGCTAAAAGGCGTTGGTACAGGTGTCGTTCTTCGTGAATGTACAGGCTGCGTGTCCGACGCAGCAGAGTTGTTGGAAGAGCAGCTTATGCTCCCATAAACACCCCTTCAGCGATAACAACCGCCTTGCCTCCGACAAAGATGTTTCCATCAGCCTGAATCCGTGTGGCGACCACCGAAGGCCGCCCCATGGCTTCGCCTTGAATGAAGGCGCACCCCGCTTCAGCACTGAGGCAACCGCATTGTTGGAGGTAATAGGTCAGCGAGGCGTTGGCGGTACCTGTCGCCGATTCTTCGGGGATGTCGTACAATGGCGCAAAGTCGCGAACATGGGCGGTGTAGCCGTCGTTGTCGAAAGCGAAAACATGGAAGCTGATGGCCTTGAGTTGTCTCGTGATTTCTGAAATGGCCTGCATATCGGGCTGAAGCGCCTGCAGTGTGGCCACATTGGGCAAAGGAATTATGAGGTCGGGCAGGCCGGCATAAACGATTTGCAAAGGCATCGTCGGACGGTAATCCTTCACGCCCAAAGCCTGATAGATTTCTTCGGTTTCAGCAACTGCTGCAACTGTTCGCGGCTTTGCCATTTGCATCATCACTTTTTCGCCAGCCTCGACATGTAAGTCACCGGCTTTGGTGTGGCAGAGGCACAGCCCCGAAGCCAATCCTTTTTGATGCAGCAGGAAAAACGAGGCTATCGTCGCATGACCGCATAGCTCCACTTCAGCCTTAGGAGTGAAATAACGGATGGTGAACTCCTGTGCGGAATGCCTTTTAACGAAAGCCGTTTCTGAATAGCGCAGTTCGGCAGCGATTTGCAGCATCAATTCATCCTTCGGGAAAGAGTCCGGATCAAGCAAAACCACTCCCGCTGGGTTGCCGCCAAAAGGCTGGTCGGTGAAAGTGTCAACGATGAAGTATTTCATGATAGTCCCTTATTCGCTCTAATTATGCTTCGCAAAATTAGAAGAATAATTTGAATATGCATTACCCTTTGGGGCAAATGGCATTAATTTGAGTTTATCCTTCATGAAGGCAACCATGTAGAGGCCAAAGCGAAGTTCTCATTCATCGGCTATGCCGCCCTCGACCTCGGCATCGTCAAATGTCACTTCGAGATCGGGGCAGGGGAGAAATCCAGCCTTCGAAAGCGCCAATCCGCCCCCAATGCAGACACCGATGTAAGAGAAGTTGAGCAAATAGAACAGACTGCCAGTTGCCAGCCACAAGCAAATGGCAATAATCTCAAACACGGCAAACAGGATAATGGCGGTTTTGTATTTTTTCATCGACATGCTGTATTAACACAACAACCATGAGTAAAGTCCTGCCCCGATAAGGCAAGGGATGAGGCCGATGAGCATGCCCCAGCAGGATTGCACGAAGTGGTATTTCTTCTGGTGATAGGCCTCGTCCATGTGCTCGGTGTGTTGGCGAACAGCACCCAGTCCAAGAAGAAGCAGTCGTACCAGTCGATGAATAACCATATACCATAGCCCACTGCCAAAGCCGACCAGAAATCGTAAGCTCCAGCCAGTTTGACCACTACGAGCAACAGGGCAAGGGCGATGAGTAGCGCCATGCCTTTCTTCAACAGCACTGTCGGCGTGAAGAACTTGGAAGGTATGCGTTCGTGGGTTTTGATGTATTCCTCCTGAATGTCCTCGGGGTAGTCGGCAATCCACCACACGGGGTTTTTGACCAGCGGAATCAGGATCATCGCCGTGAAGGCGAGAGTGAGGATGATTGTTTCGATAATGATGATGGTCCAGTTCCTGGCTGCAAAAGTACAAAAAAAGATGCAGGACAAACCCCTTGCCCCGCATCCGAAAACTAACTCAAAATTCATCCTTGTACAGTATGACAAAAATCTGCTGCAAAGTAACGGCCATTCCCGAAACCCTGAAATCCCCATGTTTTGGGATTTTCAGCCGATTTCAATCATTAATTGTTGGGTAAAATTCGACGTCTTGCGTGACAGTCGGAAAACTTTTATCTTTGCAGCCGATTTGGCCAAGGGAATGCCGTGCGAATCGGCAACAGTGCCCGCTGCTGTAAGTCCGTGTAAGGCCTGTCAATCATGCCACTGTACGACTCATCCGTATGGGAAGGCGACAGGCTCGGGCGAGTCAGAAGACCTGCCAAACAGAGAGTTCGATTGCAAGCCTTCGGGAACAAGGGCGACGCTAAGCGCGGCAATTAGCATAGCTGCTTGCGATGGTCTTGCATTATTCGTTTAATGCATTAAAACAAACTAGTTATGCGAAAACTTTTATCCTTAACCCTCGCTCTTTTCCTAACGACTGTGGCCTTTGCTCAAGATCCGGCCACTTTTGAAGATGTGCAACTCGGTGGCGGTGGTATCTGGCAAGCTCCTATCGGAGAAAATGAAATGCCAAGCGGCGGCTGGCTCTTCACCAATAATACACAAAACGGCTATTGGGGCGGGTTCACGGCCTCCAACCGAACGGATTTGAACCAATCTGGTTTGGATGCCCAGTATACTGCGGCTGCAGGCTGTGGCTATGATGGCTCTACCCAATATGCCGTGGCATATACCATGGGC
>CAJOIF010000062.1 GCA_905234765.1 uncultured Bacteroidales bacterium
CGCGCGTGCCGACATTGTCTTCCATCGTGACGGTATGCGTCTCGTCCCCTATCGTGATATACATTTTCTCTTCCATTGTCTGCGCAAAAGACTCGCTGTTCTTCGAGCAACCCGTAATCAGTATTGCTGCCAATAACCAAAGCATCTTTTTCATTAAGGCCTAATTCTAAATCCGATGGCAAAAGTACACTTGTTTTTTTAAAGAGGTATTACACAAATTGGCTGTATATATACCAATTTCGCTGAATTTATAGGATATTTGCAAATAATAATACCATTTTTCCTAAATTTTCCCATTTTTATTGTACCTTTGCCCCACGATGAAGAAGATTGTACCTTTGCCCCACGATGAAGAAGATTCTGAAAGTTGATAGTCCCAATGACTTTGCCCGATATGTGGAGGCTCTTGTGCTGCATCCGTTGGTCAGCATCATCCACTTCGACGAATTGGCTCCATTCCGCCATAGCCTGAACAACTACGGCGTCTATGGACTTTTTATCCAACGCCAATTTCCTCAGGGCCTCTCTTACGGCATGAAGACCTTGCAGGTGAGCGATGCCTCGATTATTGCCGTGGAGCCTGGACAGATTGGCGGCTTGGAGGACAACGAGGAGCGCATCTCGCTGAGCGGATGGGCACTTTTGTGGTCGCCCGAACTGCTGCATGGCTCTGAACTGGAACGCCAGATAGACCGATACCAATATTTCTCTTATTTCTTCGCTGGCTCGCTTCGGATGGAGCCTGATGAATGGCTCTGCATCACACAACTGCTCTCCCAGATGCGGCAAGAGCTGATAACTCACGACGACTCGCCCTCGCTCAGAAGCATCTTGTTGGGCTATCTGCACTTGATACTGGAATACTGCAACCGGATCTACCAGCGGCAACTTTCTGAAGAAGATAATGGCGGTAGCGACCTCTTGAAACGCTTTCACGACCTGCTGCAACAGTATTTTCGCGAGAATCGGCAACTTTCCCAAGGTCTGCCCATGGTTGCCTATTGCGCCTCAGAGTTGGCCTATTCGCCGCGTTATTTTGGCGACATTGTCCACAAGGCCACAGGAGGAACGGCCATCGGCTACATCCACAACTACGTCATCAACCAAGCCAAGAGCCTGCTCATGAGCGGCCACAACATCAGCGAGACCTCGCGCCTTCTCGGTTTCGATTTTCCCCATCATTTCACCCGCCTCTTCAAAAAGATGACTGGCCTCACGCCTAGCGAGTATTTGGGGAAATAAGACCTGAATTAAAGAATCCGCAAGACAAGTTTTTGCCTGAATTGCGGTTTATTTTACACAAATTACCGAACAACATAATCTATCCAAAACTGCAATGATCTCTTTCTCAATCGTTCAAAAACAGAATGAGAAAGTTATAAACAATGTGAAATAATGGCTCCTAGAGAGCTAATTATTACAACAAACCATAAAGCACACCCACCTCCGCTTTTTACAGGATTTCGTTCATTAATCTCTCTTATTCGTCCGCGATCACCCATATAGCCTAATGCTTGCATTCTATTTAACCATTTTGTAAACAACGCATCGTTACAATAGGGTTTTATTGTTTGTAATGAAGATTTGTCGTTTAAGTTTTCAATTAAAAAAGACAAAGCAACATTTTTATTTTTATATGCAGAGTTATTCAGCAGAAGCATATCAATCTCTATTGCTTGTGCTTTTGATAATTTTTTTGCGTTCAGTGCAACTTGAAACAGAGCATCCTGATGAACTGACTTTTGAGCAAGTGTTTTTAAAAAAGAATAATTACAACTTTCAACGGCATGAGTTTGAGCATATCTTAAATCCTTGTCATCTAATATTGAACCATTGAGAACTCGCTCTTTGTTTTCAAATTCCCACACATAGTCTTCGGCCCATTTGATTTTTGTCGCAGGCACCAGTCTTTCGACCAAAAGACGTTTCAATGTGGGATATTCATGTGATAATACACCAAATGAGTATTCCCATAGTACATCCTTAATCCTATTATCAGAAAACATCTTATACAGAAAAGCTGTGTTTCCATTATTAATCTCTGCAATGGTTTTTAATTCATAAGGACAATTGACAATATTTGGGTTTTCAACTAGCGCAGCGCACACTCCTTCTACTGTACAATAATTCTTAATCATCGCTACAAATTCATAATTATATCTTAGTTTACTAGCAATTTCTAAAACAACAGCTTTGTTAGTGAAAGTATAAATGTTTGATTCAATAATGGAATATACAGATTGAATATCCAAAATAGGAGAAACACCCGCATCAATATCTACTGCAAGTTTTTGTAATCGTGTTTTTTCGCGTTGCTGTTCTTGCATGCGAATCCTGTCTCTTTCTGCTTGTTCTTCAGCTTTTTTCTTTTTCCATTCCAAATACTCCGGATCAAAAGGTGGAACAAATGGTTGTGAATAAGGACGAGAATTAATACGCTCTTGTGCCTTTAGCTGTTGTTCTGCTAATTCGTTTTGCCGTTTTAATTGTTCAGCAATTTGGTTTTGTTTTTGGATAGATATCTCTTGATTATCTAAAGATTGCAGATAATTAAAATACGCATCAGCCTCGGCCTCTTCTTCTCGATACTTAAATCGTTTTCTGCAAGAATAGTTATCTCTATACACTTCGACATACTCCCATCGACCTCGCCAGTCTTCAATGTAGTTTCTTTGTGCCATCTTTGTAGTTTTATTGGATTTATTATCTTTTTATCGAGTTATAATTGTCACTTATTATTGAATCTCTACATCAGTAGTCAAGCCGCGTATTCCACCACATCTCAACTCCGGCGTGTTTATCCTAATATCGCAATCCACCACGAAAATGTTTCCTTCTTTTGAGCGTATCACATTCTCATCGTGGAGGTCGCTCAAATAGATTTCGGGAGTGGCGAAAGTCCAATTTCTCGGATTGATGAGTTTGAATCCAATGTGTTCAGCAAATAGTGCGATTTCGTCATCGGACATGTGTGTCCCTTCAATGAAAGGCTGCTCTGCCACAATCTTGAAATCACCGTCTGCAGTGCGTCCAAATCCCAATACCTTCAGTACGGTTTCAGGGAAATAAGTGTTATGCAGCGAGATACGGTCAAGTGCCAGGATGGGTTGGATAAAATAGTCAAGCCCAATGGCTTTTACCAATGTGGCGCCATGGTCGTAGACTATGGCTTCTCCGCCTTCTGCAATCTGCTCGCCTAACATGCGCGGTAGGGCGTCTTCAACACGTTCTGTCCAGCAACCGACTTTCCTTGCCCATTGCTCTATGCGTTCAGCCTGTTTCGCTCCGCGTTGGACTTCGCTTTTGAAGTCGTCGACATTTGGTGCAGCATCTCTATCTGCCTCAGTTTCTGTTCCCGCGAGTAGGGATGCAATGACATGCGTAGCACCTCCCATTGAGCAGCCATACTGTTCTGCCGATGAAAATCGCTTATATACAAGCCGTTGTGTGATGAATTGTTCTGCATACGACTCCAGTTTTGAAAGACCGTTGGCAGTGAAGCCCTCGTCAATAATCGAATGGATGCTATGCCAAAAGTCTTGATTATTCATTTTTGATGCGTTTGAATCATTATCCAATGATGTGCAAAGATACAACTTTTCCCCAAATACCCGCCATTGGGACGTTCACTCCCTGAAATCCATCGGATTCGCGCCCAAGTATTTCTGCACGAAGCGTGTGAAATAAGAAGGCGAGGAGAAGTTGAACTGGTCGCTGATTTCGGTCAGGGTGAGGCTCTTGTCGCGGAGCAAGCGGCTGATTTCCAATGCGGTGTAGCGCGTAATCCAGTAGTTGGCGGGGAAGCCGCTCACCTTCTTCGTCACTTCGGAGAGATATTTAGGCGTGACGCAGAGCTTGTCGGCATAGTAGCCTATCTCGCGGTTAGCGTAGAAGTCGCCGTGCTCCAGCAGAGCAAGAAAGCCGTCCATGATTTGGGCGGATTGCGACGAGACCTTGTCGTTGCCGTAGAGTTCAACGTGGAAGTCGAAGAAGTCGATAATCATGCACTGGATGGCGTTGATCATCGTCTCGCGGTGGAAGTGGTGGTGCGTGAGCGCGAGCCGCCGCTTGATGTAGTCGAAGTTGAGGGCGCACACCTTTTGCTGCTCGGCGTTGAGCCGCATGATGGGATTGTTGAACAAGGCCAAATGACCTTTCATGCCATAGTTGCTCTGTGGCGTACACACCTCGATAAACTCTTGCGTGACATAAATGGCATCGACTTCAAAATCATGGCTTTGCACGATATTCCTCGCCAAATCGCAGCGGGTGAAAATCAAGCAGTTGCCCGCCTCAAAGCGAAACGCCTCGTTATTGAATTCGAAATCGCAATGCCCCTTGTGACAATAGGCGTGGCACAGGTAGCCCGAAAACCTTTCGTCCCCGAGGTTGGCCAAGGTGTCTTCTATGATGATGTCTTGACGGATATTCATAGGCGCAAAGGTATGAAAAAATCCGCAACCCAAGGCTTTGCCTTCTCAATACATTTTTTTGTAAAGTTAAGGCTTTGTTATTTTTGCAATCCACTCAAACAACTCATCAAGTGAATAGTCGCCGCTATGCGGACGGTTCCAAGCCAGTAGGAAGTCCACGTCCAAGCCTTCGTTCTGGAGCTTTGTGGCCAAGTTGACGGGGACGGGGAAACTCGTGTCGCGGTCGCGTGTACCATGACGGATGTACCAATGCGGGGCATTGTCGGCCTTGCCGATGAAGTCCATCGGGTTCAGCAAATGAACGCGTTGCTGGAGGTCGGTGTCGAAAGAGCTGCCTGTCTTTTCAGCAGCGTACTGCGTGAAGTTGGCGCTGGAACCTGTGACATCGCCGAACTCCTCGTTCTCGCCGCTGGCGCTGCTGCCTGCCACGCCTTTGGAGTCAAAGGCCGGCACGCCTTTGAGCGGTTGGGCGCTCACCACATAGTTCAGATAGGTAGGCATGTCCAAGTCGGTGATGTATTCTCCAGGACGGGAACGCATCATTCCTCCACCGCCAGGCATCCCGCCATTGATGGGTGCGGCGAAGTGTCCCATCGACTCGCTACTGAAACTAAAGCCCAACCCCTCGGAAATGTCGGCACCTGCATCCTTGGCTTTTTGTGCCGCTTTGATAATCAATTCCTTGATGTAGTCCAAATAATTGTCCGACGTGAGTGGTGTTCCGTCTGGCTTGCGAAGGTTCAGGCTCTCCAAATAGGCAGGAAACTGGGCTGCCAATTCAGCGGAAACGAGCTTTTGTTCCTCAGTGAGTGCTTGTCGGCTGTCCGTTCCGCCATACAGCCATTCGTAGGCCATGTCGGCGTGCTCCAAATCGGTGATGGGACAGAAACAAACGGAGGCGAAAACATCGTCGCGTTCCTTGGCGGCACCCATCGCCTCCAATAGCGACTCGTATTCCGGCGCATTACCCGTGGCACCCATCAAGGCTGACATCGCGCCACCGGCACTGGTGCCGTCGGTGATGATGCGCCCTGCATCACCGAGCATCTCCTTGTCGAAATGGCGCAGATAGCGGATGGCGGCTTTCAGGTCGAGGATGGCCGCTGGCGCGCGTCCCGTCCATGTTTCTCCGACTTTGGAATTGCGCCCACGGCTACCAGGAATGGCTACCACATAGCCTTCGGCCAAGGCCCTGCCAGAAGCATCGCCCGCTTGTGGGCTGGCCGCCGCCATGGATGCCATATAGCCGCCCACGTAGGTACGCAGGAAGATGGGTGTTTGCTGTGTGGCGCCGTCTGGCACATAGACGTTCATATACTGGTAAGTGCTGTCCTCGACGTTGGTCACGAAAAATAGCCGCTCGTAGGCGGTGTAGTTCACCGTCTCGCCCGTGGGCAAGGTGAGGCTGGCACGAGTTCCAGCGTTTGGGTCAAAAGACAGTCCGTCGTTTTTCGGGGTTGATTCGGTGCAGGCCACCAATGGCAGCACAAAGGCAAAAGCCATTGCAATGAAATTTTTTCTCATAGAAAACACATTTTTTAGTTCAACAAATCGTCGTGGAGTTGTCTGCTCTGCCAAGCGGAAAAACGAAGAAAGGTTTTCTCGTTTTTCGCTTACAAAAGTACGGTTTTTTCATGAAATGGACAAAAAAATCCCGCAACCCAACTCTGGCCGATTCTCCATTTTTTTGTACTTTTGCCGCCCGAAAAACGGAGTTTCGAGCGTATAATGAACGCGTTTTGCCGCTTGGCATGTAAATCCTGTTACCAGCCGGAATCCAATTATGAATCAGTGATTTAGGCAAAAACAGGACAATGAGAAACAAACGATAACCTTTATCTTTCCAATCAACCTATGAAGACAAGACATTACCTCGTGATGTTTCTGTCGCTGGCATTGTGCCTTTCGGCGCAAGCGCAGAAACGCAACATGACCCTTGAAGAAGTGTTCCGCCTCGCCGACGAGAAC
>CAJOIF010000063.1 GCA_905234765.1 uncultured Bacteroidales bacterium
GGGCGGCATGATGTCGTTCCATTTCAACATTGAGCATCCTGATTTGTTTGCCGCTTCGTTGTTCGTCAGTTGCCAGTGGGACACCACATTGATGCACTCCTTGGGGCAGAAGAAGTTCTTCTATGTCGTGGCGGGCGGCGATGAAAGGGCTTCAGAAGGAATGTGCAATCTTACAAAACTGTTTGAAAACCAAGGTGTTGAAATCCATTCCGCCACATGGAGCGCAAAACTACCCCAAACAGAGCAAGACTCATTGGCTCAAGCGCTCATCAATGAAGGCGGCAACATCAACTTCATTGTCTGGGAAAAAGGCACTGTTCTTCCCGAATCGGGCCAAGGCATGGAACACATGGCTTCGTTCGACTATGCCTATAAACTGGCACCCGTCAGGGATTGGCTGTTTAAGCAAAGCAAATAAGGTGTCGCAAGGGTTTCTTGAGACCTTTGCGGTGGTTTTGCGCATCATTTATTCCATTCTTATTGTGATTATTCATACCTTTGCGCAATCACAAAAGATACCTCACCATGGCAAGCAACCCCGACTTCGTTCAAAAACAAGAAAGCATCAAAACCTCCAGCCTACCCCCAAAACAAGTTTCTGCGGTCGAGCGTTCATAGGACTTTGGTGCTTGAAAGCAAGGATGTCGGAGATGCTGTGCTGATAGGACGCATTGAATTGCAATCCACAGGGCAATTCATAACCGATGTAAATGCCCAGTCCCGAATGGTTGTCGGACAGGGCGAACTCCTCCTCGCCTTGGTCGTTGACGCCTACCACATGTTTGTAAGGATTCATCTTGCCGCTGTCGCCGTCCATGATGCCATGCAGTGAGAACTCGGTGAACGGTCCTCCTCCAAAATAGATATAACCCGTCTTTTCGCTACCGAATCGAGCCAAGGCATAAATAGGAATCTCGATGCCCAATGTCCAAAGTTGGTCGCGCAAGTCGTTGTTGACCAAGTTGGTGTGTTCGGCAAAGCCTATCCAATTGAACTGGATGAGGAAATGCTCGCTGATGTTGAAATCGATGAACGCGCCCAACTCGCCGCCAAGGTTCATGTTGCTGTGCAAGTCCTCATATACATGATGCAACACAATGTTGGAAGCGTTGGCCTGCATTTTCAAGCCCCAGTTGACGACGGACGCTTTCGTTTCGTTTTCCGTTTGGGCTGTGGCTGGAATTGCCATCATGAAGGCGATAGCCAAAAGAAGGATTTTATGTGTTTTCATATTTGTAAGTGTTTGTTTTCTATGTTAAAAGGTAAGTCTAAACGTAAGCCTGACACCATTTTTCTCCTTGGCTGAAAGGCCTTCTGTGTAACTAAGTCGGTGTACCCAATCAACGCGGATGAACTTCAATATGTTTTCCACGCCCACGCTCATCTCCATGTAAGGTGTTTTTCCCATCGGGGAACAGCCCTCGGGCATAGCGTAGAGACCCTCATGCAAGAGCAAAGGGTTGTTCTTTTGTGACAGACCTCCATATACGGCATTGAAAGCCAACACTTCACGGAGCCTTAACTTCTTGATTAAAGGCACACGGTTCAATATCCAACCTTTCAGGTAATAAGTGCCGAAGAAGGCCACGTATTGGTCCATCATGAACTCCATCGGCTGCATGAGGCTGAACGATTTGGGGGTGAGAAACAGGCTTTGGTTGCTGTTGGGGATATATAACTTTGGATAAGGCACTTGGTTCCAAATGATGCCGGTTTGCACGGTTGCGTCAATATGGCCGAAGGCCGAGAGCCAAAAGCGTTTTTCAGCAGAGATTTCAGTACGGTTGTAGAAGAAACGGTTCTCCATCAAACCCATGGTGTGGGTGAGACTGATGACGGGTGCATCCTTGGCCAAATTGAACGGCGATTCTTTGCCAAGACGGTTGTTATAGAGCGGTTCTCCAGGCGCAAAACGCAGTTGCAGTCCGTATTCCAAGTTGTTGTAATACTTCACATTGCTTAGCGAACCATCGGAATTGATACGCTCATAATGAAGGTCGCCTGCGGCTTCGTTATTTTCGTGTTGCAGCCAAGTGTTGATGCTGAAACGGTTGGCCCACTCTTTCTCGTATTGGATTTTGGTGCGCCTCACGTATTGCATCCTTTGGGTCGGGTTGCCCATGCTGAACGACATGAAAACATTGTCGCGATCAAACAGGGAATACGTCTGGCCTGGCACTTCCACATCGTAGTAGGAAGTCAAATAGAGGGCATGGCGCAACGATTCATAAGGGTGGTAGTCCTTCTCGTTGAAACTACGGATAAGCGTGGCATTGTATTTCAATCGGAGGTCGCGAAAGCCGAAAGCCATATAGCCGTTCATGAACCATTTGGGATGCAAGTTAGTGGTGGTCATGCCGCCTACGCGGAGACGGACGCCTTCCAACGAATTGTAACTGACCGTATTAAACACGGGACCAAAATCGAATTTGCTTTTGCTACGGTCGGCATTGGTGGCCACATAACCCGAGGCAACGATTTCCACGGCACGGATGGTGGCATCGAAACGCGGGATGCGCCGCAATTCGGGCAAAAGGCTGTCGATGACAGCTTCCTTGCCGCTCAAAGGTTCGGGGCGCATGGCGTTCCAAGCCTCACGTTGGTATTTTCGGGCACTGTCGGTCATCACCTCGTCGCTTCCCATCGCGTCAAAAAGCGTGTCGGGTGGCAAAGCACCAAGTTCGTAGTCATATTGGTAAAGGCTGTTTCGAGCGTAGATTTGACGCATATTCTTGAATATGTAAAACCGCACGTATGTGTTGGTCTTCTCGCTTGCCCAGAGGCCATTAGGCAGTTGGATAAATGATTGTTCGATGGCCAAATCGCTCACAAAGTTCATGTTGATGTACGGAGGCACCACGATGGAATACTTCTTCAAGGCGTAGGTGCTGTCATTCAAGATATAAAGATGTCCCGTGAAACCGAAACTTTCCGGATTGACCGGGGCAAAGGCAAGGTCGATGCAACGGTCGCCTTCCACGTCGAGAGTGTCCATAATGTAATAATGGTAATATGAAACCGCCAAGGCTGACGAAAGAGGGCTGACGAAGCGGTTAAGCATAATCTCAATGTCGTTGTCGAAGATATTGACCTTGGTGAACATCGCGTCGATGTTGGAGACCAAGCCTTCGCGGTCGAGGATATCGTCAACGCCTTGGAAACGTTTGGCTTTGACATACTTTCTATCCGATTGCGGATGGCTTTGGTGGTATTCTTCGGCCAAGGTCTCGCGCAATGAGACGGTGATGGTAGGTGAAGTGTTGAACTGCGCTGTGTCGATGTATTTTTCTAAAAACTGGAACTGACTCCAAAACTTGCTGTTCTCAAAGTCAACATCAAACTTGTCGAGTGCCATGATGAGTTTTTCGTAACTGTTTGCCTTGTAGCACTCTGCCGATTCGATTCGGTGTTCATCCTTGTGAGCAATAACCTTCCTGATCAATTCCACTGCTGGATTGCCTTTACGACGGTAACGTTCCTCGCGGCTGAGACGTTGGGGCTTCACCACAATCTCTTGCAAGCCATACACATCGGGTTGCAATTCAATGTTGAGGTCTTTGGTCACACGATTGGCTTTTAGGTTGACAATTTGAGTCTTATAACCCAACATTTGGAACGATAAAGTCACCAACCCTTGGCTGTTCTCAATCTGGAAGTTACCGTCAAGGTCAGTAATGGTGCCGATAGTTGTCCCCGTGAAATAGACTTGCACCGAGGGCAGTGTTTCACCCGTTTGGGCATCTTTCACTACGCCTTCAGCACCAGTGGTTTGTGCCACGATTTTTGGTAACCAAACCAATAGTAAAAGGTTAAAAATGAAAACTTTAAGTTTTGACATGACTTCTTACTTTAAGAAGAACAAAATAAATGTCTATTTTGTCTCGAAAAAAGGGAAATTTGTCTTAATTTTTGGTCAAAAACACTTGAAATCTTATGCTCATAGGTAAATGTGACGATTTTCTAAAAACATGGCGGCCAAAACTTTTTTTTAGTTTTGGCCGCCTTCTGAAAAAAACTCAAACTTGTTGTTTCTCTTAGAAATTGAATGCAACGCCGAAGTCAACACAATTGACCTTTCGCGAGTTTTCGCGGGTTTGGAACATGTAGCCCACTTTTAGGGTAACCCTGCCCCAATCGACACCAATAGCTGGATTGAGCATGAAACCGGCATGAGGGTTCTCGTGTACACCAATGATGGTGCCCGCTCTGAGACCTACAAACGGGGCAGCCTTGAAGTCCCAAGGGCAGTATCTGACATCAGCGAACACCTTTGAAAGATAGGCTGGTTCGGCAGTGAAGTCGGGCACAAATTCTACGCCAAAACCAGCGCCGGCTCCGACAAACAATCCGTTGCTGAAGCTGTAGCCATGCGTCGTACTAATGAAAGATTGCTTGGCCGTGTTAGCGCTCAACATAATGTCGGCGCGATACCCTTTACGGAATGAACGGTTGGTGTAGTCTTGCGCGAAAGCACTTCCTGTCGCAAAAATCAGCACTGCGACCAATGCTAAAAACTTGTTTTTCATTTTGATCATCATTTTTGTTGGCTTTCTCTTTCTTTTTTGGTTTTTTCGGTACGTTCCTTGGCGGCAGCCGTTCTTGCCTTGGCTTCCTCAACTTTGGCTTGTTGCTCGGCCTTTCTTTTTTGTTTGCCCTTTTCGATGTTGCTGTTTGTTTTGGCTTCCTCGAAGTTGGCCCGAGCCTCGGCTTTGGCCGCCTCAAAGTTGGCCTTGTCAACCTCATGTTGTTGCTTGGCGCTATCTTTCATGTCGTTGAAAGCACGCTTCATGAAACCTTCTTTCTTTACGGAGTCGTTTTCTGTCTTTGTTTCGACATTTTGCGCGATGGCGCAATGGCTGGCCAGAAGCAATCCGACCACGGCCGCAATTCTTTTCTTATTCATAACGTGTAAGATTTAAGTTAAACAATGGTGTTGTTATTGATATTGTCCCGGTTTCCTTTGTGCAGCGCTTCTTCCTCCCGGGCAATGCGAGCCTTGGCTTCTTCCAAAGTCTCACCTTCGTGCATGAGAAATTTCTTCACGAAAGCGTCGCTGATACGGGTGAAACCATTCACCATGTTCTCCTCGATGGCCTTGTAGCCATCGACTACACCATCTTCAATCTTCTGGTAGCCGCTCTTTACTGTGTCGGCCATTTTTTGCATGTTGTTACTCATAATTCTAAAGTTTGGCTTGTTTAGACGCTGCAAAAGTACAGCAGTTGATTGAGGTGAAATAGGGCTATTTTCCCTGAATTTTAGTCAAAAACACATGGATTTTGATAATAACAATCTTTTTTGACTATTTTTGCATCAATAATTGGAAAAGATGGCCAAAAAGAATTCCATAAATAAAACCACGATGTTGGGGTTGGGTGACATGAACCTTGAACATGTGCATCTTGGCAATGAACTCCTTATCGCCGACCATTTTGATGTGAAGCGTGTCTTCCCACCTTATTTCCGCACTGCTATGCCCGTGTGCATCTTCCTGGAAAAAGGTTATTTGCGGGGGCGGTGCAACCTCATGGACATCGAAGCCATGGCTCCCTGCATGAGCATCCTCTTGCCCGACCAAATCCTTGAATTTACCGAGTCGAGCGAAGACCTTGAGGGCATGGTGGTGCTGATGTCGGAACGCTTCACCGATCGACTCAACATCAAGGTGGACTTCGACCTGATGCAGACCTTTCAGTCGCAACGGGTCATCCCGCTCAACGAGGAAGCGCTTGCCACGATGTTGCAGTTTTGTGAAATGGTGAAGCGCCTCTCGCAATTCCCCGATCATCCCTTCCTGATGGAAACGGCAGTCAACCTGACTCGTGCCTTCTTTTTCGGAGCGGGCTACTTCTTCCACCAGCGACCCGAAACAGTTGCGCACAGCCGAGGCGAGCAACTGGTTGACGGTTTCCTGAAATTGGTGCAGATGCATTGCAGGCAAGAGCGGCAACTCGACTTCTACGCCCAAGAATTGTGCATTTCATCGAAATATCTTGCCGCCACCGTAAAGACTGTGACAGGCAAGACCGCTGGCGACTGGATCGAAGACTATGTGATGCTCGAAGCCAAGGCCATGCTGACCAATACCGACATGACCATCAGCCAAATCAGCGGCCACCTCCACTTCCCCGACACCTCCACCTTCGGGAAGTATTTCAGAAGGCACACGGGCTTGTCGCCGAAGGAGTTCAAGAAACAGAGCGGACAATAATCAACAAAATCCGCAATTCGGGCATAGGCTTGGGGTGCGGATTTTTCCGTTCAAAGGGAACAGCAAGTATATTTCAGCAAGTGGTTCTGCTCACATCACCCAGTTTCCCGATATTCGCTTGGTGTCATGCCTGTCTCACGACGGAAGTACCTGGAGAAGAATGTGGCACTTTGAAAACCTAACTGACAAGCAATATCACACACTGG
>CAJOIF010000064.1 GCA_905234765.1 uncultured Bacteroidales bacterium
GCCTGGGTTGCCGCCACGCACGATCATCAGGCTGGAGGCCTCGGTGGCTGCCTCGATGCCAGGCAGCTGTTGCGCCGCCTTGATGATGTCGGGACGGCTACCTATAGTGGGCAACAGGTCGATGTTCTTGGAGGTCAGCGTCACGGTGTTGAAAGGCTTTCGCTCAATGCGTTCGGCACTCACTTCGACGGTGTTAAGCGTTTCCGCCGTGGGGCGCAAATTGATAGATAACGGCTGTTCGGGAACGCTATTCACGGTGAAACAGGTGTCGGCATAGCCGATGAACGACACACAGAGTGTGACTGGCAGCTGAACGGCAAAGTTGAAGTAGCCTTTCTGGTCGGTGGCCACCCCTCGGCTTCGGTCTTGAAGATACACATTGGCTCCGATGACACGCTCCCCATCCGAGGCATCCGACACAAAACCCGTGACGTGTACCTGCTGTGCCTGAACGCCCAGGCAAGCCACCATGGCAATCAAAAACAACACTCTTTTCATGGCAATCAGGTTTTAACGGAGAAACACAGTGTCGCAGGTCACGGGAGCAATGGCGGTGAACAGACCTCGGCCATTCTCCACGTTGCTGTATAGGTTCAACGGCGTGATGTGAAACGCCTCCTGGCTTTTGCGGTATTGGTAGCACGACTCAGCGATGCCCGACATCGACACCACCACATAGCCTTGCCGCACGATGGAATCGTACACCACGTAACTAGACGACGAATGGTAGCCGTTGTACGAGGCGTTCACCTTGAGCGTGTAGGCAGTGTCGGAAATGATCTCATTGCTGAACAGCAACAGGTCGGAACCTTCATTGAGCAGCACAGGATCGTCGGTGTTGATAGAGCAGTCCATGGAACCGACGGAGCCAGTGTTGTTGTAAATCTCGCCAAGGTAGTAATAGTAATAGAAAAATGTCGCAGCGATGCTCATCTGGTAATACAGTTGTTTGTTAGGGTCGGTCATGAAGGTGATCATGATGGCCGGACAGGCATTCCCCTCCTCGTCGAGGGTGGCATTTTCTATGATGTTGACATCTTTCACCATAGGGCGCGTTGGAACCTCAGTACAGGCGTAAAGTGTATCATATCCAGGGATCACCACCTTGCAGCTGTATTCATGCAAGGCTTCTGCCACGGCGGAGCCTTTGTAGCATCCATCGCCACGATGGGCCAGTTGCTCCACAAACTCCCCATCCCTGTAAAGTAGCACCCAGGATGGACAGAATCAAGACGTTGGGCCATCGTGAGATACACCTGAATGGGTTCACCATTGATCAACACAGCATTCATGGTTGGTTCGGGATCAAAATCGGGGTATACATAGCCAGGCACCTGCTTTCGGCACGAGGCGAGGCATAACGCTACCACCAATAACAATAGTAGGAATCTTTTCATGGTTTTATTCGACGATAGGGATACGGACGTTGATGCCCAAATCGGTGATTTCATAACCCGCTCCGACACGGAAGTCGGAATAGTCCCAAAGGCAATCCGGCTCCAGTTCGCTCTATCCATGTTTTTGGAGTCAATGCAAAACTGTTTAGTCCCGAGTGGCTCTCAATTACCTCGAATTCGAGGCAATTGAATCCAATGTTGTGAAGCCGTTCCCATAATCCTAAATACCTGATAGTATTACGATTGCGTAGCCAGTTCTGAATTACATAACCCGGGCTTTCCGATGTGCGATATCGAGCGATGTCAGTCAGCGAGATATAATCCCCAGCGGCACCGTGATATTGAACCTCCACTTCATAACCGTTAGCATTAATACTAGTTCTATGTACCGATATCATTGTTCAAACAAGTTTTATTTACCGCTGCAAATATATGAAAAATTCCGCAATAAAAAGCACTTTGACGTGAAATAATGTTTAATTATTTTTTTACTACTTCCCGCATTCTGTCATTTTCCCACCACGATTTCAAATTTCGACCAGTCTTTTTGCGTCGTCAAAAGGTCGTAATAATAGCAGATGTTGTCCTCGTTGATCGTTTCGCCGTTGACCGAGATGATTCGATCACCAATGTTGAAGACCTCGTTGCCGTCGAGAAGACGGGTGGAAATCTTTAAAGTACCATCGGCAGTCACCAAGCCGTAGCGGACTTCTGTCAGCTGTATCGTATCAGCGACATGGGGTCTGGCATAAACCCTGTTATAGTATGAGATATTGAAGACCCACATTGTTGAAAGCCAGGCCGTTTTCCATGAACATGACGGGGATGGTCTCTTCTCGTTCCGCGAACCCGACCTTGGTGTCGGGGGCGATGATGAAATGTTGGGATTCCGTCACCCCACCGACAGCTTTTCCGTAAGAACCCTCGTAAAGCAAATCTTTTTCAGTGTGGTTTTCAACCCTTTGAGCGTCCTGGATGAGGATTCCTTGTCCGTTACCCGTGTCGAAGATGCATTCGTACTCAACGCCGTTAATGGTTGGATAAATAAACAGCACATCGCTTTCGAACTTGCACTTCACGGGGAGGTACTGTGTCGAGTCTATTTGGGAACGGCTCATCGCATAAATCTGGTTTTTCGTAAAGTCGATGGAATAACACCCGATACCGATTCCCTTGAGACCCAAGATGCTATACCTGCTGATGGCAGCTTCCTTGTCGCAATAATGGCTTGGCTCCAATAACATAGCGTTGCCGAACAACTCACAGACATACATGTTGTGCTTGATGGTGACAGGAATGTAGGTGGTTCGGACCTTTGTCGTCTTGTCGGCACCCATCAAAGGCACTTTGTAAAACCTCATTCCCTTGGGCTTATTCTCGTCAGTATAGAACAGAACTGCCGCAATGCTTGAACCCGAGTCAAACAGAACCGTGTCTTCTACATCGTTGATCTCAGCCTTCATCAGCATTTGCCGGTAGTTTTTATGGATGACAAATCGGATGGTGTCATCATCGGTCTCTTCGTTGGTGTTGTAACTGCGGGTATGGGTGTCGGTCTTCGCTACATGGATTGCGTAGCCGATGGTGCCGTCGCATGAAGCCAGTAGTAAAAGCCCAAAGAGCAATGGGACAAATAAGATGGTGTTTTTCATAAGTGATGTTGTTTGTGGCAAAGTTAGTACAATTTCATCATTCTATAGTTCATCCGTCACCTTCATCAGCTTCCCATCCTCAAAAAAGAAGAATTGCCCTACTAGTTCTTCCGGCACATCCCGCTCTTTCGTCTTTCGTGGCAGCCCCGCCAATTCGTTGGTGAAATAACGCACATAAAGCGGCTGCAAGGAAGTCCCGTAGTAATCGTTGTCGATGACAAACAGCGGAAACTCTGCCGATTGTGCAACCGCATCCCCCAGCCCGGCATAACTAATCATCACTTGGTAGAGCACATATCCGTTTTCTTGCGCATACTTCTGAAACGACGAAAGAGGCTTGCAGGCATTGCCCCTGCAGGCTGGATTGAAAACCCGCACGATAGCCTTCGGCTGTTTCTCCAACTCTTCCTTTAGCATCGGCATGGTCAATTTGTAAACAAATCCCGGCTGAGCTTCTTCAAAACTTTTCAACGGCCGTACCAACGCCTTTTGGCTTTCGGTCAAGTCATTGTAATCGTTTCCCAATCCATTGATTTCAATGAGGGCGCATGAAGGAAACGCAACCATCATCATCAGCGCAAGCAGCGTATAAAATCTAATTGCTTTCATCGTGTTATTCTTTTATCCATTTTCCGTTTTACACATCATAACCTATTGCTATCTTCATTGCTTCCTTGATGATTATTGAACCGCTTCAAGTTCTTGCGGTTGAAACTGTAGCGCACCGAAAGGCGGATGTAGCGTGCGTCCATGATATTATCGTTCTTTGAGACAACCCCGTCCAATAGGCTCACGCGGTTGCCGACATCGGTGTTAAATACGTCATTCACGCTGAGCGAGGTTTGCAGATTGCCGTCCAAGAACCGCGCAGAGAGGTGCAAGCCCATCTTGGGAATGCCTTGCGTTACGGCATAACCGCTGAGATGCGAAGAAGTATACAAAGCATAGCCGCCAAATTCCACATCGTATTTCTTGATGAGCACATACGAGAAGTCAAGGTTGCCATAATAACTCCACATCGAATTGCGGTAGTCGAGGACATCACCGCTATTGTAAAGCATGTATCGCGCCTGACCTTCAAAGCCGAGGTTCAAACGCTTGTCGAACAGCCGCTTCGACAGGTTCAAGGTGAATTTCAAGTCGTCACTTTTACCAAAATTGCCGTAGGTGTAGCCGATGATGGCTCCGTCGGCATCCAACTGCGGCACTTGCAGCACCGTATTCGTGGCGTTAGCATACGAAACGTCGAAGTTCAGCCAATAGCGGAAACGGTAATTGAATTTCAAGTTATAGGTAATAGAGTGCTTCAGATTGGGATTGCCCTCCACATAATAAACTGGGCTTTCGTACTTGCGGAAAGGATTCAGGTAGGCGAAGTTGGGCTTGCCGTAGTTCCTGCCAAAAGTAAAGGTGAAATAATGGTCTTCATGGGGTTTATAACGCAGCGTGAGGTAAGGCCGGATGACATTGTAATTGTAAGGCGTCGTGATTCCCGTGGTTTCTGAAACGCCCAAAGTCCGCACATACGAGTCGTTGAACGTAACCGAATAATTGAACTTCTTGCTCACCTGATGGCCAAAAGTGAAATAGGCTACATAATTGCTTTCCGTGTAGTTGAACTTGTTGGATACCAGTGGCTCAGGCTGCCAAGTGTCATCGATGAGGTTCTCGTAGGTGAAGTCGTTTTGTATGTCGGAATGACGGAAAATGAGGCCCGATTGGATTTGGAATTTGCCCCACTCGCGGTAATAGTCGGCGCGGGATGAGAAGAGCCAAGCCGAATAGGGCGAGGCGTCACGGTTATAGGTTGCTGAATCAGGCAAATAGACATATTCACGAAGGCTGCCCGACTCGTTGAGGTTACGGCTCAAGTTGGCATCGACGGTGAAGTAATGCTTGGGGTTGTTGAAATTGTGCTTGTAGTAAATATCGCCCCAAAAGGAACGCGAGTCGTTGCGCACAGTGTCGGTGGAATGGATGGCCGTTCCTCGGTCGAAGACATACTCGTCGATGTTGTCGTGGTCGAAATCGAGGTCTCCCGAGAAGTTAATGTCCAAGGAGTTGTTTTTGTTCATCTGAATGCCAGTGCCTACTTGTAGAGAGTATGTGTTATTGTTGATGTTATAATGGTTCGATTCACGCCGCATCAGCGTGTCACCGTCCTCGCGATACTGCCAATAGCGGTAGGAATACTCTCTTGGGTTATAGTCTTGTGAGAGCCTCAAGAAGGTGTTGGTCTTCTGAGTGCGGAAGTTGAGGTTGGCATTGAATCTTTCGCCAAGGTGTCTGCGCATCTGCAAGTCGCCCGAGACGCTGCCGTAGAAGCCCGTGGCCAAGTTTTTTTTCGTGATGATGTTCACCACAGGACCGTCCCACTCGCCTGCGAAACGTGGCGGCGTTTCGTACATGATTTCCACCTCTGCGATGTCCTCAGCCTTTTCGCCTTGCAGCATGTCAGTGATTTGACTGAACGAAACACGGAGAGGCCGACCATTGAGGCACACTAAAACAGGCTTGTTCAGGACGGTCAAGGTGTTCTCGCTTACCTTGTAGAACGAGCCGGGGATTTCGCGCAAAGCGTCGATGTAGGTAGCCGCTGGTGGCAGTTTCAGTTCGCTGATGTTCATGCGAAGTTTGTCGAACTTATCCTCAAAGACCTTGGATGCAGTGACTTGCACCTCGTTCAGCATTTTCACATCGGGCGTGAGGCGTAACGTGTCAAGACGCACGTCCTTGTCGAGATAGACCGAGAAAGGCAGATGCTCAAAGCCAGTAAACTTCACCATACCTTTGTATTGGCCTGTATTGAGGCCGCGTAGGACGAAGTCGCCTTGCTTGTTGGTGATGCCGTAGGTGGCTTTCACCGTGTCATTGCCTTGCCACACCATAACGGTGGCATAAGGCAATACTCCTTGTTCGTCACAGACTGTTCCACTCAGCGTGTGACTCTGCGCCATACCTGCTATCGGGAGCAGGAGCGCAACCAGCATGTAAAGTCTTGCTTTTGTCATAGCACAGAAGTTTTAGTTGGGCCAATCCACTATTTTCTAAAAGATTGGATTTGAGAACCAAGGAATTACAAACAGTTTTTCCACTATAAAACCCCTTGCATCAAGCCTTCAACAGACTCAATCCGGGTTTTCTTCTTGATGCTGGAACGGTATTTCGCCACGGTGTTTTCGCGGAGGTCGAGGATGTTGGCGATTTCCTTCAAGCGGAAGTTGAAACAGGAGAGAATGCAGATTTCGAGCTCCGTGTCGGTCAGATCAGGGTAAGCCGCTTTCAATTTCACTACGGCATCGGGATATACTTCGTTGAAAGCATCCACGATGCGTTGGGCTTTGTTGCCGAGCTTGTCCTGATAGATGGCGTTCGCTGTGGCGAGAAGGGCGTCGCGTTCCTTTGCCTTCAGGACATCGTGTACGGCCGACAATTGGGTTTTGGCTTTCCTTCGGATGGTTATGATAACCCCTGTGGAAATCAGCAAAAACACAAGGATTGCGGTCAGAATCAGACCGTTGCGACGCAACGACCGACGGTGCTCCTCTGCCTTGGCTCGGTCTCTTTCCCATTGCTGATGCTGTTGATACAGTTCGTTGACCATCTCGCCCTCTAACCCCCCATTATCAGCGATAAAGACGGCATATTGGTCAGCCTTCAGCGAGTCGCCGAAGTTTTGGTAAATGGTTCTCAAATAGGGCGACACTGCTCTTTGCCGCATTACGTCATTGCTGTTTTCAAATGCAGGGATCAGGTAAAACAATGCCGAATCATATTGCCCTTCCTCGGAATAAATGGCACCCAAAGTAGTGTATCGCGTCAACAGTTCATTTTCGTCGGTGGCTTGGGCTATCAAGCGCTTCAAATTGTTGATGGGGGCCTCAACATGATGTCGAACGTCATAATCAAGCAGTGCCTTATAGGAAACCAAATCCCTGTAAACCGAATTGTTGGTATCGGGCAACTGACGCAACGCCTCATCGAAATAATACTCCGCTGTGTCACATTGGCTCAGCTTATAGTATTGTTTCCCAATAAAAAGCAATGAACAAGGCTCGATATTGTTGAAAGCAAGAGATTTCTTGAAACAGGCGATAGAAGGTTCCTGCAAATACTGACTGGAGAGCAATTCCCCTATGCGGCTGTAGGTTAGGGCCATGAAACGATGGAAATGGTTGGGGCGCAAATGCGTTTCCATGATCTTCAACGTTTTCAGGTATTCGGCACAGGCCTCAACCACGCTGTCCTTTTCCACAAATCCCACACCATTCATATAATGCACCCGTGCCGCTAGAAACCCGTCATCGATGGAATCAAAAAACTCAACCGCTTTCAGCAAATCTTCTCGGTTTGTCTGTGCATAATGGTTTTTATACAGCAGCTCCGAGATCAGCAGCTGGCAATAGTGCCCATTAAACTCATCCAGACTATCCGCCTTGCCACTCTCGGCAAACTCCATCATCACCTTCAAAGCGCTGTCGGGCTGATGCCACATCAGAGTGTCGATAGCCGACAGCGACGGGGACACATTTGTCGTATCCTTATGGGAAGAATTGCAGGCGGTCAAAACAAGGCCAAATAGTAAAATGAATAGCTTTACTCTCATATTGAAACTTTGGATTATTTTTAAACGCCCTGATCGACCCGAAAAGTATCAAAAAAAGCCCAAATCCACTATTTTCTTAAAGATTATTATTGATAATCAATAAGTTGCAATTTGTTTTTCCACTATTTAATTCGCATGGAAAAACATGGATTGAACGGTTAAAGCTTCAATTCCAACCCGATCGTACGGACTTTGCCCTCAACAACTCCGGGTTTGTACTCGGGCAGCAAGTTGGTGAAGACCCTGATGCCGTGGAGGATGCCAAGATGTTGGGTATTGAAGCCAATGCCAACCTCCAGCTTCCAGGGATTGAAGATGTCATCGACTTTTTCATAGGACCAGTTTTTGAAGCCAATCATCCGGGTGGGGTCAATACTGGTGCTGAACCCCTCCCCGATCAGGCGACCGGCGTAGAAGTCCAAAGAGAAGCTTTCGGTCTGACGTTTGCCCAGATAGTAGTAGAGTGAAACAGGAATACCCGTGTAGAGGCTATACAGCCGATTGCGCTGGAAATCCCCTTGTCCGTCAATCACCGTAAAGTCTCCGTCTTCGTATCTCACCTGGTGGCACAACGACTTCCGGTTATAGTTAAATTGAAGGCCGGTGCGAATGCCCCAATGGTTGCTGAGATTGAAATAAGTACTCAACCCGTAATTGACCGACAATGTATTGTATTGCAGGAAGGGACTGTCGGGATTCTTGGGCGTGTCACCTTTTCGGATGCCGAAAGATACCTCGACGGCAAGAGCGTCTGTCCAAACTTTTCGATGGTCGGTGGTGACCATCACGCCATCCTGCTCCTTGTTCTTGATAATTCTACAGCTCTTTTGCTGGTAATGCCATCCGGGAGTTTCTTCATACTCTTGCAACCTGATTTTTCCATTCAGGTTATTGATGCCAAATTGAAAAGCAGCACCTTCGTACACATCGACCCCGAGGTTGCCTTCGCCCGAGATGGTGTCGATGGTCAGCTGGGCACGGTCCCAAACATCCATGCCCGACGAACAATCTTCTACAGGGATTTGAAGATGCTGGATATGGCAATGGGCATCGCGACCCAGGTAGATGAAATTAGGAGCAACCGTCTTGGAGGTGATAATTCCATCAGCAGAAACCACCGCTCCAGGCATCATGCTAATCTGCCGGTACACCATCGGGCCTTCCAACTCAACAACGGTTCCTTTCGGGAGTTGGGTGTTTTCAAGGATGGTAAGCGTATCGCCCTTGACGCTGCATAGCTGGACGTTGTAGGCAAAAGCTGCCAGCGCCTCTTCGGTGATGATGGCGACACGATAACTGCTATCCGCTTCCTGGCTTTGAATGAGCTGGACATTCCAACCAGGATGGATGACAAGCGCGTTGATGGGTTGATTAATGGTTTGTTCGATGGCGACTTCTTCCTGGGCAAAGCCGATTTGAAAGGTAAAAAGTATGGCTAATAATAAAGTGATGTGTTTCATGGTGCTAAAGTTTAATTCAATTTGAGTTCAAAAGTCATGGCTCCGTTTTTCATGTTGGGATCCTGGGCTTGACCGAAGAGGGTAGTTTCAGGTGAGGAGTTAGGAGTGAGGAGTGAGGAGTTCTCCATTCTCCATTCTCCGTTTTCCGTTTGGCATTCATAGCACACCAGGTTGAGGCTCCGGATGACTCTACGCTGGGGTTTTTGAACGGCTACGGGCGTTTCACTAACAGAAGGTATAGGGCTGTTTACGCTATTTACGCTATCCGTGATTTCTATGGATTCCATTGGGATGACTTCAGCAACGTCATTGCGAGCGGAGCGAAGCAATCCAACCTGAATTGTATCGGTCTCGGTTTGAGTCAGGTTGGATTGCTTCGGTCGTTCCTCCCTCGCAATGACGGGGGCAATAATTGGCTCCTCGAGAATAGGTTCTTCCGCCTCATCTTTTACCGAATCAACGGGTATTGTTTTCTCCACAAGGATTTCCTCTTTTATATTAGGAATTTCCTTCGCTGTCGGCTTGATCATCAACCAAAGCAGAAGCACTGCCGCTGCCGCGCCGATAATCCACCAAATGATGGTCAGGTTGGATTTTCTCCCTTCGGTCGAAGAGCCTTCGGGTTGCCGCGTCGCTTCGCTAAGCTCCGCTCCTCGCAATGACGTAACCGACAAATCATCGATCAACTCGCTCAATTGCTGCTGGCGGCGGGCATTCTTCCCGTGTTCCTCCAGACTATCCAGCAACTGCCGTACTTCTTCGGTCATTTCATTTTCTGGTTTCATCTTCATACCTCCTTATATTGTTTTATGGTTTCCTTTAACGACTTGTAGGCCCGCGAAAGCGTCGCATACACATGGGTGCTGCTCATCCCCGTCGCTTTTTCAATCTCTTCCATGCTGAGGCCCTCCTCGTATTTCATCAGGATGACGTCACGCTGCCGGGCAGGCAAGCGGTCAACAAGTTGACGAGCCATACGGTACCGTTCTTCCAAATCGTCCTGCGGTGGTTCAGCCAACATCAGACTTTCCGCATCAACCGAAACAGTGGGTTTCTGTTTCCTGAGCATATCGATGCAGCGCCGCTTCACCACCGTCAGGCTGAGTTTTTCCATTTCCTGACTTTTGATCGTTGAGCGCTGTTCCCACAAGCTGATGACGGCCTCTTGAACGGCATCCGCCGCACTATCCGGATCACCGACGATGTACTCGGCCATCCGCTGCAATCGGGGTTGCATTTTCAGAATGTTTCGCTTGAACTCCTCCGTCGTCATTACTTGCGTCCGTTTGCTATTATATCGTGGAAATCTTCAAAATCTTACACTATTTTCAAAAAATATTCTTTCTTTGTAGTTTTTCCGAAGTATTTGCGTCTAATAGGCAAACGATTCAAAACCATGAATGAAAAAGAGAAGGCTTATTCCGACCTTGTCCAAAGGCACAAAAACACGATATTCACCGTGTGCTACCTCTTTTCTAAGGATCAGGAAGAAGCCAACGACCTATTTCAAGAGACGCTCATCAACCTTTGGCGAGGCTTCGACTCGTTTCAAGGCAAATGCGACGTGAAGACCTGGATCTGGCGCGTCAGTTTCAACACTTGTCTCACCTTCGAACGCAAGAAAAAACACAGCGTGGAGACGGTACCCTTCAACATGGACATCAACCTCTTCACCGACACCGACGACGACACCAAGCAGATTCAGCAACTCTACCGTCGCATCAACAAATTAGGCATGGTCGATCGGGCCATTATCCTGCTTTGGCTGGAGAACCTAAGCTACGAGGAAATCGGCCAGATCATCGGTATCTCCACTAAGAATGTCTCGGTAAAACTGGTCAGAATCAGGGAACAACTCAAGAAAATGTCGAACGATTAATACGCAAAACGATGGAAAACAACGAATTGGAAGAAATGCGGTCCCAATTGGACGTATTGAACAAGAAGCTCGAAGGCGAGGCCATTGTCAGCGAGGCCATGCTCAGCAACGCCACAAAAAAGAATGTGTCGAAGATGCAGAAGAAGTTGCTCATCAGGATCATTGTGGCCATCGTTTTATCTCCTTTGGTTTTCTACATCGGTGGACTATGGATACTAATATGGTGCTTAGGCGTTATCGCATTGAACTTGTATGTCTATCTGAAAATAAGAAGAATCTATGCTGAACCGCTGGGTGTGGCAGACTTTACGGAACAAATCCATAAAATCATCAAGACCTATAAAAGGACAAGAAAAATCCTGTTCATCTTCTTCTCATTATCCTTCTTAGTATTAGGAATCATGATTCTTCTTGTGTATGGTTTCTCCGGTCAAGGCTTTAGCAGATTCTTTATATGCTTCATCTTTGCCATTTTCAGTTTGGTGCTCTATTTTGTCATTGAAGAAGTCTTCGTCAAACCTGATATCGAACTCACCTTAGAACAGGTTTTGAACGACCTGGCCCAATGAACGGTCTTTACGGGTCCAATCTCATGATTCTGACTGGACGATCACTTCCGACTTGCAGGCGACTGCAGCGATTGACTTCGCCGGTATCGTGAAAGCCGCACTTCTCCATCACACGGCCTGAGGCGGTATTGTCGATGAAAAAGTCGCACCAAAGGGTGCGGAAAGACTTCTCGTGGATGCAGTAGTCGATCAGCCGCTTCAACGCCTCAGTGCAGATTCCCTGGTTCCAATAAGGTTTGGCCACCCAATATCCCACTTCGGCATCGTTCTCACCGATATTGATATTGCTCTCACCGAAAGTATAATAGCCGATACAGCCAATCACCTCGCGGGTCTCTTTCAACTCCATGGCCCATGTATGGTCATTATTGAAGAAAGTGCGGATCACCTCCAGGCTCTCGTCCACGCTCTTGTGCGGCGGCCATCCGGCACGTGGACCAACGTCGGGATCGGAAGCGTATTTGAAAAGCGACTCGGCATCATCATCGTGCCAGGGGCGTAAAAGGATTCTTTCAGTTTCCATATTTATCCAATTAAAACGATCTCAAGAAAGAATGTGTTAACGATTTTTATCAATTTCAGTTGTTGCAAATTTACAAAAAAAATGTACTTTTGCGAAATTTTCGCGCAGTTTTTATTTTAATTTTTATTTTAAATTAAGTATTTTTTAAATATGAGAAAGCATTGCTGGATAATGAATCAACAAAATAAAACAACAAAACAGTTCAACATATCCCCTAAACGGCTGCTGCTGTTTCTGGCAATGATCCTCATGGTAATGCCGGCAATGAAGGCGCAGACCAATATCACCGCATTAAACCAAATTAGCAGTAGTGGCCACTACGTCATTACCCAGGACATCGACGCTTCTTCGTTGTCTTCCTCCATCGCCTCATTCAGCGGCACGCTCGAAGCTGACATCGACCCTAACACCAAGATGCCCTACCGCATCCAGAACCTCTCGGTCCCCCTTTTCACCACCCTCACTGGCATCGTGAAGAACCTGGTGCTCGAAGATGTGAGTATTAGCGGTTATAGCGGCAACACCGGCGCCGTAGCCTGCGAGGCTAGCGGCGCGGCGCGAATTTATAATGTCGGTATCCTTTCCGGAGAGGTAGGCGGCACGGGCAACACGGGCGGCCTGGTGGGCCTTCTCGACGGCACCGCCCGCGTCATCAGCTGCTACTCCTATGCCGACATCACCGACGGCACCAATGTCGGCGGCCTTGTGGGAAATAACAATCAGAATACCACCGCCGCCGAAAACAATCAAAAAACCATGGTCTTCGCCTGTATGTTTTACGGCAACATCACCGGCGGCACCACCAAATCGCCCATCTATGGTGGCACCCCCATATCAAACGCCGGCTCCAACGGCACCAGCGGCGTGAGCAACTTCAACTATTTCCGCCT
>CAJOIF010000065.1 GCA_905234765.1 uncultured Bacteroidales bacterium
TAGATGCGGTCCACATCCTTGTAGAAACTGTCGTACGACAATTCGAAGCACACCTTGGCAATCAGCACGATGCCAATGGCGAGACCGATCCCGAGAGAGAGGATTTTGATGAGGGTGTCACTGAAGTGTTTCATATAATTGTTGTTTGATTATTCTGTGATAAAATTAGCGTCGGGTACGTCATTGCGAGGCCTTTGGCCGAAGCAATCCAACTTGAACTGTCTTTTCGGGTCAGGTTGGATTGCCACGCTTCACTGCGTTCCGCTCGCAATGACGCAAAGCGTATCACTGATCCAAATATGGTATTCCTCCATAGTATTTAACTACGCTGTTCTTAATAAAGTATTGAAGCCTGGCATTCAGTTGTTCCGCCAAGGCGTTCAAATAGTTGTTCGATGCCGTTTGGTATTCTATGGAAGAGATCAGTCCTTGCTCAAAGCGTTTGCCATTCAGAGAGAAAGCTTCTTGTTGCAAGGTAGCCCGAGTCTCCGCTTGTCTTAACGCATCTGCGGCACCATCACGGTCGGCTACAGCCCTTAAAACCTCCGCTTCTACGTCGCGTAAGGCTTGATCATAGTCAGCTTGGGCGCGGTCGTAAGCATTCTTTCGCTTGGCAATGTTGGAATGGCTGGAGAGTCTATCGTATATCGGGATATTCAATGATAGTTGGACATATTCGCCACGGTTGTTCTTGATCTGGTCGAAATAAGGTGTCGGCACATAACCCTCTCTCCCGGGATAGGTGAAGTAGCTCGACGACCAGCCGCCATACAACGCCAGTGTCGGCAATAGTTGCCATTTAGCGGTTTTAAGGGCAAGCTGGGCGTTTTTCATGGTGCCTTCGGCCAGAAGCACTGAAGGCATGGTATGTTGGGCTTGTGCCACCATAGTCTGCGCATCCACAGGCTCATTGATCAGTAACGACTGCTGGGTGATACTTCCATCAATCTTTAGCGGCTCCTCTATAGGCCAAAACATCACATCTTTCAAGGTAATGACGGCACTATTAAGGTTGTTGCGACAGGTAGTCAGCAGGTACTGGCGTTCAGCCAAATCGCTCTGCATCTGCACTACATCTGCATGCGATTTTTGGCCAAGCTGTTCTTGTCTCGAAGCCAGTTGCAGCGATTTCTCCGCTGTAGCCACCTGTCCTTGCAGGGCTTTCTCCAGCTCGATATAATACAGCACATTGCAATAGGCCTCTATGGTGGCGAGACAGATCTGGTCCACGGTCTGCTGCTCTTTGGTCAAACCCATCTGCTGTGCGGTCTTCGTGATTTTGAGGTTGTTGACCGCATGAAAGCCGTTGAACAAATACATCCCCGCCGAGAGGCTGTAACCATTATGGAATGAGGTGACAACGGTATAGGTGTTGGTCTCCGGGTCGATGCTGCGTCCGAAATTATAATAAGCGTAGGTGTTGCCACTCACTTGTGGTGTAAAAGCGGCGAGAATAGCGTCTCGCCGATCAATTTGCGCATCACGGTTGTCGGCTTGTTGGATCCGCATCTTGGTGGAGTGCTCCACTGCATAGTTCATGCAACCTTTGAGGTCCATGGTGATGGTGTCCTGGGCCTTGACCGTAGTAGCCAAGGCGCCAAGGAACCACATCACAAGAGCTATCAATCTACTAACTTTCATCACACGTATTTATTAAGATGCGATGAACGAAATCATTTGTTGTGCCAAAAACACAATCATTTGATAATCAACTATTTATATATTTTGGAATTGATAAATCTGTAAAATATCTTTACAGTCGGTGTAAAGAATCTTTACAATGATTATTTGAACACCAGCGTGAAGATGGTCACATTGTCGTCGCTCTGTTCCAGCACCAACGTCCCGTGATGCTTCACCATGATCTGCCGTGAGAGGCTCAGCCCGATGCCAGTGCCGTTGGGCTTGGTGGTGTAGAAGGGCACGAAAATCTCTTCGATTTGTCGTAAGGGGATGGCTTTGCCGTTGTTGGCCACTCGGATGACGGTTTGGTCATCGGAATTCAAATCGGCGGTAATGCGTATAGAGGTTGCTCCAGCTTGTACCGCGTTCTTGATCAAGTTGTTGAACACCTGCATCATTTGTCCTTCATCGGCATAGATGAGCAGGTCGGGAGTTTTGGCCTGATAGGTCAGGGTGGCGCCCTGTTCGGCGATTTTGGCTTTGTTGAGGCGCAATATGCGGTCGGCCAACTCATCCACCATCACTGCTTTTCGTACAGGTGGTGCCACCTCGGTGAAGTTGCGGTACGACTCTACGAAGCGGATCAAGTCTTTCGAGGAGGTGGAGATGGTTTCAAGCCCTGCTTTCACGTCCACATCTTCTTCCTTGGAGAGGGCATCGCTCAACGAGGCGATAGGGGCGATGGTGTTCATGATCTCATGGGTAATCACCCTGAACAGTTTGCTCCACGAGGTGGACTCGTCCACTGCCGAACGCCGCTCAAAGATGCCGTGGATGCGGTTCAAGGCGCGGTTCAGCGACGATTTTTCCTGAAAGCGGAAATTGCGTTCGCCGTCCTCCAAAGCGTCCATCATAAAGGAGACCTTCTTGGTGTCGTGCTTTCGCGTCAGCCAAAAGGTGATCACGATGGCCATAGCCACCGCCACAACGATTATTCCTATCCACAGCCAGATGCTCATATCCCGTATTTCTTCAGGCGGCTATACAAGGTCGGTCGGCTGATTTTCAGTGCTTTCGCCACTAGCGAAAGATTGCCGTTGTATTGCTTCAGTGCCTGGCGGATGAGCTGTTCCTCGGCGTCCTCCAGCGACTCGGTCTGCACCTTGGTTTCACTTAATTCCGAAGCCCTGATTTGCAAATCCTCGGCTCGGACCAGTTCGGTCTCCGAATAAATGACTGCTTTCTCGATGCAGTTTTGTAATTCGCGGATGTTGCCGCTCCAGCGACAGCGCAACAACAACTGTTTGGCTTCCTCTGAAAGGCCTTGTGCCGCACGGTGGTACTTCTCGGCATATTGCAGCACAAACGTCTCCGCCAAAGGTATGATTTCGTCGGGACGCTCCCTCAACGCCGGCAGATGGAGTGTAATCGTGTTGATGCGATAGTAAAGATCTTCGCGGAAGCGACCCTCGCGCACCATCGCGGCCAGATCCATGTTGGTGGCACAGATCAGTCGGATGTCGACTGGCACCGACCTGGTGTCGCCTACCTTGGTGATGCTGCGGTTTTGCAGCACTCTTAATAACTTGGCTTGCTGACTCAATGGCACATTGCCAATCTCGTCGAGGAATAGGGTGGTGCCGTTGGCCTGCTCAAACTTGCCGATGTGGTCAGCATGGGCATCGGTGAAGGCACCCTTCACATGGCCGAACATCTCGCTTTCAAACAAGGTATCCGTGATGGCACCGATGTCCACGCCCACCATCGGTTTCGCATTGCGTGGCGAGAGGCGGTGAATCTCGTTGGCCAGCACATCCTTGCCCGTGCCGTTCTCGCCCGTGATGAGCACCGTGGCATCAGTGGGAGCCACCTTCATTACCATATCGTGCAGCTGTTTCATCGCCTCGCTATCGCCCCAGCGCATCGCTGGTGCGGGCTCGGTAGGGGGGGCCTTCCCTGTGGTCTTACGGTGTTTCTTGCAGGCTTCCTCAAGAATCCCCAACAATTTGGCGTTATCCCAAGGCTTTACCACAAAATCGAAAGCCCCGCGTTTCATCCCTTCGACTGCCAAAGCGATGTCGGCGTAGGCCGTGAAGAGCACAACCTCCACCTCGGGGAAGTCGTGCTTCAGTTGAGAGAGATAGTAAAGCCCTTCGTTGCCCGTGTTGATGTCTGTCTCGAAGTTCATGTCTAAAAGCACCGCATCGGGCCTGAAGCGTTGCATGGTGCTCATCAACTCCTTTGGAGAGGCAATCAGCTCCACTTCCTCGAAACGCATGGGCAATAATATCTTCAACGCCGACCGGATGCCTGCGTTGTCGTCAACGAGTAGGATTCTTGATTTCAGTTTGAGCATATCATTGTTCATTTAAAATGGCTACCATTTCAGCGGGTGTAACCACAAAAGGCTTTTTCGGGAAATGCTTAACATTACCCGTAACCAAATAGGCGTCATCCTTGCTTAACGTAACCTCATAAAAGACTATGTCTTTGGGGTCGGGGAAGATTTCATTAAAAACTTTGGTTCGGTCCACTTTTAAACCCTCGTTCCTGATATGAGCGAGTACTGTTTCAATACTTGTTTGTTTAATATGAAATTTATCTCGCGATAGGACTTCCCTATACTCATCTAGGATTTCATCATTAAAAAGCGGAATGATTCTTCCCAGCAAAACTTCCCTAATAACAATAGTAGGGCTAGAAACCTTTTGACTGGAAAGAAGGGCCGACACAAAGACATTGGTATCAACCACCGCATAGATTTCATTTTTCCCCATATCTCACCTCTCTAATGATCTCATTGATCTCATCAAGTGAAAGATCTTGGATTCCTGCGGCTGCAGCATCTTCTCTCATGCTTTCGAAAGCGAGAAGGGCTTTTTTTCTGCTTTCTTCAATAGTATCAGTTTTGACTTCAAAAGGAATCCGGCATTCGCGAACCACGGCTTTTATAAAAAGCATCAACGCGGCAGTGGTGCTCAATCCAAATTCATCACACAGTGTATCGAAACGCTGTTTAAGGTTGCTATCAACCCTTATCGACATAGTTGTTTGTGACATTTTGCTTTACGATTTATAGATTTTGTACTGCAAAAATACAACTTTTTTAATACAATGTATAGTCGACGGCACTTTTTTTCAAATAATTACTCTTTCTTCAACGCCCAAACCGGATTAACCTTCGCCACCGACACAATCTGCCACAACACCGAGCCGATGGCAATGGCGAACGACACCACCACCGTCACCACAAAGATCCACGGATACAAGTCGATGCGGTAGACGAAATCCTCCAGATAACGCCCGCACACCCACACCGCCACGGGGATGGCAATAACATTGGCAATCAGAATCATGATGACGTAATCGCGCAGGTTGCGCCGTATCTCGCTCTGCATTGTGCCGCCAAATACCTTGCGGATGGCGATGGTCTTCTCACGCTCGGAGGCGAAATGCGTGCTCATGGCCACCAGGCCGAGCAGCGAAAGCATGACCGCCACCGCCATAAACAGGTCAACCAAACGCATCTTGTTTTTGGTGCTTTCAAGGTGTTTCAGCAGCAGGTCGTCGATATATTCCATCACCCAAGGCTCCCAATACACTTCTTTATTACTCATGTGCTTCTCATACACCGCTTCAATGGCCTTGCGAGCTTCGGCATGGTCGCCCACAATTTCCAGCACAGGATTGAAATGGACCCATTCGAACATAGGCTCCTTCCCCACAATCTGCACCGCGCCGAAAGACTCGTCCACCACATGCGCCGCGTCCTTGGTGGCGAAATCACCCACCACGCCGCATAAGTCATAGCCTACATTGCGTTTGTACCATGTCCCTAAAGAGTCGGGATTGAAATCTTTCATCGGCATTCCCATCTGTTCCTCCAACAGTCCTTGGGTAGGTAGCCATCTGCCTTCCTCAATCTGGCCGTACATCGCCTTGATGTCAAAGCCGTACATGTCGAAAGCTGCCGTGTCGCACATCAAGTATCTCACTGAAATC
>CAJOIF010000066.1 GCA_905234765.1 uncultured Bacteroidales bacterium
GGTCATTCGGCCCGCCAAAGTCCTTGAAAAACAGGTGGTCGAAGCGGGTCATGTCCAAGCGTTCGAAGAAAGCCTGACCGTACATATCGGGATAAATCTTTTTGCAAACCTGCTCCACTTTGTCGTAAATCACCTTCGGGTCGGAACCTTTTGTGAATTTGACAAAAGGTATGGTTGTTCCATAACGGTCATAAGGCATGTCCCAAGCGGACTTGTTGAGGAAGTCGTGTTCATTGACAATCACATCCGTAGGAGTAAACACGGTGTTACGGAAGTCCTCAATTATTCCGACAACCATATATTTATTGATGATAAAATCCAATGTTTGACCTACTTTGATATCATGCTTCCGCGCAAAACTTTCACTGACAATGACATTCCCTGGTACTTCGATACCTTCAGGGCCGCCTTCAACGAACTTGAGATAAGGAAACATCGTGAAGAAATCCTTGCTGACAGCAGTCCTTCAACCTCTTCATTGCCAAACATGATTGACGGAGGATTGGCCTCGATGCAATACCGCACAGCGAGTTCCACTTCGGGCACCCGGTCCGTTACCTCATTTACGAAGGCATAAGTCAAGCCGAGATAACCTGGCATACCGAAGCAGTAGATGTTCTTTCGGTCGGGGCTTTCGCGCGTGATGCTGTACTGCTGCCACGCGTAACTGCCGATGATGATGACAAAGGCGAGGCTGACGGCAAGACCGATGGCCTCGATGATGGTGTATAGTTTGTTTCTTGAGAGGAATTTGATGTAACTGCTCATTATTGTTGAATTGTTGATTAACTTCGTTGAAATGATAATTCGGCGTTAGCCAATCTTCGATTTGTTTAACTGTTTAATTGTTGTGTGTCGTATGGCATAATCCATGCCAAAACCATAAAACAATATGAATCAACAAGATACAAATTTACCATTTTGTAAAAGTGTAAAGTTTCTTTACAGTGGGTGTAAAGAATCTTTACAGTCGCAAGGATTTTCATGCCTTACTTCAACATATAAGTGCAGTATTTCCCCAACAGGTGCTCTATAGGCAGGTCGCCTTTCTGATAGCGCTCGGCATCCAAAACGAGCAGGCGCTCCCTGACCTTGGTCTTTCCATCGAGGACAGCGGTGAGAAAAAAGCCTCCTGCCTCCTCTTGTATGGCTATATCATTGAAACGTTTCATGATGTCATCCGTCGCGCCACCGTAATTGATGGAATAGCTGGGACGTTTGGCTCCAGGGATGTCTACAATAAGGATATGCTTCTCCAACAAGTCTTGGATATCACGAATAGCAGTGTCTTTTGAGCATTTGCTCAAATTCGCCCATGTTTTGGAAGTGATTTTGGCTTCGTAACCGTCGAGGAAAAGATTCAGTGTGTTGGTCTGTCGTTCTGTCATCGGAACGCTGGCGAATCGCATCCAGAAGAAACTCTTGTTGAGAACAGTGCTCACCGTGGCCGAAGCCTCACGGATGGCGGCCAAAAGGGTGTGAAGGTACCACACAATCCACTCTGTGATGTCGCCGTCGCCGTGCTGCACCCTTTCCAAGATGTCGTAATAGTGGTTCTTGTCGCGATTGATCTCCGATGAGATGTTGTAGAAGCGGAAACGGCTGTTGTCGCCACGGGCAAGGTACATGTCGCCAAGGATGCGTGCCAACCTGCCGTTGCCGTCCTCGAAGGGGTGGATGGAGACGAACCAAAGATGCACTATGGCCGAGCGTATGACGGGAGAGATAGGCTTGTCGGCATTATACCAGTCAATGAATTTGCTCATTTCCTGTTCCACTCGGTCGGGAGAAGGTGCCATATAATGCACACGCTCGTGCCCCCACAGCCCTGAAACGACATGCTCATCGTGAGTGCGGTATTTTCCAACCTCAATGTTAGAGCCTTCGCTAAAACCCGACGGGAAAAAAGCCGACTGCCATCCACAAAGCTTCTCCTTGGTCAGAGGCTGGTCGAAGTGCTCCATTGCATCTAGCATCACGGCCACCACGCCATCGACATAATGCGACGAAGGCGTAAACTTCATACCCTCGATTCCCAAACGGCGGGCTATGGACGAGCGCACCTCATCCACATTGAGCCTTATGCCTTCTATCTCGGAGGAATAGACCACATCTCGGGTCAAGTTCTCGGCCATAGCCTTCAGTTGGCTGTCGAAGCCCAAGTTACTCAATCGGCCAACCAGTTTTCCCTGCTCGCGACAGACTTCATCCAAGGGCAAAGCCACCGCTTCGGGCGACCAACGGAAATCCGTCCAGTTCTCATGTTCGTGTATATACATGTTTCCGTGTTTTTGCGTCGTTATTCGGTCAAAATCGTCGCATATTTTGCGGCAAAAATACAAATAAATTGTCGCAAACAAAGGAAAAAGAGAAGATTTTGTGACAACGATTCATTCCTTCTTCAACGCCATCACTGGATTCATCACCACTTTTTGCTTTTTACAGAAAGCAATTTTTCCTGAATTTTGCTCATTACAGAAAGCAAAACCAAACATTCTACTTTACCCTCTCTGCAACACTTCTGTAATCCTCTTGCTGCAAATGACCTGCACCACGCCGGAAACAATCAGCGAGAGGAGCAGGAAAGCCGCGAAGAACGACAACAAGGCCACGGTCAGCACAAGGGAAACGGGTACATGATAGGCAAAGCCTTGCAGCCATTGCAGCGAGAAATAGACCGACAATGCCGTTGCCGCAATGACGGGCAGGATGTACATCCGCAACCTGGTTTTCAGGTAATGTCCCTGCACCTCGCCAGTGGTGGCACCAAACACCTTGCGCACCGCCATGTTAAGCGACTCCTGATGCAGATGATAGGAAACGACACCAAAGAAACCGAATAAAGCCAATAGCATAGCCGCAAGGAAATACAACAACGATAAGTGCCCGACCTGACGCTCCTCACGGTAGAGTTCCTTCTCGCCCAAAAACGAATAGGAAAACACATCAGAAAAATTAAACGGACGCACCACTTCTTGAATATACGCCAAGGTCTGCTGTCGGTTTTCGGGCGCGATTTTCACCACGATATTCGGCTGTGCCTCTGGTGCATATTCCATAATAAGCGGTGAAACGGCGTTGCGCATATCGGAAAAATGGAAGTCCTTCACCACCCCGACGATTCTCCCTGAAGTCACGGTCAGTGTCAAGTCCTTGCCAATGGCATCCTCTACGCTCCAGCCCATCGCCTTGACCGCCGCCTCGTTGACCACATATTGCCCATTCCCTTCGTATATCCCTTCAAAATAATCATCCAAATTCAAGTCCTTGCTCAAATAGTCGCCTGCCAACAACTCCATCCCAACCATCTCTTGGAAATAGCCATCAGTAATAAGTGACTGAAAAACAGCATCGTTCCCTTCTTCTCGCCCTTCCCATTCCACCTTGTTGATAAAGCCATTAGGCTTGGAAAAGTCACCCATACAAAGACCGACGCTGTAAATGTCAGGGTTTTTCATCAGTTCGTCACGAATGGGGCCCACTTTGTAGCATGGCGTTACCAAACTATTGAGCGACACGATATTAGAGACATCAACGCCTTTTTCGGAATGCCGCATAAACGAGAGTTGCAATAAAATGACCACGGTAAAAACGGCAGCAAGCGAAGAAATGCCCACCTGAAACACCGAACTCGCATTGCTGATGCGGATGCCTTTCAGGTGGCGCATCTTGCCTTTCAACACGTCGGGGAAGGCCACACTGCGCAGGCAATATTGCCCGAAAAGACTCGATGCCAAAGGCAACAGCACCAAAAGCGCAAGGCAGAAAAAGAGCAGCCATTTGTCAAAACGCAACTGCACAGGCACGCCTATCCACGACTGGAACGCGGGCAGCAATCCCCATACCGCCAACAAGGAAAGCCCCATCGCCACAAGGGTGATGAGCAGGGTCTCCAATATGTTACCCGAAAAGATCCTGAACTCGCTGCACCCAAGTACCCGCTTGACAACTCGGTTTTTGGTCTGCTGCACCGCATACGACACATCGAGCGTAGCGCAATTCACGATAGTGACCGCCACGATGAGCAGAATGCCAAAGATGATAATCCAGACATACGAGGCATTGCCGTTACCCACGCTTTCCGGGTCGTTGTATTGGGTGTGAAGATGAATGTCGTGCAAAGGTTGGAACTGCAATAATGCCTGCTTGTCGTATTTCTCTGTTTGGATGTTGGCCAAACGTTTCATCTCCGCTTTGCTGAACAACGCGTTTTCCCTCAATTTGACGTAAATCGTCTGGTTTTCAGTGATATTACGGTAAAGGCTCAGTTCGCCGCTGTTCATCGGCAACACCACCTCAAACGGCAGGTGCGTGTTGGAAGGCACATCCACCACCAAGGCAATGTTGTAAATTTTCTCCTTGCAGCCCATATAGGAATAGGCCAAAGGTTGCCCTATGGCCGAACCGTCATATAGTTTTTGCGCCATCTCTTTGGAAATGGCCGCTTCGTTGAGCTGAAGAATGTGATGCGGTTCACCTTCCACTACGGGATAGGTAAACACGTTGAAGAAATTGTCGCTGGTCGTCAAAGCCATCACCTCAAAGGATTCGTTGCGTTCCATATCCCTAACCGTGTGGGGATTCAGGTTGGTATAGTGTGTTACCACGCTCACACATTCCTCCACCTGAGGCACGGCGTCAGGCAAGTCATAGCGCAATTGGCAGACTCCGCCTGTGTATCTTGTGCCCGTGGCCTTGTCAACCGAAACCAAGCGGTAAACCCGGTCGCTGTCCTCAATAAAACGGTCGTAGGAAAACTCGTGCAGCACCCATTGGAACAGCAAGGTAGCGGAAGTGATGCCTATCATCAAGCAGAATGTGTTGATGAGAAAATGCTTGTGTTTGGGTCTGAAAATTGTATTGTTCATACTATTGTTGTTATTTCAATTTGATGAGACAAAAAATGTCAAATAAGGAAGTGAGCAAACAATCTTTATGCCAAAATCGTAAAATAATATGAATCAACAAGATACAATTTTTACTTTTGTAAAAGTGTAAAGTTTCTTTACAGCGGGTGTAAAGAAACTTTACAGTTCTTATTTCAACCCAGTAAGGTCGAATTGATAAGTAAGGTCGTTGTTTTGTTCATGCTGGAAAAACATCAACATATAAATGGGCAGATAAACCAGGCGATTTTTGACTTGGATGTTTTCTTGGCAGAAAACAAAAGCTTTTGGGATGGCATATTCTTCGTTGTCCATAATGTTGCTCAATGCACGATGCCGCTCATAAGCCTTACCCGACTTCACCTCGATGGGCAGCACTTCGCCTTGATATTCCACGACAAAGTCGAGTTCGCCCTGTTTCTTGCTGTTGAAGTAGAAAAGGTCGTGATCGGTAGCAAAGCCATGGGCATAGAGCTCTTGTGCAACCAAATTTTCAAAAGCCGCACCATAGTTGACATTTAGGCTGCTCAACAAACGGACTTGGATGTCGCCACCGTACATGGCAGCCAATAGCCCCACATCATTCAGAAACAGTTTGAAGAGGTTGCGTTGCTTGTTCAAAAGTAAAGGAATTATTGGTGCTTCAACATTATAGGTCGGAATAGCAACGCCAGCATCTTTCAGCCATAGGAAACCGCTCTCATATCTGGCAAAACGGGCTTTTTCGCTCAACTCCTTCAAAACAAAACGCTTGTTTTTGGCATTCAGTTCAGCCGGAATCAGGTTGTATATCTCCTCAATCTGAAGTTTGCGTTCTTTTTCATACTTGGTAATGTCGCGTTTGTAAGTGCGGATGATGTCGCGCTGCTCGTTGAGTACGCTGCGAAGATTGTTGGTGTCCAAGTATTTCTGCACTGCCGATGGCATTCCACCGACAATCATATAAAGCGTGACCAGTTCCAACATCTTTTTGTGGATGAACCATTCCTTTAAATGCCCCATCACCTCTTCACCAACACCCAAAGCTTTAGCAAACTCTTCCAAGTCAAGCGGATACATCTCCAATTCACCCATATAACCCACGGGGATGCTGCGAAGGTCTTTCAGCTCAACGCCCAAGAGTGAGCCGCTCATGACATAGCGGTAACTACCCTCGTCCACGAGAAATTTGATGGCCGTCACCATCTCGTCACATTCCTGGACCTCGTCAAAAAAGATAAGGGTTTTGCCCGGCACTAGTTTCTTGCGAGTGAAGGCAGAAATACGCATCAGCAATTCCGCTGCACTTTTAGGATGGCTGAACAGTTCCACCGCATCGGGTTGCTCAATGAAATTGATTTCAACCACTTGTTCAAAGACTTCTTTTCCGATTTTACGGACGGCAAAAGTCTTGCCCACTTGTCGCGCTCCAGTGACCAACAATGCCCGTTTTTCGTTAGTAAAAAACTCTCTCAAAAATTGATATGCTTTCCTGTTTATCATAAAAACTTGTATTTCAGTGTGCAAAGATAATAATTTTTACATTATCCAAGACAAAAAGCATATCTTTTTGACACTTTTCCAAGGAATTTTGGACGATTTTTGACACTTTTCCAAGGAAATTTTGCCTTTTTTTGACACTTTTCCAAGATTTACTCCTTCTTCAAAGCCATCACCGGATTCACCCGAGCCACGGAAACGATCTGCCACAACACAGAGCCGATGGCGATGACAAACGACAGCACCACCGTCACCACGAAGATCCACGGATACAGGTCGATGCGGTAGACGAAGTCCTCCAGATAACGCCCACAGACCCAAACCGCTATCGGAATGGCGATGACATTAGCGATAAGAATCATGATGAGGTATTCCTTCAGGTTGCGGCGAATCTCACTCTGCATCGTGCCGCCAAACACCTTGCGGATGGCGATGGTCTTCTCGCGCTCGGAGGCGAAATGCGTGCTCATGGCCACCAAGCCGAGCAGCGACAGCAACACCGCCACCGCCATAAACAAATCCACGAGGCGCATCTTGTTTTTGGTGCCTTCAAGATGTTTCAGCAGCAGGTCGTCGATATATTCCATCACCCAAGGCTCCCAATATACTTCTTTATTACTCATGTGCTTCTCATACACCGCTTCAATGGCCTTGCGTGCCTCGGCATGGTCGCCCACAATCTCCAGCACAGGATTGAACTGGACCCACTTGAACATAGGTTCCTTCCCAACAATCTGCACCGCGCCGAAAGACTCGTCCACCACATGCGCCGCGTCCTTGGTGGCGAAATCACCTACCACGCCGCACAGGTCATAGCCGACATTACGTTTGTACCATGTCCCTAAAGAGTCGGGATTGAAATCCTCCATCGGCATTCCCATCTGTTCCTCCAACAGTCCTTGGGTAGGCAACCATCTGCCTTCCTCAATCTGGCCGTACATCGCCTTAATGTCAAAGCCGTACATATCGAAAGCAGCCGTGTCGCACATCAAGTATCTCACTGAAATCCAATTATCAGGATCGTTGAGGCGCACCCAATTGGCACCCATATAGGCACCGCCTGGATGACCGTAGGAATGTCCCATTCGTTTCACACAAGGCAAGGCCATTAAGTCGTTTTCAAAAGCCTCGTCGCCAGTTAAGACCGACTGAATTACAAACAGATTCTCCGTTCGACATCCCACAGGCCTCCGTTCCATGTGGCGCATCTGCACCTCCATCGTGATCACCAACGCAATCAGCACGATGGCGATGACGTTCTGCAAAACGATGAACACCTTCGAGAGCACCATCTTGTTGCGGAAACGGAAGGCTCCCGTCACCACATCTATGGGTTTGGCCCGCGACACCACGATGGCCGGTATCAAGCCTGCCAACAGCGCTACCACAACCACGATGAGCAGGTAGGACACCACATAAAACGGCGAGAACTGGATTCTGATATCGACAGCACTTGCCAGCAACCTGTTGACCAAAGGCACAAGCGCCTCGGCCAGCAGAATGCCTAATATCATACACACCGTGGTGAACGCCAACGACTCAAGCAGGTATTTCCCGATGATGCGTCCCTTAGTGGCGCCATGCAACCGCCGCGTGGCCATCTCCTTGGCCCGCTTGCTGGTCAAGGCGACGTTGAGGTTGATGTAGTTGAATAATGAGGAAACCAACAGCAGAAGTCCTACCGCCAACAGGCTGCGCATCATCACCTTGTCGCCTTTCTTGAAACTGCTTTCCGCTTCGGTGTAAAACACCTCGTCCAAGCGCACCAGTCCAACTTTTTCATGGTCGATGGGGTAATCACTTCCTAAAATCTTTCTGTAGAAAACCTCCAAGGTCGCCGCCAGTTTCTCCCTCACAGCTTCACGCTCGGCTCCAGGATGTGTTTTTATAAAGAGTTGCACGGTGCCAAACACATTGGCCGGACGACCCGGGCTGTTGAGGCCGCCATAGTATTGCACCCCATCGCTGATGTCCACATTGACAATCACATCGGGCACATGGAAGAAAAGCGAGGTGCCCAAGTCGGTGAACACACCCACAATGGTGAAGTCACGCTTAAAAAGATGGATGGTTTGCCCGACCACCTCGCCCGATTCTCCGACACAAAAGCCGTTGTTGCCTCGTTGAATCTGTCGGGATTCCCTTCCGCAAACTGAACGGGAAAAAAGTCGAAGAAGTCACGGTCGCAGCCCAACACTTCCACTTTACGGCTTAACCTATCGTCAACCTTCATTTCTGTGCCATAGCTGTATCCGAACTCGGTGACGGCTTCAATCTCGGGAATGCTTTCTCCAATGGTCTCTTTCATCCCATAATCAAACTTCATCAGATTCTGGAACGTCACGCCGTAAATCTCCTTTCGGTGCGGGTTTTCACGCGTGACAGCGATTTGCTGCGCCACGTAGCAGAAGATGATGACCACAAAGGCCAAACTCACGGCCAACCCCACCGCCTCAATAGCGGTGTAAAGTTTGTTTCGGCTTAAAAATTTCAAATAGCTGCTCATAATAATCGTCATAAATAACGACACCGACAAAACATCTATTGTGCCAAAAATACAACTATCTAAAATCCAATGATTTGCAAAATCCCCCTCATTGCAATGTGTAAAGAATCTTTACAGTCAGTGTAAAGAAACTTTACAGTGCCTCAAACAGGTCATCCATCCTCACCTGCGACTGCATGATGCCGCTGTGGGCATTCTGTCTGACACCGTAAGTGGTAATCATGACCAGTTGTATGGCTTTCCGCGATTTGGTGGCTTCGCGGAACACTTGCATCTTTTTTCTAAGCTTGTCCTCATAATCCTTGTCGATGACAAACTCACCCACCGAGAACTTGATTTCGCAAATGTTGGTCGTTCGGTCACGCCGATCAATAATGAGGTCAATCTGTGCCTTTCCGCTTTCCGAA
>CAJOIF010000067.1:0-634 GCA_905234765.1 uncultured Bacteroidales bacterium
TATTGTGGGTGCCTACACAAAAAGTGTGAGTCTAACCAGCAATCCAACAGGAAAAGATTCTCTGTTTTTCTTCAGGATGAACTTTGAAGGTGATTTGTTGGCCAATGTCGGCATTGAAACGAATTATTCCGGTATGCAGTGGCAAGGGGCGTTTTGGCGTGAGCAAATGGTAAGCACAGATTATGGATACATATATTACAGCCGTCAGCAAAACACGCCACCTGCACCAAATAGTGTTGGCGAAAACCGTGAATATGCCGGAACTGTAGCATATTTGGACAAAGACTTTAACTTGTTAAGAACAAGAAAATTGGTGCATCCAGGTGGTAACGGCGGCGGATTTTATTGGTTTGACGATGTATCGGTCGTTCGGAGCGACCATAACACGACTTATATGGCCACCCGTTCAAGCAGGCATAGTTCGGCGGGAAAAAGCAATTGCTTCCTGTACGAATTTGACGATGACATTGAAAACACGCAAGAAATCGTTCCCATTACCAATGAAATTGAGCGTAAGTCTGATGACCATGACTTCGTGGCTGAATGTAAGGCTGTTGAGGTTGGCGACGACCATTCCGTTTATTTCTGTTATTCATTGAATGTGGGATTTGATTACGGTGATTCATGGATAGTC
>CAJOIF010000067.1:676-9075 GCA_905234765.1 uncultured Bacteroidales bacterium
TGCTGAAAGTATTTCTTTGACAAACGATGATGGTGTCTTGTTGGTTTTGGAATCAATAAAACTTGATGACTTTAATATAGGTGCAACTTCTGTTGTAAAGTTTCCTGCCGAGGCTTTTGTGGGCATTGAGGAGGCGCATGAGAATGGGCTGAAGGTGGCCATTGCTTATCCTAATCCAGGGAAGGATGTGCTGAATATCAGGACGGGGTTGCGGGATGCGCGGGTGGAGGTTTGCGACATGAATGGCAGACTCGTCCACAGCCAAGCCCTCACGGAGAACGTGACGGCGATTGATGCCGGGGATTGGGCAGAGGGCGTTTATGTTTGGAAGGTGTTGGCCAATAGCAAGGAAGTAGAAACTGGGAAATGGATTAAGGAGTGACTTTTTTTCGTTATTTACGCTAATGGGATTACGACGGACTCCCCCGCCGCTGCGCGGCACCTCTTCGGAGTTGGGGATGATTGGCGTGTTGAACATTTTATGTGGCTGGTTCACGTCTGTGTGGAAAGAAGTCGTATTTTTGCAAAAATTCTTGAAGGATGAGGGTAAAACTTGACGACATATATGGTTTGCTGCACAGCACCGAAGGTACTGTGGTGGAGTTTAAGACGGCACGGGGCGGGTTTCCGCAGTCGTTTTGGACTACATTCTCAGCTTTTGCGAATACTGATGGCGGAGTGATTGTGCTTGGCATAAAAGAGAAGAACAAACTTCCAGTGGTTGACGGATTGACGGAAATGGAAGCCATTGACCTGAAGAAGAAATTTTGGGACATGGCTCACAACCCACAGAAGGTGAGCGACCCGCTGTTGGAGGACAAGGATGCTCATGTGGAAGAGATTGCGGGAAAGGGTTGGGTTCTGGTGTGCGAGGTGCCGAGGGCTTCCTACGACCGTAGGCCTGTATTTCTGAATGGCCGTCCGTATGGTAACACTTACAAACGCAAACATGAAGGCGACTACCTGTGTACCGACGAGGAGGTGCGTCAGATGTTTGCCGATGCCAACCTGCGACATGGTTCGATGGATGCGCGTATCCTGAAGGGTTACTCGATGGACGATATTGACCTTGATACGCTGCATAGTTACCGAAAGGCATACGATGCACGTCACGAGAATCATCCATGGTCGGATTTGTCGGACATGGACTTCCTGAAGAAGGTGGAGGCCTGGCGGAAAGACCGTGAGACGGGTGAAGAGGGTTTCACCGTGGCGGGCATCATGATGTTCGGCAAGACGCAGAGCGTGACCGACCAACAGTGTATGCCGTGGTTCTTCCCCGACTATAGAGAGCATCTCGGTACGGTGGAGGGAGAGCGGTGGAGCGACCGTATCTACCCCGACGGCACATGGGAAGCGAATGTGTATCAGTATTTCACACGGGTGTTCCGCAAGTTGTCGCAGTTGTTGCCCAAGCCGTTCCGTTTGGCTGGCGACGGGATGACGAGATTGGAGTTTACCCCTGCCCATATAGCGGTGAGAGAGGCATTGGCGAATGCCTTGATTCATGCGCAGCACAACTCGATGGGCAATGTGGTGGTGGACAGTTGGGTTGACAAAATAGTGATCAGCAATCCCGGCTCGATGCTGGTGAGTGTGAGCGAGTTCTACGAGGGGCAGCATAGTGTATGCCGCAATCCGCTGTTGCAAAAGATGTTTGTGTTTATCGGTGTTGGCGAGAAGGCAGGAAGCGGTGCGGACGTGATTGTGAAAGGTTGGGAAGACCAGAAGTGGACCAAGCCCGTGCTGAGTGAGCACATTGAGCCTGAAAGAGTGGAGATGGTGATGGAGATGGTTAAGGGAAAAGGAGTGGTGTCCGTGCCTGTCGGCAAGGAGTCGGCAAGGAGTTGGCAAGGGGTTGGCAAGGAGCTTGGCGTGGACTTCCATATATTGGAGCGCATCGCCGAATACTGCAAGGAGCCAAGGTCGCTGGCGGAGATTGCCAGGCATTTGGGACTCTCTGACCGATATAAGATGAAAAAGAAATATATCGACCCGCTGCTGGGCAGGTATTTAGAGATGACTTTGCCCGAAACCCCTAACAGCCCTGCTCAGCGGTATGTGCTGACGGAAGAAGGCAGGGGGATGGATTTTGAGTAATTTTGTGGCATGAAACGGATTTTGTACATAGGGCTTTTGATTGTTGTTGTGATGATGGGCTGCAACAAACGCGAGTGTGACTTTCTTTCGCCTATCGATAGCCAAGACGCGGAATACACCGCGCTGCTTGACTCGGTGGAAAGTGCGGTTTCCGATGCCAAATGTGGACACTTTTCGGATACCATAATAAGGCCTGCCATGGCTTTTTATGAGGAAGGCAATTCGTGCCGTCACCTATGGATGCAGGCTCGATGCCATTACATTTTAGGAAACTTGCTTTATGGGCAAGACAAACTGGAACAAGCCACCGAGCAACTTATTCAGGCTTTGAACCTGTTGGATGCGAACTTTGAGGCTACGCAAGCACCCGTGGGCCGACTTTACAGCAAGATACATTTTGTCACATCGCGCATTGCTTATCTGTTTTCGGATGAACAATGCAGCACTCAACTTGGGCGATTAGGCTTAGACCACGCCACTGCTGTTGGTGACACGTCATGGATGCTTCGATTGATGGCCAATCTTAGTAAGTTGTATGAGCGTTTCGGCAAGCCCGGTGAAGGCGAAACGGCTTATCTGTACTGTGATGGAGGGCTCGCTATTACCGATGCCCAGCGCTATCCATACGAGACTGCCATGCTGGAAAATGCGTTGGCCAACAGTCTACGCCACAGCCATCAGTATGATTCAGCGCTTTTGCACTTTGAACATGCTGGAGAATTGATTGACAGCACATGTTTTCTCTATTATAGGAATTATTTGGAAAAGGCTTTCGTTTATTACAAACAAAAAGATTATGCTTCAGCTGTAGTCTATTTTGAGAAGGCTTTCGGGTCTGGTGATGAGAACATTAAGTCGCAGTCGGCTTTCGGTCTGGCCGATTGCTACGAGGAGATGGGCGACACTTTGAGGGCGATGCCATATTACAACCTTGTGAAAACTCATCAAGAAAAGCAGGTGGTGATGGCAAACCATAATGGCGAGGCCATGCCGATGCTGAACGCCTATCTGAACGACGTAACAACACCGAAAAATAGGGATGCCCGTCTTTGGGTGGCGGTCATGGGACTGCTGTTGCTGGTGGCCATCGTTACAGTGGCGTTCAAGCGGAGGAAAAAGGACCATGTTTCTTTTGCGCAAAGTTGGGCGCAGTTTGAGCAGTCGGACATCTTTTTGCGTATCCGGGAGCGGTTGGCTGCCGATGGTGGGAAGATCTCTTCAAAGAATGTGGATGATTTTTCCAATTTGGCATTGGGTCAGGCTGACTTTGTGGCCTTGAAGGATGCCGTGGATGCTGCGTTTGGAGGCTTTGCCAGCCGTTTGGCAGAGCGTTATCCTGACCTCAGCCCAGCCGACCTCAATGCATGCTGTCTTGCCTTGACGGGGATTAGCCATGCCGAAATGGCCGTGTTGCAAGGTGTGAAGTACAACTCGTTCACCAACCGCATCTCAAAAATCAAAAAAATCCTCGGCACGGAAGAGAACCTTTCGGCATACCTGAAGAAGTTGCTGAAAGAGGGCTAACTGGTTGCAAAAAGACTGATTTGAGAAAAAGTGTGCCGTTTATGAGTCAAAACGGCGTTTTATTAGGGCACAAGGCGAAAAATGTGTGTGAAATGTGTGTGTGATTTTTGCGCATCACATTGTTTTTTACTATACTTTTGCTGCTAACGAATGCTAAAGAGTTATCGTTATGAAAGCAAAGACACATTTTTTTATAGCCCTTGCGCTGTTATTCGGAGTAAATGCCTTAGGGCAGGAATGGGAATTTGCCAGCGAGTTCTCCTATTCCAGCGAAGAGTGCATGACGAGCTTTGATGCGACTGAATTATCAGATGGGACAATTGCAGTAAGCTCAGTGCATTATTACAAGAGTGGTGAGGGTGACTTCTATTCCTATCATTCAGCTGCCAGAAAATTGACGGCAAACGGTGAATTGTTGGCCGAAAAAAGCCATTTCAGAGAGAGCTATTTTTCGCCTAATATTCCCTATCTTATCGAGAATCCCAACGGCGGACTTTATATGCTGGTGACTTATAGTCCCGACCATGACTATACGTATTTCAACTATTTCAAAAACTATGATAATCCGCCCGACAAAGCCATTATAGGTTTGTACAAACTTGATGAAAACCTTGATATTGAAGCATGCTATGAGCATGATTTTGTGATAGATACCTTTGAAAAACATGATTCACAATGGAATTGGCTGCCTAATCATTACAGTGGGCAAATCTATGTGTTTTCGGCTTTTGAGGATGAAGGAAGCATTGTCGGCGGTTATATCAAGACCATCAGCCACGGAAATGAAAACCAAGAATGGCACGATTCCATCTTTTTCTTCAGAATGAATTTTGAAGGCGAATTTGAAAATCTCACTGGTTATGAGATGACGACAAGAGGTGGTGCGGTTTCATATATTTATCGTCGCAATCATATCGTTAAGGATGACTCGGGTTATCTTTTCTATATCCAAGGAAGGAGTTGCTTGACCAACTATTCGCCAAATGTCAACAGGCAAGGTTGTGTGTTTAGGTTGGACGAGAATCTCAACATTCAGGATGTGAGAGAATTTCGCCATGTTGACTATGGCCAAATGCCGGAAAACACTTTCTACAACATCACCGTCAAACGCAGCAAGCATAACACCACCTATCTTGCCACTTCGTCGAAGTCGAAGTCAGACCCAAGTAATGACGAGGATTGTCGTTTGTATGAATATGACGACAGCGGCACATCGGTTTCGGTGACGAATCACATTGTGAGAGGCATCGACCAATGGGACATGCCCGCCATGTTGAAAGGCGTGGATGTGGCGGAAGACAACACCGTGTTTTTTGCCTACACTTTGAATGTTGGTTTTATGAACGACTTGGATTCGTGGATGATGATTGAGCGTTTGGATGCCGATTTTGACACAATTTCAACAGTGTATTACGATATGGGAGGATGTGACAACATCCACAGCGAGGCATACGGAATCACCGCAACCAATGATGGCGGTGTTTTACTGGCTTTTTCATCAGTAAACCTTGACAACACCGACCAACACTGGACCACCGTAACCAAATTCCCCGCTGAAGCTTTTATGGGCATCGACGAAGCCCACGACAACAGCCTGAAAGTGGCGATTGCCTATCCTAATCCCGGGAAGGATGTGCTGAATATCCGCACGGGGTTGCGGGATGCTTGGGTGGAGGTGTATGATGTGAATGGGAGGCTTATGTATAGACAGGCCATTACGGAGAATGTGACGGGGATTGATGCTGGAGATTGGGCTGAAGGGGTTTATGTTTGGAAGGTGATTTCGGATGGAGGAGAAGTGGAAACAGGGAAGTGGATTAAAGAATAATGAATTATTCATTACCTTTGTCATGTAAAAACGCTCGCCCGATATGAAAAAAAAGAAAAACATCAAGCTATTTTTTTTGTTTGCACTCCTGCTGGCAGTTGCTGGAATGAAAATGCAAGTTCAAGCACAGAAACCGTTCAGACTGCAAGTCGGAGCTACAGGGTATGCCTCTTGGGTGAACCCCGACTACCTCGAACAGACCGTTTTCGACTTCAATGACGGCCAACTGCCTGAAGGCTGGACCATATACAGCGAAGGCAGTGTTGTGGAGCCGTGGCGTTTCGAGACACCTTCCACCAATCCACAACTCAGTTTTCCGCCCGACGGTTCCACCTACCTTTATGCCCAATCCAACCAATTGAACAGCACGGATTACATAGAAGAGTTTTTCCATTCGCCCGCCATTGACTTGCATGGCTACAAAAGGGCTTTTGTCATGTTCGACTATGATTATATGGAGGATTGGAGCGATACCGAGGGCAAGTGTCAAATGAGAAGTGATGGCGTGTTGTGGTCATGGAGTAATCTTTTCTGGCCTTGGAACGCTCAATCAGGAAGGTTCCTTGGCGAAATAACCGAGATGATTTCACATCATTTCGAGATGCGTTTCCGCTTCAAGAGTTGCTATGCCAACGACCATTTTGCCATCGACAATGTGACCATTCTCGGTGAGACAGAAGAACCCATTTCAAACGATGTCCTCGGATTCAGGTTGTGGTTGGACGGCGCTTTGCTGGACGATGTGACGGAAAACGAGTACCAAATCGATACGGACACTTTGCAGGATGGCCACGACTACACCCTTTCGGTGGCCAGCATCCTCACTGACGGCATCTCTGACACAACAGCGTTCACTTTCACTTATTCTTCCTGCTCCAATTTTGATGGCGTTTACGAATTTCACGGCGAGTTTATCGACTCGACCCATGTGGAACTAACTTGGGACACGCCGTATAATTTCAAAGCCAAAGACGAGGAAAGTCAAAGATGGTTTATTGGTTTGCCCGATGTAGTCACTCACCCGGGTGCTGGATACAACGACGGCTGGGATGTCAGTGCCTTGCATGACGGCTTAACAGCTTACGGTTTCAACGCCGATAAAGAAGCCGGTTTCAAGGTAATGGACAAGTTCTCTATTCCTGAAGCAGCTCCCACCAGTTTTGCCGGCCTTCGCTTCTATGTTTACGAAGGCCCAACACCGACTTCAACTATTACGGCTGCCTACCTTACTATTTATGACGGCGACCCGCTGAATGGAGGAAACCTTATTGGCGGTTCAGAGGCCATCAACTGCCTTTATCAAGGTTGGTTGGACTGCTACGAATGGGCACACATCTATCGCACTGGCGAGGACGATTTCTCGGATGTCAGTCGGCCCGTTTGTTATGCCCTTGCCAATTTGGAGTATGTTGGAATGGGAATGCAATTGGAGCCAAATCACACCTATTGGTTTGTGGCATCGTTCAAGGGGTCGTTGCGCGACGATGTGCACGTGATTCCCGTCACTCGATTGGATGAGACCACCACGGGTGAGGCTCGCATATATTCCGAGGCTACGGGTTGGCAACCCATCCTTGACCCTGGGACGCAAACCCAACAAGGTATCGCATTCGACATCATTGGCTACATACCTGCCACATTCGGCGTGGCTTATAGCGACATCTTCCGCGATGGCGAACTGATCGCCCACGGCGTGAACCAATGCTATTATGTCGATGAGAATGTCCCTCACGGCATACACACCTACAGTATCCAGAATGTCTATTACGACCACCTTTTCTTCGACTATCCTACCAAAGCCTGCCTGCAAAGCATCGAGGTCAGGCCATGTTATCCGCCCAAGAATTTCGAAGTCAGCACCGAGATGTTGAACGGTACGGATGAACTCAATCGTTTGACTTGGGACAAGGAAGACGACATTCCCTTGCGCGACGATGTGAAGACCTATTATGAGATTTACCGCAAGAGCATTTTGGATAATCAATATGCTTTGATTGGCGCTTTGGCCAAGGGCAACACATCGGAAACCTTTGAATACTTGGACACCGTTTCCCAAGGCACCTATTATTACAAGGTGAACGACTACAATGTCTTCCCCACAGGCTCATGCCAAAGCGATTTTGCTGAGCAGTACGGCGAATGCATGATTATAGGTAGCATAGCAGCCGAGGCCGATTGGAGCCAAGGCGCTGACGGCGTGGAGTTGCATTGGGGAGAAGACCTTTTCAAAGCGCATTGCCAGTATGAAAATGGGGAATTCATCGAGGCGGTGGGCTATGAGGGGAACCTTTCTTGGGGCTTTAAAGCATCGGGGGCAGACATGTTGGGGGGATCTTTCGTAAAAAGCGTATCGCTTTACAGCGTTGCCGATGGGGAATACGACATTTTAATCTATTCTGGCTACAATTCGCCCACTACGATTGTTTGGCAACAGACCGTGCAACTCACTGGCGTAAACCAATGGCACACTGTGAACTTTGAACACCCATACCAGATTATGACTTGGCCAATCTGGATCATCATCCACCAACAAGGCATTGAAAATCCAGCCGCCTACGCGCACGATGACGGTTCATCGGACGATGGGCGTTGGGTTTGTCTCTTTGGCTATTATTGGTACAAGCCTGAATTGAATGGCTCATTCATGGTCAGGGCCGACATTGATAACCAATTGGACGGTGAAGAATTGCTACAATTGGAAGAACCCACGGTGGGCGAACTGCATTACAATTTGTATCGCTCGCACGACAATGGAAGTTACGAGAAAATCGCCCAATTCCCCTACCCAGGCTATTGGAGCCATGTGCGCTATTTTGACCCGATTGACGTAACGGATTATTCCTGCTACAACTACAAAGTCACTATGACGTTTTGTGATGAATATGGCCATATTTGCGAATCTCAACCTGCACCCAATGCCGAAAATCCCTTAATTGACTGGGCGGAG
>CAJOIF010000068.1 GCA_905234765.1 uncultured Bacteroidales bacterium
TCGCGCACGATTTCCTCAACGGTATAAGGCACATTGGGATTCTGTTCCTTGGTGACTTCTGCGCCGCAGATGGCGGCAGTGATGATCAGTTTATCCATTTCGTTGATTTAATATTTCTGATTTAAGATTGATTGTTCTTGTTCGGGTCTTCGACTCCCCCGCCCTTCGGGCACCCCCTCAAGAGGGGGACGCCTACCGGACACAACTTTTGCGCCGCTTTGCGCGTCCCCCTTTTAAGGGGGCAAGGGGGATTCGAACCATCCTTATTTTCTCTGGCAATCCTTGGGAGTCACGCAGGTACCCGAAGCGCGGCAAACGAGGATGGGCTCATCCAGTTCGTCGGCGGCAGAGGGAGAAATGTCGGGGCGGGCCACGGCAACCTTGCGGGCCTCAAACATCATGTGGCGCGATGTGTTGCCTTCGCGGTCGATCCAGCCTTCGGCTTCGATGAAATCGCCGGCATAGACAGGGGCCTTGAATTCAATCATGTCGTATGCGCAGAAGAGGCCTTCGTCGCCGTCACGCATAATCAAGAGTTCGGTAGCCACATCACCGAAGAGGTGAACCATGTGGGCGCCGTCAACCAAATTGCCACCGTAGTGGGCATCCTTCGCGCTCATGCGAAGTCTAATCTTTGTTCTGTATTCCATATTATCAGTTGTTCAGTTGTTAGTTATTCAGTTATCAGTTATTGACGCGGGACGCGGGACTTCGGGACACGGGACCTTTCCTCGTCTCGTGTCTCGCGTCTCGAAGTCTCGTGTCATTTCTCTACATAAATAGCATCGACATAGATACCGGAGGCATGCACGCACTCGGGCTTGATCTCACCGACCTTCACCAGCTTCTCAGCCTCGACCACCACATAGTCGGCGGCGGTAGCCATCAGCGGGTTGAAGTTGTTGGTCGTGCCAAGGAACACCATGTTACCGAATTCATCGACGATGTTAGCGCGGAGGAAAGCGATGTCGGCTTTCAGAGGCTTCTCAAGGAGGTAGTCCTTGCCATCGACATTCACGATCTGCTTGCCGTCAGCCATGATGGTGCCGAGACCCGTGGGAGTCAGCACGCCGCCGAGACCTGCACCGTAGGCGCGGATGCGCTCTGCGAGGGTGCCTTGGGGAACGTATTCCACGATGAGGGTGCCCTCATTCTTCTGGATGGCGGTCTGCTTGTTGGTGCCCGTGTGCGACACGATGGCTTTCTTCACCTGGTGGTTGCTGACCAGTTTGCCGTGGGCCACTTCGTCATAGGCAGTGTCGTTGGCAATGATGGTGAGGTCTTTAACGCCTTTAGCAACGATGGCGTCGATGATTTGCGTGGCGCTTCCCACACCGAGGAAACCGCCGAACATGATCGTCATGCCGTCATGAACCTTCTCGACGGCCTGCTCTAATGTAATCTGCTTGTTCATAATGTGTTATGTTTTAGATTTTAGATTTGTAACTCGTATAAAAGTCTGCAAATTTACTGAGATTTCCAGCACTTTCCAAATAATTAATTATTTATTTTTTAAAGAGGTATATAACCATAAAGTTTACAGGGTTTTGCGCATAAAAAACCGATAAAAATAATAAACCCCGAAAGCCATATTTCTTTCGGGGTCATAACTAGAGCAAACTTTGGCAAAACCGTCACAACGGCGGCTTGGTCGGTTGAGGTTTATTTCTTCTTTTGCTGTAACAGAGACAGCTTGTTCTTTGCTTCTTCATCACCTTGAGCAGCTGCTTTGGTGTACCATTCAACGGCTTTATCAATGTCTTTTTTCACACCACTTCCAATTTCATAGCACTCAGCGAGATTATATTGAGCCTTGACGTTTCCTTGTTCCGCTGATTTGGTGTACCACTCAATAGCTTTTTTGTAACTCTTTCTAACGCCGTCACCACGATCGTAGCAGATAGCCAAATTGTTTTGTGCCAAAGGTTCACCTTGTTTTGCAGCTTTTAAATACCATTTTACAGCTTGCACAAAGTCTTTTTCAACACCCAAACCATGTCTATAACAAAACCCAAGATGGTATTGTGCTTTATCAGATCCTTGCTCCGCTGCTTTTGTGTACCATTCAACGGCCTTTTTGTAATTCTTTCTAACGCCATCACCGTATTCGTAGTAAATGCCCAAATTATGTTGGGCCCACATATTACCTTGTTGGGCAGCTTTGGTATACCATTTTATGGCTTGTTTATCATCCTGTTCGATTCCTTCACCATCCTTATAGCATCCAGCAAGATTGTATTGGGCGGTGTCAAAGCCTTGTTTGGCGGCTTTTGTGATCCATTCAACGCCTTTCACTGGGTCTTTTTCAACACCATATCCATTCAAGTAACAGACTCCAATATCGTTTTGCGACCATGAATCACCTTGCTCGGCTGCCTTGAAATACCAATTTAGTGCCTTCGTGTAGTCTTTTTCAACTCCAGTTCCGTAATAATAACAGGCTCCAAGATTCCATTGAGCGCCCATATTATCTTGTTCTGCCGCTTTTGTGTACCATTCTACAGCTTTGGCATAGTCTTGTTCCACTCCTCTCCCCTGTTTGTAGCATACGCCAAGGTTGTTTTGAGCGCCAGAATGCCCTTGCTCTGCGGCTTTGGTGTACCACTCAACGGCTTTGGCAAGATTCTTTTTTATCCCTTCGCCTTTTTTGTAGCGACCAGCTAGTCTGAATTGTGCTTCTGTATCGCCTTGCTCGGCCAAGACTTTCAGTTGTTTGGCAGACATATCCGAATAGGGATTGTTCTTGTTTTTAGCGTTTTTCATGATTCTAGGCTTTAATATTCCACGAAATGCAATTAAGCGCACCACCTCTTCTGACGGATTCCAACGCGGGAATTCCGACCACTTCACAATCAGGTAAAGCGTTGCTGATTTGCTCCAAAGCTTGCCCATCCTCTTCAAGTCCCAACTGAGGCACAAGAACCAACTTGCCGACCTGCAAGAAATTGATGTATGCCCAACTGCGGGCGTGCGTCTTCTTGGTTTTGTAATACAAAGGAATCACTTCAAAGTGTTTTTCCAATGCCACACGGAAACGGCAGTAAAAATGAGGCGAAATGTCGCAATAGTTAGTTATTAGGACTTTGCCATCACCTGCAAAATGGACGATGCCATCGCTGTGACCAAAGGTCTCTTTGTGGTCCCACGGCAGATACAGCACATCGCATTGGAAAGCATCTTTCAGGATCCTATCCACTTCGTTAATCGAATTGTCTCTGTTTTCGGCAAAAACTTTCTCGGTCATCACGACAATGTCACCGCATTTCACTACATTGCCACCGTCCAAAACCAGGTCTACTTTGACTGCGTTTTGCACTACATGGGTCAGACGGTTCTGTTGGGCTTGAAGCACCGCTTCGGGATTGGTTTGAAGGCGGAGACCTGTTTTATCTTGCAGATAATTAGGTGTGTACTTATAAGACACGAAGCGATCTTCTGCAATCTGGATGGGCATGAAATCGCGACACCAAATGTCTTTGGTTTCCGAAAGATAGGCATAATGAATCCAGTTTTCCTCCAATGCTTTGACAAGATGTTCGTTCAATGTTGGGCATTTCTTTGGCAGAAGGCCGGAGAAAAAGACGGTGTTGGTTTGGTTGTCGGTGATCATAAAGAAAAACGGCTTGTTGTTACACTTGCTCTTCTCTCGTAAAACTCCATTTACGTTCGCATTTTTTCTTTGTTTTTTTGTATTCCCCATCGTTTTCGTCATAATGAAATACATTTTGGCGAGGCTTTCCGAAGACTTCTTTTGATTCTCTTGGTGAATCAACCCACATTATGCCATTGTCATTTCCAAGAGGAAATCCGTTTAACAATGCATAAAGATAGGTGGATTGGGTGTTATGTCCGTATTCCTTTGATTTTACGAACATACTTGTTTTCTTATCCCATGTTAAATACTCATTATTTTTGTCTTTTACCTCATAAGAGCGTATGAGTGCAGAAGCGCGATAATGTCCTGTTTCATTCTCAAAAGCAATGTCATAACCAGAAGCATGTGCGTTCAAAGTCATTAGAGGAAAGTATGGAACATTTTCTAGGTCTCTCCCATTGCGATGGTATACAATAGGGTCATGTATCCCATGTTCTTCCTCGCTGTGGAAATAAAACTCCACTGTTCGAATAAATACTTTGTAATCTTTGTTGACTTGAATGTAGCCACCGTAAAGGAAATTTGGTGCAAGCTTCTTAAAAATGGTCGAAAGTTCGGTGTCATCTTTAACTACTTTGACTTCTTCTTGAAATTGGTTTAAAGCATCAATAAGTTTTTCCATAATGATTGAGTTTTAAATTCGTGGCAAAAGTAGGGAGTTGGTTTTGATGCATTGCAAGAAAATTTGTTAAACTTTGTTAAAAGTTTTTTAATAGTTATTTACAACATAAATAACAAATTATTTATATAAATAATTATAAATCAATAATATAGATATAGTATTCGGTTTGTTTTATCACCATTTGAGAGCAAAACTATCTGCAAGTTGAACCGACAAAAACTCTGATTGTAATATACCCCGAAAATTGAAAAACTCTCGGAGTTCATATACTTTATCTCTTCAACTTGTCTGCTTGTGCCTTTGGCTCTCTTCGGGTATCCCAAAAAGCGGCGATTCGAATGGTGTCGTCCTTGATGTAATAGACTACTTTGTTCAGATGGTTCAAGACGACACTTCTGTATGGCTTTGACTTTTGAGCCAACAAAGGTTCGACTGGGCCAAGATAAGGGTTGTTTTCCAATAAATCCAACACATGCTGCACTTCTTGCAAGAAGTCTTCACTAGCTTTTGGGCCAAACATGGCCAAAATATAAACCGAAGTACGCGCTACGGCATCACTAGCCCTTTTTGACCATGATACCTTCATGCCATTGGGTTTTTGGATTGCGCCTCTCTGCACATTTGTAATACTTGCTCGGTGCTGTAACATCTTCCCGCCTCAAAATCACGCTCCGATTCTTCCAGCATGGCATCGATTTCAGCCATCGTGTAGGGTTGTACAGCGGATTGAGCATGTTCGATAAGGTGTTCACCCAGCCATCGCATGCTGTTCGGCGAGAGTGTGGCATAAAGATATTCAAGCAGACCTGTTAGGGGTGCGCCTTGCGAAAAACCGTATGCCATTGTAGGCTCGGAGGCCATACTCGGCTCCGTGTTGTCCTGTTCGTACTTTTTTGGTTCGTTGTTATCCATGCCGCAAAGTTACAAACTTTTTCCATACCCGAAACAGTATGAAAAAAATGAACAAACAAAAAAAAACCGCTGAGCATTCAGCGGCTTTTCTGTCCTTCTGTTCCGTTCCGGTCAGTTGTTCATGTATGAGACTTGACCCATCAGCCCAGTGCTCATCGACTCATAGGCGGCGGCGTAGTCGAACAGGTAGCGCAATACGTTGCGGCTGGGTTGCTGTTGCTCGCTCTCCCTACGGAAAACCTCCTTGATTTGTGATACCAACATGAGGGGTAAGAGGTGTAACTATTTGTCATAGGCGTTTGTTAGGTTAGACTTTACCTTACAAACGCAACCCCTCGCCTATTATTATATCGCAGTGAAAATTTTTTCTACGATTTAATACGTCAGCGTCATATTGTTGGCCACCATCATCTTACGCAAGTTGATCAAGGCGTAGCGCATGCGACCCAGCGCGGTGTTGATGCTCACGTTGGTGATATCGGCGATGTCCTTGAAACTCATGTCGTCGAAGATGCGCATGCGGAGCACCTCGCGCTGCTCGTCGGGCAGGAAGGTGATCATCCTGTGGAGGTCGGAGTGCACCTGGTCCACGATCATGCCCTGCTCCACCGAGGCGTCGGTAATCGGCACGTTGTCGATATAGTTGTAGTCCTCGCTCGACGACTCCACCGTGGGGATGCGGTTCTCCTTGCGGAAGTGGTCGATGACGAGGTTGTGCGCGATGCGCATGGCGAACTGC
>CAJOIF010000069.1 GCA_905234765.1 uncultured Bacteroidales bacterium
GTCAGTTCGTCCGCTCTTGCAATGCCCACAAAGGCAAGCAAAAGCGTCATCATCAAAGAAAATACTTTCTTTTTCATAATGAATTGAATTGGTTAATAAATGAGTGAATTGTAATTAGTTAGATATTGCAATGATTGCATATTCCTATTTATATTTTATATATAGACTAATAATTCCTTATTTACCCTTAGTCGAAAACGAAAAAAAATGAAAATTTTACATAAAAGATGCTTAACTGGGTATCACAAACTTTACACTTTTACCGTCATAGCGGACTTGATCCGCTATCTCCCAAGCGCGAAGAAGAATCCCTGTCGCGTAAGAGATTGCGGGTCACGCCCGCAATGACGGATAATAAGCAAATTACATGTACCCAAATAAATTTAGCGTAATTTGGAATATTTACTTAAAAAAAAGATGGGGATGGAAAGGACTTCAATTCTCTTCAAAACAATCGCGAAGGAAATTGTGATTGAGGGCTTCCGAAATCATCATCAGTTGCTTCAAGTCGATGCTCTTGCGCTGAAAGAGTTTGTAGATGTTCGACTTCTCGCAGTAGATTTTTTCGGACAGCCATTTGACGGTGCGGCCTTGTTTGCGCAATTCGTCATGAATCAAGTTGCCCACATGCACGTCTTTCATTCTAAAGTCCATAGCTTGCTGTTTGGTTTGGGCTGCAAAGATAGAGGCTGCATTTTGTTCGGCGAAAAAACGCGCTCAAAAAACCAATCAACTACGATAAAATAAACTTATATAATTGACTTGAAAAACAATAAATTACAAAAATAATCAACTAAAATCAACTATTTTAACAGAAGCCATCAACTATTGCTAGAATTCGTTATAAATCATTCAAAACCACTCGTTTATGATGTTTTGGAGGAAAAACTGGATATCCGACTTGTTGCCGAAGATGTCGTGCAGTTTTGAAGAGCGTTTCCAGACGGCCTGGTAGGTCTTTCCCGTGAGGGCGGCAGCCTGTATCTCGTTGATGCCGAGCAGATAGAGGCAGCAATACACGATGTCGGAGCGTTTCAGACGCGGGTATTGTGCAATCATCTTGACGGAGAACTTGGGGAAGACTGCATCCACCGCGTTGACCAATTGGCTCAGATGGTTCTCCGATAGGGCGAGCTCGGGGTAGGTCGTGCTGGCTTTGACGTTGTAGTCCAACACGTTAAGGACACGCTTGCAGACGGGAAGCTGTTTCAGCACCTCCATCTTCTTATCGAAAGGCTGCTTTTGGAAATCGGGGTCGGAGAGGGTGCGCTGCAGCTTCGCCTCCAACTCCTTGATTTTCTCTTCCTTCTGCTTTGTGTCGGTTTGGGTTTGCACAATTTGTCCTTCCAACTCGCTTTTGATGCGTTGGTGCCTCTTCTCGTCTTCTTGATGTTTGCGTCGTGTCTTCCTAATCCTTAGGACAGTGATAATGAGCAACAAACCCAGTAAGGCCGACAGTGTGATTGTGAACAGGATGATGTTTTTGTTTTGTGCGTTGCGCTTGTCGGATTTGTACCGTTCGTACAAGGCGATGACTTTGTTTTTGTCGCCTACCGCGGCGTGTTTAGCGAGTTCGAACGTGGCCAGTTGGTTGCCATACGACGCTGCTTTCTCTGTGTCGCCCAATTCGTTGGAAATCTGAACGATTTGGCACAATGCCTTGGTGGTTTGTCTTGGCAGCAAGGGGATGGATTTCTCGTAGTTGGACAGGGCTGAGTCCAGGGTGTGGTTCTCGAAATAAAAACGTCCGAGGGCGTAATGGATTCTTCGCGACATGTAGCTGTCGTTAGTGAGGGCAAGCGCATGGTGTAGCAAATCGAAAAGCGAATCCTGCATTCCGTTGTCGTGGAGGTTGATGGAGCGGTGGATCAACATGCTGAAATGCTCATAGATGTTATCGTCTTTCAGCAGTTCGTAGAGGTCATCGGAAGCGGCGTAGTATTTTGTCGCGGTGGTTCGGTCGGACTGCGCCAGCATGATGTCGCCCATCAGTTCCAGGTTTTCGGCGATGCCTTGCGCATTGTTCTCTATCTTGAAGCTTTCATTTGACTTTTCCAGCATCTCGATGGCCATTTCCCAGCCGTCGTAATGGTTGAGGAAAGTGGCCAACTGGTTGTAGATGAGTGCCGTAAGGTGCTCATATTCATTGTTTTTGTGTGATTTGAAAAAGACCCGCCGCTCACCGGTCAGTTTGTCTATGATGGTGAGGCTCTGCAACAAGTCCGAGTAGCTTTCGACATTTTGGTTGTTGCGTGATTCCTCCATGGCCTTATCATATAATGATTGTGCCATCTCATACTTGAACGGCTTATTGCGTTGGCAGCTTGTAATGCTGGCTGTCAACGCAAGCAGAAGGAGGAAAAGCCTATGTTTCATGATTGAATGAGATTGGAAATGAAACCGCAAAATTAAAAAAACATGCATAATATTGGGCAAATTTGAAAAATAATCCCAATAAAATCCAACCTTTGCGGCAAGGTTCTATTATAAGACCATGCCCAAACTCATTTGGCTTTTCGGAAATGCCGAAAGCACTGAAAACAAAGAAGACACCTTACGACCTGATGTAGGTCTTATTCGTGTGCAATCACCAAGCGTTGCGTTTTTCCGTTGCTTGTCTTTACGAAGTAGATACCGTTTTGGTACGTGGTTGTAGGAATGACCATTTGCGATTCCTCAGAGAAGAATGTGTCAACTTTTTGGCCCAATGTGTTGTATATGCTTATTACTCCAAGGTTTTCGCCTCGGAGGGTCACGCTTTCATTGGCGGGATTGGGGAATAGCGTCAGTGTCGAGTTGTTTTCATTTATTCCGAGGGTTGTTTCGTAAACAATGTTGACTTCAAAGTCGCCCGCCGAGGTGCTGATATACATCGTTCCTTCAAAAGTCTCCTTTACAGGTACATCAACGTAGACTTCCACGGTGGCAGACTGCCCCGCGGCTACTGTCATACCCTCGGTGACCTCTTGGCCTTCATACATGCATTGGAGCGCAAAGATGGGGTCGGCAGTGAAGGCGTTGACAGTCACATCGTCAGCGGTCATGTTGGAGATGGTCAGCAGGCCGGGCTCGTAGGTCGTTTCGTCGCTGTAAATATGTAATGTTTGTGGATTGACGGTCAGCGTGCCTGTGCAGTCATGAGGTTGCAGGCCGTTTTGCTGCATGGCGTTGACGACATCTTGTGCCGAGAATGGATACAGTTGCAACAATCCTTGGATGGGAATGCTGCGGTCGGGCATGATGAGGACGAGTGTGGGACAGGCTTGGATGCCATAGAGCTCGAAGACCTCGTTGCCGCCGCCGTCCTTTCCGACGGTAGGAAATTCAACACCGTATTCGTTAGCCCATTGCTGGCAGACGGCATCGCTGTCGATGTAAGAGATTTCGATGTAGAACACGTCGTGCAAGTTGCAGCCCATTTGGGTATAGGAACCAGTGATATAGGGCGAAATCACCTGGCATTGGCCACAAGAATAGAAGAAAAAGTCAATGAAAACAGCTTGACCACGGTCAAGGATTTCAAAGAGGTTGTAGGTCTGTCCGTGGCAGTCGGTGACGGTGAAGTCGACGGCCTCGGTGAGGTTGGTCTGCTGGGCGCGAAGACCTGCGCCAAAGAGCAGGAAAGCAAGGAGAATGTAAAGTTTTTTCATGGTGTGTAGTTGTTCAAGATTTAACTTCGTGTTTTTATCACGAGACTACGAGGCTACATTAGTAGCCCCGTAATCCCAAATATGTAAACTAAAAAAGCTCGTCTTTATTGTTTCGAAATAAGTTTCACGCTTTCTCCGTTTTCGGTTGCCACGCGTACCATATAGATGCCCGTCTGATATTGGTTCATGTCGAGGGTGGTCATGTTTCCATCGGCATCGCTATCGTAGATGACTTGACCGAGTGTGTTCATCACGGTGATGTGGCTTAATCCCGGTGCGGCGATATTCACGTTGCCCGTGGTGGGGTTGGGGTACACAAAGACAGATTCGTTGCTTTCGCCAATCCAATCGTAACCGTCCACATAGACCCATGCCAGCCAGCTGTATACCTCGCTGCTCACAGAAGCCACATCCATCCAGCCATAGCCGTCAATGCCGAGCCAGCGGCTGTTGGGGTTGCCCACGTCGGCAACGGCTGGAGCAGGATATTGAATGGAACCGTCATGGTAGAAAGTCAACCAAATGTTTTGTGTACCATCGATTTCGACAGGTGTGTCGAGCCTGAAGGTGACCACATCACCGACTGTGCCTGTAATTTCGAATTGTTGGGTAGCAACCAAAGTGCCTGGAGCAGTATCGCCACCAAGGTAGAAGTTGACGGTGTAGGTGGTGGCAAATTGTTCTTCACCAGCATCCAAGAAAGCGAACTGGGTGAAGGAGCATCCCTTGTAGTCGTTCATCAGCTCCGCGGGGAACATGTAACCCCAGCTGAAGGGCATCCCGATGCCGATAATCTGCGGTGATGAATAATCACCGACGTAGGAGAACCAGGAACCCTCGGAAAGTTGTTGGTCATAGGAAATCATTACATTGTTCAATTCGGTGGCTTTCAGTTGGATGTCGCCACGATTTTGTGCCTGAGCCATGTTGCTAATGGTAAAAAGGCACATCAGTCAGAAAGAAGCATACATTTTTCTTCATAAGAATAAAATTTGATAAAAGAATAATTAATTGATGATAATGTCTTCGCTGATATGGGTGATAATGGTGTTACATTCCTCCTGGTCGTCATAGAAGAAGAGCCATAGGGTGCGGTTGTCGTAGTCGGCGGCGGTGATGTAACCCATGTGGCCGTGACTTTGGGCATCGTCCATGATGCGGTCGCCAAATTCTTTTTGCTGTTGCAGACTGGGATTCGGGCTTGTATTCGCCTGGATTTTTTCGTTAATCAGCCCAACGACAATAGCGCGTGAAACGGTTAAGATGTAGTCGTCATAGGTGTTGTCGGTGACTTCATGTTCTATCTCGCCTTGGCCAATGATGATGGCAGTGTTAGGCAGCAACGAGTCGGGAGCCTGAAAACTCTTCATGATTTCGCGAATCTTGTCTGCAACAATGAGGGTGAATTTCTCGATGTCTTTTTCGGGTATCTGACTGATGTCGGTCAAAGTGTCGAGGACGGCCTCATCCAAAAAATCAGTTTCGATGCCGACACCCACCATAACTGGATTGTCGTCGTTTGGACAATTCATGGCAGCGGTGCCGGAAGGCATCATGCCGAAATCTTGTTTCAGGGTTTCCCAGTCCGCTTCTTCGTTGGCTTGGATCATCAAGGCGTCGATCTTGTTGCCGTTGAGGCAGAAGTCGCCCATGAAGGCCACGGTCAGGTTCGGATCCTCGGCGTATT
>CAJOIF010000070.1 GCA_905234765.1 uncultured Bacteroidales bacterium
TGCCTTCTGGTCGCCTCCGGCTACGATGTAGAAGAAATGCTTCCGTCCGAAGTCTTGCATCTTCGAGGTGTCCCATTGGCTGCTCACGAAGAGCGAGGCGGCAAAGAGGTCGGGATGGGTGATGTTGAAGTAGAACGACATCATGCCGCCCATCGACTGACCGGTGGTATAAAGTCGGTTCGTATCGACGTTGTATTCCTTGCAAACCTTTTCAAGCAGACGGATGGTCATCTCCACTTCGTCGGTGGTGCTCCAGTCGTCTTGCACGGCCCAGTCGGTATATTGCGGCACCAGCACAAACGAAGGATGCATCTGTTGGTCACGCTTGGAGGCGAACTCAAAAGCACCATAACCTTGGGTGAGCGGTGTCGTGACATCTTTGCCAACGGTGCTGGCATCGGCCATGAAGAGTACTAAGGGATATTTCTGACCAGTCTCAGCAGCTTCAGGAATAAACAGATTGTATTCCATCGTCTTACCCGTTTCGGCATCTTCATAAATGAATTGCTGAAACTTGTCGAAAGTCTCATTTTTCAATGTGGCATAGACGGAATCCGTGTCTTTGTTCACAACCATCATCCCGTTGCCGTTTCGCGGTTTTTTGTCGTCAAAATTCTTGTTGCCGTCCTTTCTTTGGGCGCAAGCAGCCAAGCATAAAGCCACGACTGCCATTAATACAAATACTCTTTTCATATTTATCCCTGCATTATAGCCGTCCCTTATCAAGGGGCTCTAAACTACCAAGACCTTTTTAAGTGAATTATTTTATGTGTTTGTTTGCTAAATTGGATTTACCTAATCTCTTTTTTTCGAGAACAGCCACGTTATTCTTTTTGTAGAAAAGGCTTCATCACATGCTTCCCTGTGTTCCAACCCATTGAGAACATCAAAGCGGACATTCCCGCCTTCTTTCTGAATCTGTGATGTAAACCACGTCAAGGCATCATAACTGCGCTCATTGGAACCAACGGTTACATACAACGGAGTTGCTGTAAAACCCGATGGGTATGCCCTATGTGCCTGCCCAGATGCAATAAGGGCAGCAGCAAACTGATTCGGCTTGTCATTAAGCAGTTTCCAGCAACCGCAAGCGCCCATGGACACGCCACAGATGTAGATTTTACAGGTATCGACATCCTTTGTACTCAAATAGAACGCAATAAGTTCCTCCACTTCGTCCGCATAACTGGAGCTATCATCCCTGCCATCCCATTCATGATCTTCAGGACATTGTGGGACAAGGAAATAGGCTGGAATTCGGTTCTTCTCTATGTACGCTGAAATGTTACGAACTCCAGTCTGGTTCAGCTGCTTCTGATTGTCGTTTCCGCTGGCATGTTTGCCATGTAGATAAATAATCAGAGCGGGGGTCTCTGTTTCGGAAGTACGGTTTGCCATTTCTTGATAAAGCAGTCCATTATGCTCCATCGGCTTAAATTCCTGTGCTTTCACACAAAAACTTGAAAGTAACCAAACGAGAATAGTTATATACCTTTTCGTTGTCAAATAATTAAATTTCGATTTATCTGTTTCGCAATTCGTCTGCAAAGTTAATAAAAAACAATCCTTAAACGGGCGAAATCTACTAACTGTTCCTCTTGAACGAAAAATACCGCAATCTGAGCCTATGTCTGGATTGCGGTATTATGAGGATTGTTTTAAAGAAGTTACCGTTTGTCCTGAACACCATATTTAATCCAATCGGATTGCATATAGCGTTGCTTGACAGCTTTGCGGAAAGTGAACATCTGTTCCTTAAGTTCTGCCAAAAGTTCGCGATTTTCGCGCCCTTTTTCATTGGCTTCACGACGCAAGGCTTCTACCTCTTCGTCTTTTTGAAGAAGGGTTTGGCTCAGCTCTTCCATCTTTTTGATTTCATCGGCGGTAATGCCGAGTTGTTTCACCTCATCGAGGTGTTTCTTCAGGCCCGAAACAAGCACTTCAGCCTTGCTGATTTCATTTTTGACTGTTACTGACATAATATTACTTTTGGGGTTAATAAGATAATTATTGCTCTTTTCAAAGAAGTAGCTGTCTGCCTCCCTCCAGCAACGGTCGTATGTCCTAGCAAGGGCAGTGTCGATCTCATAGTACCTCCAGATATTGTGGTTCAGCACCATAGACATCTCTGCCATCATCTTAGAATCGTCTTTCCATTCATTGAAAGCCCTGTTGAAGGTATCTTCTACCGCCTCCACCCCGAATGAATCTGCGATGGAAAAGTCAGCCGCGAATGTCGAGCATCTTTTATAACCTGGTTTCAATTCCCCTAATAGTGCCTCGAAATTCAACTCAGCCAAGGGTGCGGCGGCAAGGGGGTTCATTTTCCTGTAGTCGTTCAATCCTGACATAGAATGTGCGTTAAAACGCGGCGAATATAACAGAACCAGGATTCCAGTGACCGACTTTTAAAAGAAAGTACCGAAGAATCAGTGGATTAGCTTCATAACTTTACACAAAACAAAAATAAGTATTACACAATTCAGAAGAAGACGAATAGTAAAAACACCTGGTTTTCAGCCATTGACAATAACATTATTCAAGGCACAGCAGCAATCTGAATAGAATCATCAGAAACCATAGTAAACACATGGGATTCCAACGTAAAAACACGAAAAATCTTGAAAAAATAAGTTTACACAGAATTAAAAATATAACTTATTATTTTACAATAATTTATAAAATAATTATTTTACTATACTTCTTCTTTGAAAAAAAGGAATAATTAGGTACAACTTTAGGTTAACTTTTGGCGAAAAAAAGCCCAAAATCGACCAAAAATGGCATAAAAAAAGACCCTTAGTTAACCTAAGGATTTTCTTTATTTAGTTGATTTTCACCAACTTTGCAGATTAATACTCATCTTCGTGGAAAATTAACATTACCGATTGATAATCAATAAGTTACGGTCGCTATGTTCAAATTTATGTTAACTTATTTTTCCATTAAATTATGGAATTTTACACGAAATGAAAAATTAGTTAACCTAATGTAGTTCAGACAATTAGCATAAATTTTCATCTGAATTTCTCAAAAACGACTTAATCGGATGAAAAAAATCTCTTCCATGAGGAAGAGGTGTGTTTATAATTATAGAAAACATTTATATTATTTTGAAATTATCGTATTCTTTTCCCATGCTTTCAGAAAAGCAAGTTGCTCAGGTGTATGAAACCAGTGTTCACCACCTGGCATGATGGTGATCTGCCATTGGTGCTGACTGATGAAGTCGCGATCAATTTCTTCGCTGACAATCATGTCCACCTCTGGGCGAAGGATGTATGTGGGCACATCACAACCTGTAATCGGGTTATTAACTACCCACTCATAATAGTCGTCCTCACGCTGTGGCATCAATTCGATAAACTTCTTCATATCGAGAATCGGAGATACGAGCAAAGCCTGCTCCACTTTCTTGCTCTGGAATGCCAACAACGTAAACCATGAGCCGATACTGTTAGCACGAACTGAAACCGATTTCCAATTCTCATATAGATAATCTCGAACCTCATTCAGCAACGGCAGCACCTCCCAAGGCTTGCGCTCTACTGGTAGATCGATACTCAATACCTGATAGCCTTTAGGCACGGCCTCCTTTGCAAAGGCTAATGCCTCTTCCTTTCGTCCATGCAACCCATGCACAAAAAGGAATACCTTTTCGCTCTTTTCGCCAATGAGCAACGCCGACGTAGAACCGATATTTAATTCAACAACCTTCATGTCTCGTTATCCTGAAGGTACAACGGTCGCTTCCCCTGAGAATCGTATTCTCAATCCGAACATCGAAATGGCTGTCTGGTTCAAGCTGCGACAGAATATATAAAATGCTCTGTCGCGAGCACTCACATTGCTGCGGATGGTTTCTCAGCCCACATTTTACTTTAGGGCACGTACATTCCAAATAACTCAGTTCATATACCTTCCCTGGCTCAATCACCCTACCCGTATAGGACTTGTTGTTGTACCCTTCCGTATAGATTCTGTCAAAATCCCCTTCATACTTGGCATATATTTGCTTATGTATCTGGAGAACATGATCTTTTACACATTCGATTGCTTCTTCTCTATAGCGCATATTTTCTAAATTTCCCTTCGCCTCGGCACAATTCTCCCAGATAGAGCCAACCCTCTTGCAGGTGTTCTTATCGGAACATTCGGCACAAGTCTCGTAGCCTTTAGATGTAACACATTTATGTACCTCGCACATGTGGCTGCAGAAATAGAACTTGACGCCTTCCACGCGACAACCAGTACAATTAATGCTCTCAGGTGTGATCTGATCAGTATGATTCATCTCGCACCATTTCTTCGCAACCTCGGCACGCATCTTGTCGTCGTTCTTAATTGTGGCAATGCGAGCCTCGCAGGTCTCGCAGTTAATACCACAGCATGCAATCATTTTATTCATATAGTGTTTATTGTCTTTTGGAGTTCATCTAGGAAACGGGCAGCCTGTCCGCCGTCCATCTGCACGTGGTGGAATTGGAAGGAGATGGGCAAGGTTATCTTCAGCCAGCTTTTGCGATATCGACCCCACATCACCATTGGATTGCAGAACTGGTCGGTATATTGATTGACGATGCAGTCGAGTTCGGTAGCCGTCATCGCCGATGTGCCTATCACCATCGCATCATCTATGAAAGAGCTTTGGCAAGACGTGCTGGCCACCTGTGTCAGATTCGTATATTCTTGTCCGAACTGCTCCATATCATCTGTATATAAGATGTCGCACGAGTTGATGCCACCTTCTTTGTTGTTCACTATCACGTTGATGGCAAGGCGGTCGTACTTATACAGTTTCCCTTGCTCAGGCAGCAAGTAGAACTCTTCCATCCAACTGGCAGCCTTGCCGATGCACCAGCACAGGAGAAGATTAAACTTAATGTCCCTTCGCCTGCTCACCATACGAAGTCTCGTCACATCGAAAGTCTTCGTGAGCGTCACCATCGGCATGGGCGACTTCATCCACAGTTCAAATGCTTGCGCTCGTCTGCTGTCCTTGGGAGCGATTTCCTGTTTCATATTGTTCTTTCATTTTGACCTCGCAGCCTTTGCTTTCGTAATATGCCAGCATCTCCGGCAGCTTCTTCAGGTCATAGCTGGTGACACAATCGGAGAGGACATGTACCGCGAAGCCAGCCTTGGCCATGTTGAAACATGTCGATTTTACGCAGGCGGTAGCATCGGCTCCTGCTATGTAGAACTCATTGATGCCGTTCGTCGCGATGAAAGCAGAAAAAGCCTCGCTTGTAAGGGCGTTGCTCTTCGTCTTCACGAAGATGTTATCCGAAACAACTTTCATCTCAGGCACCAATTCCTCGCCCTTAGTGCCTGGCTTGAACGTTCGCGTAGCAGTGGTGGTATTGTTATGCTTGATATACACAACCAGTATTCCCTTTGCCACAGCCCATTCTATGGCGGCATTGATGTTATCAATGATATCGCGGTAGTGTTTGGTGATGTCGTTCTGGATGTCGATAACGACAAGTGCTTTATTGTTCATCA
>CAJOIF010000071.1 GCA_905234765.1 uncultured Bacteroidales bacterium
AGGTGGCCAAGACCTTCATAGACTATGTGCTCGACCATGAGACCGACCCCGATTTCGCCTACGAGTCGGTGGTGTGGGACTTCATCGGCGGTGAGCCATTCCTTGAGATAGAACTCATCGACAAGATTTGCGACTATATCAAGACGGAACTCTTCCGCCGCAACCATCACTGGTTCAACAGCTACCGCTTCTCCTTCTCCACCAATGGCATCAACTACCACGAGAAGGCCGTGCAGGACTTCATCCAAAAGAACCGCGACCACCTCAGCATCGGCATCACCATTGACGGGACGGAGAAGAAGCATGACCTCAACCGGGTTTGGAAACAACCTACGGCAGATGCCAACGGTCTGACACAACCATCGGAACGTGGCAGCTACAAGGATGTGGTGAAGAATATCCCGCTGTGGTTGGAACAATTTCCGGGAGGCGGCACAAAGGTCACCATCTCGTCGGCGGATATTCCGTATATCACCGAGAGCGTGCTGCACCTCTATTCGTTGGGCATCCACGAGGTGAACATCAACGTGGTGTTTGAGGACGTGTGGCAAGAAGGCGACGACCTCCGCTTTGAGGAACAACTGATGCAACTCGCCGATGCCATCATCAACGGTGGCTATTACCAAGACTACGCCTGCTCGTTCTTCTCGGAGCACATCGGCAAGCCTATGGACCCCGAGCGCGACAACCAGAACTGGTGCGGCGCGGGCAAGATGCTCAGCGTCGACGCTGCCGGCAACCTCTATCCCTGCACCCGCTTTGCACAATACTCGCTCCGCGACAAGGAAGCATGGACCATCGGCAACATCCACGACGGCATCGACAAGAACAAACTGCGTCCCTTCCTCACTTTGGACAGGTTGACGCAAAGCAAGCCGGAATGTATCACTTGTGAGGTAGCAAGTGGCTGTGCCTGGTGCCAAGGCGAGAATTACGACGCGGCCAAGACGCACACCGTCTTTGAACGCGCCACCGCCATCTGCCTCATGCACAAGGCAAGGGTGCGTGCCAACAACTACTACTGGAACAAGCTCTACCGCAAACTCGAATTAGAGGACTTGCGCGAACAGTACGAAGCCAACAAACGCGAAGTGAAACCCAAAATCTGCTAAGCCATGCTGCAATACCTTGTTATATTATTAGACGACACCAGCGTGGCCTACTGCCATGCCAACAATCCGCTGAAGGAAAAACACTTGATGCCCATTGAGACCCTAAAAAAGGGCATCCTTTTTGGGATGAAGCAGAACCTGATGATTCAGTATGTCTTCCCCGATTATGCCTTGCCCGAGGAATATGCCTCCATTATCGAAAGCATCGACAATGTGAAGATTTATCCTATTGGCTATAAGCCTGTCACAGGAATTAACGATGGCAGCGAAGCCGATGTAGAAGTGACAAACGCCTTTCCCAAAAAGGTAGAAGCCAAAAACCTCGTCCTTCGCATAACCTTCAGCGAAATGCAGAAACAAAAGGATGCGATTGCGAAACTGTTCAGTTCAGGTGCAAGAATCAATCTTTGCATTACCGATGTAGAGCAATTCACGGACGAGCAGATTGGAACTTACAAACAAGTCTTGAACGAATGGAACGCCGCTTTGCTCAACCTCTACAAACAAGGCCATTCTCCACAATTCAACCTCTTGACAGACAGGATGATGCTCGAGAAGATGCACAACTGCAATGCGGGCGTAAGCAACATCACCCTTGCCCCAAACGGGAAGTTCTACCTCTGCCCTGCCTTCTACTATGACGAGCAGATGAAGGTCTTCAACCAAATGAACCACCATCAGCCCTCGTCAGACAACTCAGTAGGAGATTTAGAGAAAGGCTTGGACATTCCCAATCCGCAACTGCTCCAACTGAACCATGCGCCCCTGTGCCGCAACTGCGATGCCTACCAATGCCGCCGTTGCATCTGGCTCAACCGCAAGCTGACCTGGGATAACAACACGCCCTCGCACCAGCAATGCGTGATGGCTCACCTCGAGCGCAACGCCTCCCGCGACCTGTTGAACGACATCCGCAAAATCGGAGAGTTCATGCCGAACATCGACATCAAGGAAATCACATATTTAGACCCCTTTGAGGTCAGGAAGGAGTTTTGATGACTGGCTGGGAATCACTACAACAGCACTTTTACCGTCATGGCGGAGAAGCATCCGCTATCTCCCATGCGCGAAGACGAACCTTTCCCATGAAGGGGATTGCGGGTCAAGCCCGCAATGACGGTAAAGGCTCTTTATAGTGTACTCCTGTCTCTCGTCCCGAAGTCCCGAGTCAATGAACTTAAAAACAAATAAACATCAAACAATTATATGACAATGAAAAAGAAAGTAGGTCAGGTAACCCCTGAAGAAAAGAACGAAATCCAGCAACTGTTCGAAAGAAGAAACGGTTTGAATGAATTGGCAAAGATTCTTACTGCCGACAACGCTGAACTTTACGAGAAACTCGTCAAAGACATGGGCGAGACTGGCACCAAGTTCCAAGGCTGGTGGGACCGCATGTCGCAAAAGTACAAGTGGGAGTCCGCTGAAAACGGCAACTGGGAAATCAACTTTGAAACCAACGAGATTTATCTCGTGGCATAAAAAAAGCGTTTCAAATTAGTTTTTCCCTATCTTTGCATCATCAAACCATTCATACGCAAAAGTATATGACAATACCATTGTTATTTATCGGTACCACGGAGTTGCTCCTTATTGCTGGTGTAGCTTTGCTCATCTTCGGCGGAAAAAAGGTGCCCGAGCTGATGAAAGGCTTGGGAAAAGGCGTGCAAAGTTTCAAGCAAGGCATGAAAGAACCGTTGGATGAAGAAAAACCGGAAGAAGTGACGGATGACGCGCAAACCGAGCCAAAAGAAGACGACGGACAATAACTCCGACCCGAACCTGATGACATTTGGCGGACACCTTGAGGTGCTCCGCCAAATGTTGTTTCGCATCATCGCTGTGGTAATGGTGCTGGCCATTGCTATTTTCTGTTTCAAGGACAAGACCTTTAAGCTACTTCTTGCGCCCAGCCAATGGGACTTTGTGACCTATCGCTATATCGAGAAGTTTCTACACAAACTTGGTTCCGACTTCGTCTTCAGCCAATTTCACATTAACCTGATTGCCACGGAGTTGTCGAGCCAATTTATGACTCATATCACTACAGCACTTTATCTCGGACTATTGGCTGCCTCGCCTTATATTTTGGTCGAACTGTTCCGCTTCATCACGCCTGCTTTGTACGAGAACGAGAAGAAATACTCTGTGCATGTGGCCATTACAATGTATTTGCTTTTCATCGTTGGCGTACTGATGTCTTACTTCATACTATTCCCCATTTCATTCAGGTTCTTAGGCACTTACAGCGTCTCTGGAATGGTCGAAAGCAACATTACACTTAAGTCATACATCAGTACTTTCACCACCTTGACTTTGGTCATGGGTTTGGTGTTCCAACTGCCCGTGATTGCCTTTTTCTTAGGTAAACTGGAAGTGGTAAGTTCCCAATCCTTGAAACTTTATCGCAAATATGCCTTCCTCGTTATCATGGTTGTGGCCGCAATCATCACCCCACCTGACTTGATGACGTTAATTCTGGTTACCATCCCGCTGTATCTGCTTTATGAAGTGAGCATTTTGGTACTGAAACGGATGGAAAGAAAGGCTTCATAGAATCATCCAAACACGCTCTTCAGCCGCCTCATCGCCTCCTCCACCGTTGCCCTTGGACAAGCCAAGTTGATGCGGAAGAAACCATTTCCTGCCTCCCCGAAATCCTTGCCACGATTAAAGCCCAATTGCGCTTCTTGTGTCATCTTTTGCCACAATTCCTTTTCCGAGAGGCCGTAATCGTTGAAGTCGAGCCACATCATATATGTAGCCTGCGGTTTATGGAATTTTACTTTGGGAAGGTTTATCGTCAGGAAATCAGAAACATAGTCGATATTACCTTGCACATAATCAAGCAGTTGAACAAGCCATTCATCACCATAAGTCATAGCGGCTTGGGTGGAGACCTTACCAAAAATGTTACCGAGATGCGCTTCCATATCTTCAACATAAGCCACATACGTCTTGCGCAGTTCCTCGTTGGGAATGATGGCTGTTGATGTGGCCAAGCCAGCGAGGTTGAAGGTCTTGGAAGCCGCATGGAAGGTGATGCTGTTTTGGGCGAATTCCTTGTCCAAAGCCGCAAAAGGATGATGGCGATAACCTGGCAACACCAAGTCGCAATGAATCTCATCGGAGATGACCAACACCTTGTTCTTCATACAGATTTCGCCCAAGAGCAATAGTTCGTTTTGCGTCCAGCAACGCCCTACGGGATTATGAGGATTGCTGAGAATCAACATCTTGGCGGTTTTAGTTTGCTCTACCAGCTGGTCGAAGTTGAATTCATAGCCATTCCCTCTGTCGACCAAAGTATTGTAAACCAACTTCCTACCGTGACTGCTAACAGCATGATGGAAAGGCGGATACACTGGCGGCTGAATGATGATTTCATCACCAGGTTCAGTAAAGGCCATTATCGCCATATTGAAGCCGCACACCACTCCAGGGGTGAATGACATCCAGTCCTTATGCACATTCCAATGATGGTGCCTCAGAATCCACTTGCGAATGGCCTCAAAATAAGCCTCATCCTTGAAATGGTAGCCATAAACAGGATGTTCCGCCCTTTTTATAACTGCCTCTCTAACGAAGTCGGGCGTCTCAAAGTCCATGTCTGCCACCCACATCGGCAGCACATCGGGATTGCCAAAAACCTGTTGGCGCAAATCATACTTAACACAGTTAGTGTCAGCGCGATTGATAATCTTGTCGAAATCGTATTTCATCTTTTTCCAGTATTATGGCCGCAAAGTTGCGAAAAAATTCGCGGTTTTTGACCTGGATATGGAAAAAAGATGTAACTTTG
>CAJOIF010000072.1 GCA_905234765.1 uncultured Bacteroidales bacterium
CCCGTCAGCACCCAAAGCATCACCCTCGACCTCGGCAAATATGAAGCTGGCGTTTACATGGTGCGCGTGGCAGGCGAAAACGGTGTCAGCGTCAGACGCATCACCGTTATGTAATAAATAACACATTTGAAATATGAATTCGACATGAAATAAAATGCCCCAATTTGTAGTTATCTTACAAACATTCACCATGAAGATGAAACAAATCTTGAATTGTTTATTGATAGTCTTGCTGGGGTTATCGGTTGCAGGTTGCCAAAAGGACAACATCGTCCTTATCGACCCGATTGAAACCGACGACAGCGAAGATCTTATCGCCAACACCATGTTCGCCCAAACGGTTGACGTGACATTTTCCACCAATGGAAACGCTGTTGTCATTGGCGCCGATGACGACTTCAATGTGGCCGTCAATGGCAATGACGTGACTATCGTTTATTCGGGCGAAGATTATGTGATGTATGAACTTTCGGGGACTACCAACGACGGTTTCTTCAAACTCTATAGTGCGAAGAAACAAGGCATCACGCTGAAAGGTGTGAGCATCACCAATCCCAATGGGGCGGCCATCAACGTGCATGGTCCGCAGGCAGAACCGAACAAAGGCAAGCGCACTTTCATCGTTTTGAACGGCGAAAACGCTCTTGCCGATGGTACAAATTACACCGACACGCCCGCCACCGAGGACGAGAAGGCTGCAATGTATGGCGAAGGCCAATTCATCTTCAGCGGTGAAGGCAGCCTCAACGTTGCGGCAACAGGCAGGTCGGGCATCGTTTCCGATGATTATGTGCATTTTATAAGTGGCACCATTGCCGTCAATATGTCGAGTTCTGTCAATGTCAGCGGCAGCGACACTTTGAAACCGGCATGTGTTAGAGGCAAGGATTATGTCAAGATGACTGACGGTGCTTTGACCCTCACCAGCACAGGAACGGGCGGCAAGGGCATCAGCAGCGACGGAAACGGCTACTTCAATGGTGGCACGGTCAATGTGAACGTCACTGGAAGCAACTTCGGCTCAAATGGCGGTGGCGGAGGTCCTGGAGGATGGGGCAACAGCAACGCCAACGGTGTTTCGGCCAAAGGCCTCAAATTCGACGGTAACTTGATCTTTAAGGGAAGCAAAATCGTGGTAAACTGCACAGCCCACGAAGGCATCGAAGCCAAGGGAACGCTTTCTGTTTCGAGTGGTGAGGTATATAGCCATTCCCAGTCAGACGATGCCATCAACTCGGGCGGCAACCTCACCATATCGGGCGGGTTGGTCTGCGCTTACAGCCAAGGTAACGATGGTCTCGATGCCAATGGCAATTGCTACATCAAAGGCGGCATAGTCTATGCCATAGGCACCAGTTCGCCCGAAGTCGCCATCGATGCCAACTCAGAAGGAGGCTACAAACTTTATCTCACGGGCGGCACTTTGGTGGCCATTGGAGGCTTGGAGAGAGGTTCGTCGCTTACACAGAGTTGCTATTCGGCCTCTTCATGGTCGCAAAACACTTGGTACGGCTTGACCGTTGGCGCAACGACCTACGCTTTCAAGACCCCTGCAAGCGGAGGAACGCCCCTTGTCGTCTCAGAAGGCTCCTCCCTTACCTTGCAATCCAATGTGAGTGTTGCAGGCGGGACGGAATGCTTTGAAGGGATGTTTTATACCGATGCTTCTGTCAGTGGTGGTAATTCCGTCAGCCTTTCGTCCTATTCTGGAGGAAATGGCGGTGGCGGTGGTCCTGGTGGAGGCGGGCACGGACCGTTTTAGAAGACAGAAGTAAGAAGTAAGAAGAAATGAAGAGCAAAGAGATTATCATATTGGTGCTGGGGTTGGTTTTCCCCATGATGATGTTTTCACAAACCGATGTCGCACTCGACCCTGAATTTGGTGGGCGTGTGACCGTTTCGGTGGACAAAAGAATCACACGAGGCTTGCATGTTTCCCTTGAGGAAGAGGTGCGTTTCGACAACAACTTCGGTAGCCTCGACCGCCTACAAACCACACTGGCGTTGAGTTATAAGGTGCATCCGAATATCAAGCTTGGATTGGGCTATGCCCTCATCAACGGCTATGGAGCCAATTCGGGACTGTTCAAGAGTCCACGACACAGACTCATGGCCGATGTCACGGGTACCATACATTACGGCAACTGGAACTTCTCACTGAAGGAACGCTTTCAGGTGACACGTCGCACGGGCGATTTCAACGTGTACCAAAATCCTAAGAACGCCCTGACGCTGAAAAGCCGAGTGAAAGCATTGTATAAGGGCTTCGGCAAGGTGCAACCCTACGTCTATTTCGAGGTGCGTAACTATCTGAATGCACCCGTCATTGAGGCGGCTTACGATGGCAACGTCTATGTCACCTTGGACGACTATTCCGAGGAAGGCGAGGCCGGCTGGTTCATGAAGGGATTCAATGGTGGCTATGTGAACCGCCTGAGAGGCTCATTGGGTGCAGATATTCGATTAGACAGACGCAGCACGTTGAATTTCTATATTTTGTGCGATTACCTCATGGAAAAACAAGTGGATGCCAATGCCGAAGGCACCAAACTGAAGTCCTACACAAAGGAAACAGGCTTCCGTGGCTGGATTGGTGCGGGATATGAGTTCGCGTTTTAGTGTTTTATTATGCATTCCAGTCAAAGACTTGGGGCGTGGATTATTCTTTCTTTTTGATAGAACAATATTTCCTTCTTTTTTCGTAATTTTGCACCCGTTTTTCGGCGAGCGTGTCGGTAGCCGAATCATAGGGTGAATCTGTAAGAACTATGCCAGTTGGACACATGTTTAATTGAATAGATTCTTACGAATGAAAAGAGATTCATCCAATCCAAAGATTCTTGTTGCGACCATCCTTTCGATGTCGCTGCTGACCGTGATGGCGGGCGCCGCCGTCGCACCTGCCTTGAACGCCATCAATGCCCATTTCGCTGACGCCAATCCGCTACTCATCCAGTTTGTGGTGAGCATGCCCGCGCTGTTCATCATCCTCACCAACCTCTGTTTCCCGATGCTATGTCGCGTGATGCGCACCCGCACCATCGCCCTTTGCGGTCTGCTGCTTTATGTGGTGGCAGGAAGCGGGGCCTTTTTTGCTGATAACATTGCTTTGCTGCTGGTACTCAGGGCTTTGTTGGGCGTGAGTGTGGGCATGATTATGCCGCTTTCCACGGGACTTTTGGCCTACTATTTCCCTCCAGAGGAGCAAGCACGACTGATGGGTCTTGCCGCCGCCATGAACCAGATGGGCGGTGTGGTGGCCACTTTCCTCGCGGGAATGTTGGCGGCAGTCAGTTGGAACTACGCTTTCTTGGTGTATCTGCTTGGCCTCATCGCCGTGGTGCTCGTCATGCTTTTCCTGCCCAACGAAAGCCTGATGAAAAAAGACCCAACAACTCTAAACTCTAAACCCTCAACTCTAAACTTACTAAAGAAATTCCATCCCTCGGTCGTAGGCATGTTCCTTGTGATGATCCTTTTCTTCATCTATCCCACCAACTTCGCGCTGACGGCCTCGGGGATGCTTTCGGTGACGGGAATCACCTTGGTGATGATGGGTTTGGATGTGGTGGCTTTCTTGGTAGGCTTGGTTTTTGGCGCGATGATGAAACGCTTTGCCGCACAGATGAAATACGCTGCTCCCATCGGCTTCATGGCGGGATATTTATGCCTTGCTGAAGGGACTTCATTGTCACTTCTTTTGCTTGGCTCGGCACTCATCGGCATCGCCAACGGCATCGGCGTTCCTTACCTGAACACCATCGGAAGCGTGAAAGCGGGCAAGGAAGCCGCCACCACGGTGATGCCGCTGCTTTCAACGGCGCTTTATTTGGGACAGTTCCTCTCCCCACTGATTGTTTCGCCTATCGCATCGGCGGCCCATCTGTCACCGTATGTGATAGGTGCAATTATTGCGGTCGTTTATCTGCTTCAGGCTATCGTTACTAGGAAGGGGCAGATGTTGCCGAAGTAATCAAAGAATCGTTATTCAAGCATAGGCCTTGCGGTATTTTTCATACCTTTGCAGCAGTTTTAAATAACCAAAAAGGTCTTGGTAGAGACCAGAGCATCGACTCGAAACACTCCATCAACATTATGAAAAGAGTATTTGTATTAATGGCAGTCGTGGCTATATGCTTGGCTGCTTGCGCCCAAAGAAAGGACGGCGACAAGAGTTTTGACGACAAAAAACCGCGAAACGGCAACGGGATGATGGTGAACAAAGACACGGATTCCGTCTATGCCGCATTGAAAAACGAGTCTTTCGACAAGTTCGAGCAATTCATTTATGAAGATGCCGAAACGGGTAAGACGATGCAGTACAACCTGTTTGTCCCCGATGCTTACGACGGCAAGCAAAGCTATCCGTTAGTGCTCTTCATGGCCGATGCCAGCACCGTTGGCAAAGATGTCACGACACCGCTCACACAAGGGTATGGCGCCCTGGAGTTCGCCTCCGACCGTGACCAAAAAGCGCATCCCTCGTTTGTGCTGGTGCCACAATACACCGACTGGGCTGTGCAGGATGACTGGAGCACCACCGACGAAGTGGAGATGACCATCCGGCTGCTCGAAAAGGTCTGCAAGGAATACAATGTCGATACCAACCGCCTCTACACCACAGGCCAGTCGATGGGCGGCATGATGTCGTTCTACTTCAACATCACCCATCCCGAACTCTTTGCAGCCTCGCTCTTCGTGAGCAGCCAATGGGACACCTCGAAGATGCAAGACTTCGGACGGAAGCATTTCTTCTACATCGTAGCCGGAGGCGACCAGAAGGCA
>CAJOIF010000073.1 GCA_905234765.1 uncultured Bacteroidales bacterium
CGGCAGTGCCGATGATACTGCATCAACCTGTGGGAAAGTAGGTCGCCGCCCACCCTTACGAGAAAGCCCGCCCAAAGCGGGCTTTTTTCGTCATTGCGAAGAGCGGAGAGCAACGGAGCGAAGCAACCCGAAGGCTCACCGACCGAAGGGAGGTAATCCAACCTGAACCGGCTATCATTTCATATTTTTTTTTATCTTTGCGGTATAAAAAACGGATCGCCATGAAAAAAATCGCCCTGCTCTGCCTCCTCATCTCCCTTGGCCTTTACGCATCCGCCCAATCCATCTCCGTCAAGTCCTTTAAAGCCATGCCTACCGACATGACCGCGTCAAGCCTCCAAGGCAAACGCATCGACCAAAACGGCGAAGTGGCCGCCCTCATCAAAATTGAGACCTCCCAAACCGGATTCATCTTCGAAGGCGGCACCCTCGGCATCGTCGACACCAAACAGGAAACCGGCGAGATATGGGTGTGGGTGCCCCGAGGACTCCGTAAAATCACCATCAAACACCAACAACTCGGCATCCTCCGCGATTACCTCTTCCCCGTACCCATCGAAGCGGAAAGGACCTACCAGATGATACTCTCCACCGACCGCATCGAGACCATCGTGAAACCCACCCTCCATCAACAGTACCTGGTCTTCCAAATCACCCCGCCCAACGCCACCCTCGAAGTGGATGACCAACTTTGGGAAGTGGATGCCGAAGGCGGCGCCACCAAATACATGAACTTCGGCACCTACAGCTATCGTGTACAAGCACCAAATTATCATATCGAAGCAGGCCAAGTTACCGTCAATGACCCCGATAACGCCAAAGTGGTCACCGTCATCCTCCAACCCAACTTCGGATGGATCGAAGTGCCCGCACAAGGCAACCTCCAAGGAGCCAGCGTCTATGTCGACAACGTCTTGGTCGGGAAAGCGCCCTGCAAAAGCGAAGCCCTGAAAAGCGGACAGCATACCGTACGCATCGCCAAGGAGATGTACGACAGCTTCAGCGGCACCGTGACGGTGAACGACAACGAAACCACCCGATTCACCCCTACCTTGAAAGCCAACTTCGCCGAAATCACCCTGAAGGTGGATGCCGATGCAGAAATATGGGTGAACAACGAGAGGAAAGGCATCCGCAGCTGGACAGGACCCCTCGGCAGCGGCACCTATCGGGTGGAATGCAAGATGGCCAACCACGAACCCAGCGTGACCTCTCAGGAAATCACCGCCAGCATGGGAGGACAGACCATCACCCTGCCTTCACCTACGCCCATATGCGGGGCCCTGAGCGTGGAAAGCACCCCTGCACTCTGCACGCTGATGATCGACGGCGTCGAGGTGGGTACCACCCCCAAGTTCATCCCTGAACTGCTCATTGGAACCCACGAACTGAAACTCACGAAGAAAGGCTATGTCGGCATCACCCAGACCTTCACCATCGCCCAAGGCGAACGGAAAGAACTGAAGCTGAAGTTGGGAACCGAGTCGACACAAATGCTGATCAAAAAAGGAGATAATTTCAAACTCAAAGAACAATACGCCGAAGCCATGCAATGCTACCAAAACGCGTTGGAGATGGGGGATATGACCGGACAACAACGTATTGGAGGGATGAAATTAGACGGTCAGGGGGTTGAGAAAGATGTCCAAGAGGGATTGAGATTGTATCGCGATGCGGCTGAAAAGGGGTGTACAGATGCAGCATACCTCTTGGGGGATATGTACTTTAACGGCACCCCATATGTTAGAAGAGACCTTTTGGAAGCAATGAAGTGGTATCGTATTGCCGCCGAACGAGGCGATGCGGACGCTCAGAGGAGATTGGGCTATTGCTATCGCAATGGGGATGGTGTCGTCAAGAATGCCGATGAGGCAGCGCGTTGGTTTAAAATGGCTCTTGAGAGTTTCAGGAAAGAGGCCGAACAAGGCAAAGCTGAGTCTCAGGAGAGTCTTGCAGCCATGTATAATAACGGGCTGGGAACTGCAAGAAACGATGAGGAAGCCACGAGATGGTATCAGGAAGCGATAAAAACGTATCGTAAAGAGGCTGACGAAGGATTTGTTTATGCCATGGATCATATAGGGACCATTTACGATTATGGGAATGGGGTGGAGGAAAACAATGCTGAGGCTGCCAAATGGTATATGGCGGCTGCCGAACAAAAAATGAATACTTATCGGGACTTAGGTTACCTCTATTATTATGGAGGGCATGGCCTACAACAAGATTACAAACAAGCGATGAAATGGTTTGTCAAGGCCGCCGAAAAGGAGGATCATTTTGCGATGGAAAAACTAGCAGAGATGTACGAAAAAGGAGAAGGTGTAGGGAAAGACTCAAAAAAAGCCCAAAAGTATTATGACGATTCAATGGAAATCTTATTGAAAAAAGCTGATGAAGGGGATATGTATGCGATGAGTAGCATTGGAGATCGTTATAAAGATGGAAGGGGAGTGAAAAAAGACCTTAAGACCGCATCAAAATGGTACATGAAGTCGTATGAAAATGGGTATAGGTATTGTCTGTCCAAGATAGGACGTATGTACGAAGAAGAAAAAGACTATTCAGAAGCATTGAAATGGTATCGATCTGGTGCTGACAAAAACGATGGGAATTGTCAGTCCTATATAGGCGGAATGTACCGGAATGGTAATGGTGTGCCGAAAGATGAGGACGAGGCTATTAAATGGTACAAGAAAGCGATAGAAAATGGGGACCAATCCTCCCTTATCTCCCTGGGTATAATATATAAGGATCAAAAAAACTATTCTGAAGCACTGAAATACTTTAAACTATTTTACGAAACAGGTTCAGCATATGTAATGGATGAAATTGCATCCGTGTATCGTAGCCTAGGGAATTATGCCGAAGCTCTAGCATGGTATAGGAAAGGAGCCGAAAAAGGCCAAGCATGGTGTCAAACTGAACTGGCCAAGATGTACGAAAAAGGAGAAGGTGTGCCAGTTGATAAAAAAGAAGCCTTGAAATGGTATAAGAAAGCGGTTGACAACGGATATACCTTTTATCAAGATAAAGTCGACGAGCTCTCCAAATAATAGTCTTTCCTCAGTCAAAAGTCAAACGCCCATCACATTTCTCAAGACCCACCAAAGCAAAAACATCCCCAGCACAATCCAACAGGCCGTGCTGCTCGTGAACTTGGCGTAAAGTCGGCTGTCCTTCGGCGCAAGGATTATGGCCATTACATAGATTAATGATGGCATCAGGAGGTAATTGTACCGGATACCTTCCCAAATCCGGCCATGTAAGAAACAATGAATGGCCCGCTGCGACCCACAACCGGGACACTGATAACCCGTCAGGAGCCAAAACGGACACTTCGGTGCCCATACACTGTGGGTGGGATCAAAAAAAAGGTAAAGCAAAACCACACAAGATAACCCTATGAGACATAGGATGATCTTGTAAATCAGTTTCATGATGGCAATTGATCAATAATACCCCAGTTCCTCAAAGAAATCCGTTCCCATCGCAGCCACACCCATGAAGATCAAGGCAAAATAGGAAATCAATATCACGGCACCGATAATCACGCTAACCAGCATCCAAGTCTTGGCCTTCCGCGAGGCTTCCTGAGCGCCTATGTAGTTGCCGTTGTTCCAATAGCTGTCCACCTTGGCGGAGAACACGATGGCTGGAATACCAAAGGGGAGACAGCAGAAAATGGTGGCCAGGATCGACAACACCAGATAATTCTTCGGCTTCATCCCGACGGGCTGTTGCTGAACGGGTTGCGGCTCCGGCTGGGGGTTGTAGGGTTGCTGCGGCTGTGGCTCCGGCTGGGCATAGGTGGTTTGTTCAACGGGGATGGGTGCCCCGCAGTTGGTGCAGAACCTCACACCGTCTTCAAGGGGCTGTCCGCAAGAGGTACAAAAACGTGTCATAAGGCTATTAATTTGTTGTTCAACCCACAAAAATAAAAAAATATTATGAATTCATGGCAAAGGCAGCCAAAATAATTCCGGTGGCCATGGAGGCGTTCAACGACTCGGTCCTGCTACCTTCCGCCCGCGGGATGGTGATGGGGTGGGTGACCAGTGGCAGGATGTTGCTCCGGATGCCATGCGACTCGCTGCCGATGACGATGACGCCGTCGTCCCATTGCTTCCGGACGAAAACGCTCTCACCCTCCAACAAGGCGCCGTACACAGGACCTTTTACGGTCTTGAGATACTGCTCCAAATCGGTGTAAACGACCGACATCCGGAACACCGACCCCATGGTGGCCTGGATCACCTTCGGATTCCAGAGCTCCACACAGTCGTCGCTGCAGACAATTTGTCGGATGCCAAACCACTCGGCTGTGCGTATGATAGTGCCCATGTTGCCGGGGTTGGCAATGCCGTCTAAAGCCAACACCATGCCTTCGGTCGACAATTTGTCGGGTGCAGGAATCTTCACCACAGCCAAAATGCCGGGAGGGGTGTCCTGACCGCTCATTTGTTCCATCTGGACCTCGGTGGCGACCTCCAGACGCTCGTCGTGGATCTCGTAATCAAGCAGAAAACGCTCTGTTGCAAATAAACAGAGCGTTTCCATGTTGGATTGAAGCAACTCTTCCACCATCTTGCGGCCCTCCACGACGAAGAGGCCGTTTTCCTTGCGGAATTTCTGCTGCTTCAGCGATTGTATCAGTTTGACGGTGCTCTTATTCAGCGACCACGTCAAATTCGATTTCGGCTTGGACATCCTTGTGGAGTTTGATCTTGGCTTTGTATGAGCCGAGTTCCTTCACAGCCTCTTCGTTCAGCACA
>CAJOIF010000074.1 GCA_905234765.1 uncultured Bacteroidales bacterium
GGCCTCGGCAGCCGCAAGTACACTATTATAAGCATCGACAAATGAAGAAACAAGTTTCCGTTTTGGTGGGTGCTGGAAGCATCGGGCAAGCAATCATCCGCCGAGTGTCGGCTGGTAAGCTCATTGTGCTGGCTGACTTTTCCATAGAGAACGCTCAGCGAGCTGCAAAGACTCTGGAGGATGCTGGCTTTGAGTGCGCAACCATCAAGTGTGACCTTGGTTCAAAGAAAGATATTCTGAAGTTGGTGGAGTTCGCTACCAGCAAGGGTATTGTAACGAATGTTGTGAATGCCGCTGGCGTGTCACCCTCGCAGGCTTCCGTTGAAGAAATTCTTCGCGTTGACCTATATGGCACAAGCGTACTGCTGGAGGAGTTTGGAAAGGTGATTGCCGAGGATGGTTCAGGTGTGATTATCTCTTCACAGAGCGGTCATCGTCTGTCCGCCTTACCACAGGAACAAAACGACGCCTTAGCCACAACTTCTGTTGACAAACTGTTGGATTTGCCATTCCTGAAGGAAATCAACGACACGCTAAAAGCCTATCAATACTCGAAGCGTTGCAATGTGCTTCGCGTGATGTACGAGGCTACCCGTTGGGGACGACGTGGCGCAACCATCAACTCTATTTCCCCGGGCATCATCATCACGCCCTTGGCCAACGACGAACTTCATGGTCCACGCAAGGATGGCTACCTGAAGATGATCGAGGGGATGCCCGCCCGTCGAGCCGGAACGCCTGATGAAGTAGGAGATTTGGCAGAGTTCCTGATGTCAAGCCGTGGGCGTTTCATCAGCGGTGCCGATTTTCTGATTGACGGTGGATGTACGGCATCCTACTGGTATGGAGACTTACAATACCTCAAGGCTACACATTAATGAACCGCCTTATTACGATACAGTTTCTTGGAATGACGACAATAATCATGCAAGCAAAGACGGACAAAGAGCAAATAGAAGCCCTTTACCGAGAAATGTATGAGGCTATGGTGGCTAAGGACACGGTGACACTAAATCACGTCCACGCCGACGATTTTGTGCTCATCCACATGACCGGCATGCGACAGTCGAAAGCAGAATATATCCGTGCTATTGCCGACGGCACGCTCAACTATTATTCGGCAGAGCATGAAGAGATGGACATCGCCATAAAGGGCAACACTGCAACGTTGACAGGCAAAAGCCGCGTGACAGCGGCAGTGTTTGGTGGGAGTCGTGGTACTTGGAGATTACGTTTGCGTTTTACTCTTGAGAAACAAGACGGCCAGTGGAGGTTCACCTCATCGCAAGCCAGTACATATTAGTTGCAGTAAGACGACTGTCCAAAGAGACATTCTATCATTCCACATCCGCAATCCAGGCAAAGGCTTGGATTGCGGATTTTTCATCTCTCTACCTATTATTTCCCGAAAAATTTATAAAACCGCCCATTTCGCAAATTGATAGTTGGATTTCAAAATATTTTGTACCTTTGCGAGGTTCAAAACGACATGTCAGACCTAACCTTACATAGCAACACGGAATCCTTCATCGGCGACATCAAACGACTGGTGGAGCAAGGGCGCAATGCGGCATACGGAGCCGTGAACGCCGTGATGATTGAGACCTATTGGCGCATAGGACAACGCATCGTGGAGCAAGAGCAAAATGGCAAGGAACGCGCCGAATATGGAACGCAGTTGATTGAAATGCTTTCCGAAGAACTTAAAGGTTTCAGCAAACGTAATCTTCAGTATTTTAGAAGTTTCTATCTGACTTTCAATAACTTGGAAATTGTGCAAACGCGTTTGCACAATTTGAAGTGGTCTCATATCCTGACTACCTTGCGTGTTGAAGACCCCGTTGCCGCACGATGGTATCTGCAAACCGCCTCAACAGAAATGTGGAGCGTGCGTACCCTCGACCGTAACATCAGCACACAATATTTCGAACGTCATTTCAAGCAGCCGCAGATTTTGGATAGCCCTGAAAACAAGGCGGTTCCTGACAAATTGGAGATTCTGAAAAGCCCTATTATGGCTGAATTTCTCGGCTTTAAGCATGACACCGACTTTTCGGAAACGGAGTTGGAAAAAGGCCTGATTTCGCATTTGCAGGATTTCTTGGTTGAGATGGGACGTGGATTTGCGTTTGTGGCCCGTCAGCAGCATATCTTCACCGACATGGGCGACTTTTACATCGACCTTGTTTTCTATAACTATCTCTTGAAGTGCTTCGTCCTCATCGACTTGAAAAAGGGACAAATCACCCACCAAGACGTGGGGCAGATGGACATGTATGTGCGGATGTATGACGACCTGAAGCGCACCGAGGGCGACAATCCGACCATTGGCATTGTGTTGTGCAGTGAAACCAGCAAGGACATTGCCCGTTACTCGATTCTGCACGACAGCGACAATCTTTTTGCTGCCAAATACATGCCGCTGATGCCCACCGAGGAAGAACTGCGCCGCGAGATAGAGCAACAAAAGGAATTGTATAGATTACAACAAGAGAATAAGTAGCCACAACTTCACGCTATCCACCCTAGCAAGGATTTCTGTCGTGTTGGATGTGCCGCTGATTTCGGTGCCAAATTAGGGCTGAATTGCAGATGGTTTTTCTTTCCATTTGGAAAAAACACACCCAAATCCTTGCACCTTTGAAAAATTGTGTATCTTTGCCCCGATAAAAACACAAACAGTAACCCATAAAAACGAAACGAATATGCAATAAAAGCGCAGATTTGCGTGAAATGAAACGACATAAATAACAGCATTAAAACTGAATTCTTCTGCTTAAAAATTTGGCGATTTTTAGGAAGGTATGTAAAGTTTTAGTCAAGATGCTCGCGTGTTGGCGTGAGATTGACTTATTTCTTGTACATACCAGGTTACGCCAAATACCTTAAGCAGCGGGAAACAAGGAAGTTTCACGCTTTTTTTGTGCTTGTTTGGAAAAAGGAACTAATCAATCAAACGAGTAATAACAATTAAAATCTCAAGAAAATGAAAAAAGTACTTTTAACGACAGTAATGTCTTTGATGATGTGCATGGGAGTTTATGCACAAGATTACCTCAATGCACCTAAAGCAGGCGAAAAGGTAATAGGAACCGTTTATCTGGCAAGGAGGGCAACTAAAGATTCGAATGATGGGAGAAAAAGTGAGTGGTATATAGAACTTTTGGAAAAGGCAAAACAAGAATTTCCAAACAAGGTTATAGATATTAGGGATATGCAAGGCACTCCTCAAACAGGCGAATACAGAGATTGGTTTTATGGGCCAGTAAATGGTAAAGTGGTTGATTTAGGTGGAAATCCAGAAACGCAAAGCATGGAGAGCCTATCTAGAGCCATGGACAAAGCTCTTCGCAATGTTCGTGAGGGTTCAAGAGTAGCCATTGATATGGTAACAGTATCAGGTGGGGTTTCCATTAACCGAGAAGATTTTAAAGACCAAATCATTGATGCCTTGCTAGACAAAGGTTACAGGGTCGTTGCTAAAGATTACCTTGAAAAAATGTACGAGGAACAAGAAGCCCAACAAAGCGGCATTTACAACGAAAGCACCACTGTAAAGACAGATAACTTCTCTGCTGTGGGCTACTACATCAATGTAAAGGTCACGGAAACCTCGCTGCGTGTGCAGGTGGTCAATGTGAGCACAGGAGAATATGAAGGCAACGCAACCGTAAATTTCTAAAAATCAACGATAATGAAAGCAACAAGAATCATCATCTTGGCACTCGCCTTGCTTGTAGGCTTGGGCAAGGCCATGGCGCAGGAAGACTTCAACCGCGCACAGAAGGCACCACAAGTCAAGGAAACGGTGCTTACCAAAAGCACGCGCACCAAGAAGGGTTACGACAGTTATCAGGCCGCCTACAAAGCCGCCTTGCGCGAGGCTACCCAAGCCTATCCAAATAAGGAAGTTGGCATCCGCAACTTGAAAAAGGGCGATGTGAAAGTGAATGGAGACGGCTCAATTTCGAACTTCTACACTTACACTGTAGTGGAACTGCCTGGCGTGGTGGCGCAAAACCTTTTCAATGCCATCAGCCAAGCCACCCGCAAGATAGACGAAGGCAACCGCTTCGCCTTGGACAAACTCACCATCACCGACGGCCAAACCGACAAGGAGAAGACCAAAGGCCAAATCGTGGATTACCTCTTGGGCAAGGGCTACAAGGTTGTCGCCAAGGAGAGTTTGGAGAAACTCTACAGGGAGCAGCAAGGCCAACAGAGCGGCATCTACAACCCCGATACCACCGTGGAAGGCAACAACTTCACGGCTGTTGGCTACTTCATTAGTGTCCGCATCACCGAGGAATACGTTCAGGTGCAAGTCGTCAACGTCAGCACTGGCGAGTTTGAGGGGAATGTCACAGAAAACCTATAAAAACCTCTAACGAACAAGTCACATTGAGTGACATTTCATTGAATTTCAAAGGCTTCGTCGAATAGGCAAAGCCTTTTTCTTAATCGTGATTGTTGACAAGATTCTGTCGACGTCGCTGACTACATACTGAACAAGTAATTTGTGCAAAACAAACCGCAATTCAGGCAAAAACTTGTCTTGCGGTTTTTTTATAATAACCGCAAAGTGTGAAACTTTTCCCGAAAAATCTATGACAGCCATGATAAATAATCATCCAAATAACCCTCTCAACCCAACTATTTCCCCAAATACTCGCTAGGTGTTAGGCCAGTCATCTTCTTGAAGAGGCGGGTGAAATGATGGGGGAAATCGAAGCCAAGGAGACGCGAGGTCTCACTGATGTTGTGACCGTTCATGAGCAGGCTCTTGGCTTGGTTGATGACATAATTGTGGATGTAGCCGATGGCCGTTCCTCCTGTGGCTTTGTGGACAATATCGCCGAAATAACGCGGCGAATAAGCCAGCTCTGAGGCGCAATAGGCAACGGTGGGCAGGCCTTGCGTCAGTTGCCGATTCTCGCGGAAATATTGTTGCAGCAGGTCGTGAAAGCGCTTCAAGAGATCGCTACCGCCATTATCTTCTTCAGAAAGTTGCCGCTGGTAGATTCGGTTGCAGTATTCCAGTATCAGGTGCAGATAGCCCAACAAGATGCTTCTGAGCGAGGGCGAATCCTCGTGAGTTATCAACTCTTGCCGCATCTGAGAAAGCAGTTGCGTGATGCTGAGCCATTCATCAGGCTCCATCCGCAGCGAGCCGGTGAAGAAATAAGAGAAATACTGGTAACGGCTGATCTGACGTTCAAGTTCTGAGCCGTGCAGCAGTTCGGGCGACCACAGAAGCACCCATCCACTCAACGAGATGCGCTCCCCATTGTCCTCCAAGCCGCCAATCTGTCCTGGCTCTACGGCAATAATCGAGGCATCGCTCGCCTGCACGGTTTTCATGCCATACGAGAGATCTTTGGGAAACTGACGCTGGATAAAGAGCCCATAGACACTGTAGTTGTTCAGGCTATGACGGAAAGGAGCCAGTTCGTCATAGTGGATAATACTGACCAATGGGTGCAACTCGGGAGCATCCACAAATCGGGCATAATCGTTGGGGTTATCTATTTTCAAAATCTTCTTCATCGCAAGAACAAAGGTACGATTAATTTGGAAAAACAATGGAAAAATGGTACATAATTTTATAGATTATAGTCATTTTCTGCGAAATTGGTATAGATTTAGCCAATATGTGTAACTCTTCTATAAAAAAACAAGTGTACTTTTGCCAACGAAATTAGAATTAGACCAAAATGAAAATGAAAAAGATGCTTTGGATATTTGCAGCACTACTGTTTACGGGTTGCTCGAAGAACAGCGAGACTTTTGCACAGACAATGGAAGAGACAATGTATATCACTATCGGAGAGGAGACGCATACCGTCACGATGGAAGACAATGTCGGCACACGGGCCTTGGTCGCTGCGTTGCAAACGGACAACATCACCTACGTGGCACACGACTACGGCAACTTTGAGAAGGTGGGCTATGTCGGGCAGTCGTTCCCCACGACAGACCATCAAACCAGCACTTCTGCGGGCGACATTGTGTTATACAACGGCGACAACATCTGCATCTTCTATGGTAGCAACTCTTGGTCCTATACGCGCATCGGCAAACTCGACAACTTGTCGGCTGACGAGGTGCGTCGGTTCGTCAAGGCAGGTGAAGGTGAAGTGGCTATTACGCTTTCATTGCAGCCCATCTATACAGGGATCCAAGAACTATCACC
>CAJOIF010000075.1 GCA_905234765.1 uncultured Bacteroidales bacterium
CGGATGAAAGACCGTAAGTACCGTGTTAGCCGTGCCACCCTTTACAACACCATCGAGTTGCTTTTGGATTGCGATCTGGTGGTAAAGCACCAGTTCGGACACAACTGCGCCCAGTATGAGCGGTCGTACAAGTTCCGCCAACATGATCATTTTGTAGACCTTGAGACTGGCCAAGTGATGGAATATTGCGATCCCAGACTGCTTGAGATACAGAAAACCATCGAAGAGGAGTTGGGCGTGGAGATCACGCATCATTCGCTAATTTTTTATGGACACAAGAAAAGATAAAAGATAAAAGATAAGAGATAAAAGATAAGAGATAAAACACATAAGGTATAAGATGAAGCAAAACAAGATAGACATTTTATTAGGATTGCAATGGGGTGATGAGGGTAAAGGCAAGGTAGTTGATGCGCTCACACCCAATTATGATATCGTGGCAAGGTTCCAGGGAGGCCCCAACGCCGGTCACACCATCGAGTTTGGAGGAAAGAAGTTCGTGTTGCACAACATCCCTTCGGGAGTGCTCACGCCTGGTTGCGTCAACCTTATCGGCAATGGCGTCATCATCGACCCTCATATTCTGAAGGAGGAGATAGAGAACCTGACCAAAGCTGGCTTTGACCTGCGCCAGACCTTATTGATTGCCAACCGCGCTCATTTGATTCTTCCCTCACACCGTGCCTTGGATGCCGCCAACGAGAAGGCCTTGGGTAAGATGAAAGTGGGCACCACCCTGAAAGGCATCGGACCCACTTATACCGACAAGACCGCCCGCAAGGGTTTGCGCATCGGCGACATCGCCAGTCCCGACTTCCTGACCCGTTACGAAAGCCTGAAGCAGCACCATCTTCGTCAAATGGCCGTGGTCGACTTCGACTTGAATGGTTTGCTTCTTGACGGAGTAAGTTTCGAAGAGTATGAAAAGTTGTGGTTTGAAGGCGTAGAATATTTGAAGCAGTTCCAGTTTGTCGACAGCGAATACTATGTCAACGACGCTTTGGACAACGGCAAGAAAGTTTTGGCTGAAGGAGCCCAGGGATCCATGCTTGACGTGGATTTCGGAAGTTATCCTTTTGTCACCTCTTCGAATGTGATTGCTGCTGGCGTTTGCTCCGGTTTGGGCGTTGCCCCCAACAGAATCGGCAAGGTGTATGGCATCTTCAAGGCTTACTGCACCCGTGTGGGCACCGGTCCCTTCCCCACTGAGCTATTCGATGAGACTGGTGAGTTATTACGCCAAAACGGACACGAATTCGGCGCCACCACGGGACGTCCCCGCCGTTGCGGTTGGCTCGACCTGCCTGCCTTGAAATATGCTGTGATGCTCAGCGGCGTCACCGACCTGATGATGATGAAATCGGATGTGATGGACGAATTCAAAACCCTGAAAGTCGCCACCGCCTACCGTTATAATGGTCAAGAGACCAAGCATCTTCCCTTTGCCGCCTGCACTGTGACCATGGAGCCTGTTTACGTTTCATTGGAAGGCTGGCAACAGAAAATAGAAAACAAGATACCTGAAAAGCTTGAAGAGTACATTAAATTTATTGAGGATTATGTCGGTGTGCCGATCAAGTTCGTTTCCTACGGTCCCGACAGAACACAGAATATCATAAGGTAGAAAGAAGTAATCATGATTATATTAGAAAAACCATACGTTTCAGCACCTTTAGCTGCTTATCTCGAAGAAAGTCAGGTTCCCGTTTTGTACAACGACATGTCGTTGAGTCTCATGGTTGACGGGTATCACTTCAATCTCATGAATGACAAATGGTTTATAGAGGAATACCTGAAACAAAATAAGCTCTATGCCGTATCGGAGAATGCTTTGGTATGGCTCTACGCCCATTTGCCTGAGTCCGAGTTGGTGAAGAAAGTCAAGATTTTGAAAGACAAGGCTGAGTTCCGCAGGATTTGTCAGCAGATTTACCCCGACTTCTATTATAAGGAAGTGGAGATGAAGGCCTTGCGCCAGCTGAATCCCGACGAGTTACCCTTGCCTTTGGTGCTGAAACCCTCGGTGGGCTTTTTAAGTGTAGGCGTATACATTGTTCGCAGCAAAGCCGAATGGCAGGCCGCCTTGGACGATATCGACAAGAACTTCGCCAAACAATGCGCCGTGTTTCCTGAGACTGTGGTGCGCAGCGAGAATTTCGTGTTGGAACAGTTCATCGAAGGAGAGGAATATGCCGTGGATGCCTATTATGATGCGGAAGGCAAGCCCAACATCATCAACATCTTCCATCATATCTTCAAGGACGAGACCGACGTGAGCGACCGACTCTACTGTATGAGCAAACAGATCTTCGAGACCAACTATCCCGCCTTCAACCAGTTCTGCATTGATTTGAATGGCGTATTGCAACTCAAGAACTTCCCGATGCACGTAGAGTTCCGCGTCGATAAGCACACGGGCAAAGCCATCCCGATTGAAGTGAATCCTTTGCGTTTCGCTGGCATGTGCCTCAACGACCTCACTCGCCACACCTGTGGCTTGCTTCCCGTCAAGGCCTTCTTCGAGGGCACCCATCCCGATTATGCCACTATGTGGAATGGTATCGAAGAAGATGTATTCAGTTTCGTGGTGCTGGACAAGCCTTACGAGACCACCCGCCGCCTCGATTTCGAAGCCATCAAGAAGCATTTCCACGGCGTGTTGGAGACCCGTGACATACAGAACCCCGCGATGAGCATCTGGGGGTTCCTGTTCACCAAGACCGACCCAGCCCACCGCGGGGAACTTCAGGAGATCCTACACTCCAGTTTAGAGGAGTTTATGGTTTAATGCGCATCCTGCACCAAACGCACGGCTATCCCCGACTCGCGCCTTCCGCCACTATCAAGATTAACGTTTCCGCTATGGAAATTGTATATATAGACGGCCGCATCAACCTTAGCCGTTGAGGACCAATACATGCCATAGCCTTCGCTCAAATCAAGGGAAACGACATAATGGTCACCCATACCAAGGCACACCCGTTTCCCTGTTTGAGGCAAAAACACCAGTCCGGCAGGGGCACAGGTGTTTTCCCACGTGGATTGATTGATTACGTTGACATCAAACCCAGCCCCTGTCGAGTTGATGCTCTTCAAGGCGTAGGTCGAGTTGTCCCAGCCATCGGGAATAAGAATGAGACCTTTCACATCGTTAACGGTAGCCTTGCAGAAGCGGCTGCCTTCGCGTCCTTTGACGACATACTCCCACTCATCGCTGGTCAAGGTACGCCACAAGCCCGCTTGGTTGCCGCCGTTGCTGATGGCATTATAAACACCCCAGTCGGCTTTGGCATACTGGCCAACAAGACCGTTGCTGCTATCGCCACCAACGATGTAGTGTTGCCATGCCCAAGTGCAAGGGCTGGGTTCCTTGACAATGCTGTAAGGTTGATAGGCCATGACGCCTTCTGCCCAGCCACTGGTACCCCATGAGAAAAGGTCAATCCAGCCCGAGTAGGTTGCCGAAGCCAGACAGTTGTTGCTTCCCGCAACGGTGCCAGGCCAAGGTTCGCCATTGGGGTTATAGCCTGTAATGCCATACGTACCTCCGACAAAGTCCCAAGGGTTGCCAAAACGCCATGTTTGGGTCGAAGCTTGATACTGCAAGTTGCCTTGCGAAAAATACACCTTGCCACCATTCGCGTTGATGGTGAAGGTGCCGTCAACTGCGCCTGTCGGGGCTGTAGGTGTGACAGGGACTTCCGGCTCATCGCCGCCGTTGTCACCTCCATTTTCGATGCCAGTGCCGCCGCCGTTCGGCTCGTTCTCGGGTTTGCATGCGGCCATGGCTACTGCCGCAACGAGCATAATTGCTACAAATAGTTTTTTCATAATAATCAATATTTGGAATGATTTAACGGACAAAGATAATAAAAAAATCACTTAAAAACAATCTCTTTAAGATAATAATTTTGTTTATTACTCACATTACCATATTAATTATTAATTCGTTAAAATTAGTTTATTTATATATTTTTATTGATATTTTAAATAATCATCGTATATTTGCAGACGAAATCAAAACAACTTACTATGGCATATTTAGAAAATACGACAACCATTAAGCCCAAGGAGGGAAATAATACTTATCTTTGCGGCATGAAAGGCAAAAACAATCTTAGCAAATCGGACGAGGATTACCCGTTGGTTCCCTACAATAGAGAGGAGTTGCTCGAAATGGTGGAGAAAGGTAGACGGCAAATTGCCGAAGGGAAGTATTATACCACCAAGGAAGTGATGCAACATTGTTTAACAAGCAAGCCTCATCACAAATTAGCATGAAAGTCGTTTGGTCTTTTGAAGCTAACGACCAACTAATACAAGCGGCAGACTTCATTGATAGAAAATTTGGTAAAAGAATCAAATTAGACTTTTTAAACGACATTAACCACATCGTGTCACTGTTGGAATCTGCTCCATATCTCGGGAAAGAGGAACCTCTTTTGGAAAGTAGCTCTTTGGGACACTCGTCGGGAGCCTAAAACTCTGATCAAAGATTTGGTAGAGCCCAAGGAAGAGTAATAATCAGAAAAAGACTATCTTTGCCGAAAACATCGGCATCATGA
>CAJOIF010000076.1 GCA_905234765.1 uncultured Bacteroidales bacterium
CGTTCGACTATGCCTATAAACTGGCACCCGTCAGGGATTGGCTGTTTAAGCAAAGCAAATAAGGTAAGTCGTAGTTATAATGACTAAACCGTCGCAAGGTTTTCATGACTTTTGCGGCGGTTTTGTTTTTTCGTATTACCGAAAAAAGCTTATTTCTCCACCGTCACCATCAGCCAGTGTTTGGCTTCGTCTTTCCGGATGTTGATGCCCTTGAAGCCTGCATTTGACAGATGCAGCCTGATTTCCTCCGGTTTGTCGAAGGCGGTGACGAGATCGAAGGTGCTCTCTCCAAAAGGCAGTTTGACCACACTGGCCTCCTGCACCTTGCAGCGCCCCTCTGCAATGGCTTTGGCGTTCACTTTGGAAGACTTTGCCACCGAGACAGACGAATAGTCGATGCCCTGCACCACGCCTTTCGGGACGCGTTGCAACAGCCGGGCGATGTTGGCGCCACCGCCGCAGCCGATATCCAAAATTTGATCATCTTCCTTGATTTGCACCGACGACAAGGCCCAGTTGGCCATTTGGGCGTGACCGCCGCCGTTCATCCCGTTCACCATCATCTTGCCGAAGAAGCCTTCGGGCTTGCGCGTATTGCTGAAAATCTTGCTAAGTAATCCCATAATTATTGTTGCGTTTGATTCAGCTGCAAAAAACCGACACTTTGCCCTATCGCTACAATCCCAAGAAATAGTGATTTTATCGACCATATATCATCATTGGCTTGTCAAACAAATTCCCTATTTTTGCACCCGCTTATCAGAAGGAGTCGCCGAGATAGTCTTGCAGCCCTCGCTTAAGCTTCAGGATATGAAATGAACAGCCTTCCTTCCAGAACCAAAGCCCTGATCGGCGTCAGTTTCCGTGAGTTTGCCAGATATGCCTTGCCGAGCATCATAGGGATGCTCATCGTGGGCTTGCAGACCATCATCGACGGGCTTTTCGTGGGTCGTGGCGTGGGTGCACTGGGTCTGGCTGCCGTCAACATCGCCATGCCGCTCATCAGCTCGATGCTGAGTGTGTCCATCATGATCATCTCTGGCGGTATCGTCATCACGGGCATTGCCAAAGGGCAAGGCGACGAGGCGCGGGCGAAAGGCTACACTACGCTCGCTTTTGTCACCTTGTTGGTCACCATCGCGGCGCTATCCGTCTTGGTCGGCCTCTTCCTCAAACCATTGTGCTATTTCCTTGGCAGCAACGATGAAGTATATCCCTTTGTACGACAATATCTTGGCATTATTGGTTGCGGCTTCATTTTCTACTGCATCCCCAACTTCACGGAAGCCTTCACCCGCCTCAACGGGAAGCCCAACTGGGTGTTTGTCAGCGGTTTCATCTGCTGTGTGGTGAACATCGTCTTGGACTATTTCTTCGTGCTGCGTTTCGGTTGGGGCGTGGCCGGAGCCGCGATAGCCACCTGCGTGGCCAACACCACAGCGGCTTTGGTGCTGTTTCGCTTTGTCCGCTTCGGCAAGATGATGGGTGGACGCAAGGAAATCAAGAAGATGTTCTTCAACGGCTCGTCCGAGATGCTGACTTCGGTCTCGGCGGCGGTCACTACCTACATTTTCAACCTCGTGCTGATGCGTGAGATTGGCACCAAAGGTGTGGCGGCCTTCACCATCGTTTGCTACCTCAACTTCATCGTCAACATGTCGATTTTCGGGCTGTCGCAGGCCATGTATCCTTTGATGTCGTACAGCGTCGGTGCCCAAAACCACAGAAGAGTCAAGTCGTTGTTGGCCAATGCCTTACTTCTCGGAGGAGGCATCGGCATTGGGGTCTATCTGCTCGTGTTGGTTTTCAAACACGGCATCGCGAGTGCCTTCAGCAACGGCGACCTGGAGTTGCAGACGTTGACCACCGTAGCGACCACCTACGTCACGCTGCATTATCTGGTGTCGTTCGTCAACATTGTGGCCTGCAGCTTCCACACCGCCATCGAGCAACCTTTGGAGTCGGTGGTCATCGCCCTCTGCCGAAGCATCGTCTTCGTGCTGATTCCCATGTTTTTGCTCACCCCTATTATCGGTCAAAAAGGCATCTGGCTCAGCATGCCTATTGCCGAGGTAATGACGTTGATGGTTAGCATTCCGCTGGTGCTGGTGTCGCTGAAAAGATTGACACGAACGGCTTAAACACATTCTATAAATTATTGATAAACAAATTATTATAATATGATAACCATTGACACCACCAATATGTGTTCCCATTTGCAAAAGAAGCTATTTAAAGAGGATGGCGAGTACCATCGTTTATGGATGGCTATACAAAATGATGAGGAGCTAACCGCCGTGGTCCGTTCGCGCCAGCTCCACATCTATCGCAATGGCAAGAAAGTGTTGGTGCTGGCTGGGAAATCCGCTCCGAAGATTATTAGGGAAGATTCGATTTGTAAGATGATAGAGTTAATATGAAAATGAATGGCTTGTATTATATTCATTTATTCCCTCATTTACTCCCTCATTTACTCCCTCACTTATTCCCTCATTTTTGCATCCTACAAATCATCGCTTTGATTTACAAGATGATACCCTCCTGTCTTTTTTGACCCTTGATAACAGACCATCCCCACACGACTTAATTCAGAAAGAAGACGTTCAACACTCTTAATAGGAATACCCGTGTTGGCGCTTATTGTTGTGGTTCGCAAACTAGGATACTTATCATTCGAGCTGATAGCTTCGATGAACGCAGAGGAGTCTGATAAAACCGTCTATAAAACCCTAAAAACGAAAACGAAATAAAGAAAATCGGCGACAAATCATCGATTTTATCGCCGATAACGAGATTTCAGACGCAAAATCCATTTCGAAAGCCATCGGACTCAAGCTCTCAAGGACCCGCGACTACCTCAAACAACTTGTGGACGAAGGCATCCTTGAGGTGGAGGGGAAGTATAAAAACAGGAAGTATAGGATTAAGAAGTGAATGGTTGGCATGGGTGGGGATTTGGTGTAGAGATACTGGAAAGCTATTGGGAGTAATCCACGAAATGACGGGTTTGTATAAAAGTTGTAACCATTGGTACACCGTTCGCTCAATTGGAAGGCTCCCATCCGTATTTTCATCTTTGATAACAGAGTGGAGATTCATAGCCCAGGAGAGTTGCCCAACGGCCTGACGGTGGACGACATTGTTAAAGGGACCTCTATGCCACGCAACCAGTTCCTGTTTACCAACGCCAACTACCTTTTGCCCTATACTGGCGCAGGAAGTGGCATTCTGAGAGCCTTGGAAGAAGGCCTTGAGGTGACGTTCAAGAATGAGGAAAGAATCCATGAATTTGTGATTATCATCAAGAGAGAGCCAAAATCGAATAACCAAGAAGGTGTCCAAGAAACGAACCAAGAAAGTGTCCAAGAAAGTGTCCAAGAAAGTAACCAAGAAAGTAACCAAGAAAAAATTCGGAAATCTGCATTGACAAAGGCACAAAGGGATGTCGTGAATTACTGTTCCGTTCCGAGGACGGCACAAGAGATCAATCAGTCTATCAATCGCAAAAGGCACATTCAAACTCTTGTGGATATGGGCGTTTTGGAAATGACTATTCCAGAAAAGCCCAACGACAGGAATCAAAAATACAGGAAAAGGAAAAAATAGATGAGACTCGGTATTCGAGCGGATAGCCTTCGATGAACGCAGATGAGCCTGATAAAACGATTTTAAAAACGGAAAATCGAAATCGAAATGAGGAAAATCGGCGACAAATCATCAATTTTATCGCCGATAACGGGGTTTCAGACTCAAAAGTCGTTTCGAAAGCCATCGGACTCAAGCCCTCGAGAACCCGCGACTACCTCAAACAACTCGTGGATATGGCTGGATTTTGCGGGCCAACTGCCATATCAAAAAACAGCCAACTGTCACATCAAAAATCGGCCAACTGTCACATCAAAATTTGTTGAATTAGTTGATTTCCAGAAAAAATTGTATCTTTGCCGCAATAAAATAAACGCGAAATAATGAAAGAATACAAAAAACGTATTGCAGACCAAATGCTTACCGATAAGTTGGAGTCGTCGGGGGCAGTTTTGGTAGAGGGGCCAAAGTATTGCGGCAAAACCACTTTGGCTAAGCAACAGGCTGGTAGCATTCTGTCGATGGCGGATCCCGACACGCTGAGCCAGAATCTTGCCCTTGCACGCACGAACATTTCGCGGCTTCTTTCTGGTGCTACACCTAGACTGATTGATGAATGGCAGATTGCACCCCAGTTTTGGGATGCGGTAAGAAACGAGGTGGACAAACGGGAAGACGATGGGCAGTTTATCCTTACTGGCTCTGCCGTTCCGCCTAAACCGAAAAAGGACGCGGATGGGAATCTGATTGAGGAGGAGCAGATTCACCATTCCGGCACAGGAAGAATTTCACGACTGAAACTACGCACAATGACTTTGTGGGAGTCGGAAGATTCGACGGGTATGGTAAGCCTCGGAAAACTGTTTGAGCATGCGGATTCAATCGACGGGGAAAGTCATATTGACCTTGAACGGCTCGCGTATCTTACCTGTCGTGGCGGTTGGCCGAAAGCCGTGCTGAAAAAGAGCGAGAAAGCCGCGCTAGCACAGGCGTTCAATTATTTCGATGCTGTTGTCGGTAACGATATCAAGAGGGTTGATGATGTGGATAGGGATGAGGAGTTGGCCAAGCGTATTATGCGATCGTATGCCCGAAACCAAGCCAGTCAGGCAACGGCAGGAACCATTTTGGCCGACATCAAGGCCAATGGCGACGAGCAGATGTCGGAGAATACCATCTATAGCTATGTGAAGGCATTGAAGGAGATATTCGTCATAGAAGACTCGGTGGCATGGAATCCCAACCTGCGGAGTAAGACGGCTATCAGGACTACTGACACCCGTTATTTTATTGATCCGTCTATTGCCACCGCTGCTTTGGGCATGGGTCCTAAGGATTTGATTAACGATATGGAGACTTTTGGCCTTATCTTCGAGACCCTTGCCGTAAGGGATTTGCGGGTCTATGCGGAATCGCTTGACGGAAAAGTTTACCATTACCGCGACAAGAACAATCTGGAGTGCGATGCTGTGGTGCATCTGCGCAATGGCTCTTATGGGCTGATTGAAATCAAGATAGGAGGAACCGACCTTATCAATGGTGGTGCTGCAAGCCTGAAATTGCTTTCGGACAAGATAGATACCACCAAGATGAAAAAGCCGTCGTTTCTGATGGTATTGACAGGCATTGGCGACTATGCCTACAAACGTCCTGATGATAAAGTGCTTGTGGTTCCAATTGGGTGCTTAAAGAATTGAGACAAAAAGCAAACCAAAATCGAAACAAAGAAAATCGGCGACAAATCATCGATTTTATCGCCGATAACGGGATTTCAGACGCAAAATCCATTTCGAAAGCCATCGGACTCAAGCCCTCAAGGACCCGCGATTACCTCAAACAGCTCGGGGACGAAGGCATCCTTGAGGTGGAGGGGGAGTATAAAAACAGGAAGTATAGGATTAAGAAGTGAATGGTTGGTACGAATGGGAATTTGGTATAGAGATACTGGATGTAATTTACGCAAAACTCCTGATACGCCATGGAAAAAAACAATACCTTTGCACGAACATGATAGTACCACTAATCCAATGGAAGAACTCAAACAACGCATTTTAAAAGATGGCAGTGCCAGAGCAGAGGGAGGTATCGTGCTGGTCAACAGTTTCCTCAACCATCAGCTTGACCCACAACTGATGATGCATTGTGCGGAAGAATTCGCGCGTCTTTTCAAGGACCAGGGCATCAACAAGATTGTCACGATCGAGGCTTCCGGTATCGCGCCGGCGATCATGACTGGCTATCTCATGGGTTTGCCTGTGGTCTTTATCAAAAAGAAAGTTCCCAAAACCGTTGACGAGTCATGGAAGTCTTGGGTGTGGTCGTTCACGCGAGGCGATAACACCACGGTATGCATCGACAAACGTTTCTTGACTGCCGATGACCGCATCCTGTTTATCGATGACTTCCTTGCCGATGGACACGCCTCGGGCAGTGTCATTCACCTTTGTCGACAGTCGGGTGCCCAGATTGTGGGTATGGGTTTTCTGGTAGAAAAAGGCTTTGCAGGTGGCGGCCAGTTCTTGCTCGATCACAATATAACGTATCATGCCCTCGCCACCGTCAGACACATTAACGAAGACAACACCATGGAAGTGGTGTGAAAAATCATTGATAAATGGTAATATTCATCACAGGGATATCCTCAGGTTTTGGTTTGGAAACCGCCCGACTGCTGTCGCAAGAAGGTCATGTCGTTTACGGGACAGTACGCCGTGAGGTCACGCCGTTGCCTCGAGTGAAATATCTTCGTTTGGATGTCCGCGACGCCAAAGCGGTGCAACAAGCTGTGCAACAAATTATTGAGGCGGAAGGCCGTATCGATGTGTTGGTCAACAATGCAGGCATGGGCATCGGTGGACCATTGGAGTTCGCCACGGAGGAAGAAATCAAAGAGCAGATGGATGCCAACTTCATGGGTTTGGTACACTGCGTTGACGCTGTGCTACCTCACATGAGGAAACAGGGCTCAGGCAAAATCATCGCTCTCAGCTCCATCGGGGGCTTGATGGGACTACCGTTTCAAGGCTTCTATTCGGCCAGCAAGTTCGCCATCGAAGGCTATTGCGAGGCCCTACGATTGGAAACAAAGCCGTTTGGCATCACCGTGACCGTGATCCGCCCTGGCGATTTCTCGACAGGTTTCACAGGCAGTCGAAAGAAAGCGACAAACGACGAAGCGTTTCAGGCCTATCCTGCCTATCAAAAAGCCATTGAAAAGGTGGAACACGACGAGACGGGCGGACTGAAGCCTCAGGTTGTCGCCCATAAAATCAGCAAGGTCGTCCGAATGAAGTATCCACGGTATGGCTATGTGGTATCCTCTTTCGAACAACGACTCTCTGTATTCTTGAAACAAATCCTGCCGGCAAAATGGTTTGCTGCAATTTTGGGAAAATACTACAATTTGTAGGTTTGTTTTGTAATCTGTTTCGATATGTATAGCTTAAAATACAAAGTAACCACCAGCACCTGCGACAGCGAGGGCAAACTCAAATTGTTTTCCGCCCTTCAGATGATGCAGGACTGCTCGGAAATGTGGCTCGACAGCGAGCCTAAAGTGAAAGACTATTTCGCCCGTGAGAACATGGCTCAACTGCTTGCTTCAAGGCAGGTGGAGATCATACGCGTGCCCGAATTCAAGGAAGAACTGACCGTGACGACCTCTGTCTACGGCATGAAGCCCATGTTCGGATTCCGCAACACTTTCATCTATGATGCCGAAGGCAAGCCCTGCTACTGTACCTGGAGCATGGGCGCCTTTGTCGATAAGGCCAACGGCAAGCTGAAACGTGTGGACAATGCCGTGGCCAACTCGCTGCTCATCGAGCCTCAACTGGAGATGAACTACAAAGATCGCCGTATCATCCTACCGAAAGAAGGAGGCACGACCTTTTCGCCCATACAGGTGATGCGGGCCGACATCGACTACAACCGCCATGTCAACAACGCCAACTACATCCGCATGGTGATGGAGTTGCTTCCTGAAGATTTCATCATAAAGGGTCTTCGCGTGGAGTATCGAGTGGCTGCCAAACTGGGTGACAGCCTCACTCCAACCCTTTTTAAGATGGATAATGGCTTCATCATCGAGTTAGCCATCGGGAACGAGGCGAGTGCTATTGTGGAGTTTACGAAATGAATGAAGCATTGAGACCATGAAGATAACAGTAAGGTAATCAATAATCTACACATATAATTACATCGACATGCCCAATCCTTCCAATAAACAAGAACTGCTCGCCGCCATGGCCGACAGCTATGCCAAACTGAATGAGCAGATAGCCAAGATGAGCGAGGAAGCCATATCAGCTCCCTTTGACTTCGCCGCCGACCCGAAGAAATGCGGTGTGCGACGACCGCTGTCTGCGCGACTTGCTGATCCACCTTCACGAATGGCAGGTGTTGATGCGCGAGTTTGTGAACAACATCCGTGAAGGCCACCCTCGTGACTACCTTCCCGACGAGTACCGCAAGAACTACCACGAGATGGACAAGATGCTGGTAGAGAAGCATCAAAACACGCCTTTGGAGGAGGCCAAACGCATGCTGCAAGAGACCCACGAGGAGATGCTCCGCCTCGTCGAGAGCTTCACTGAAGAGGAACTCTTCACCAAAGGCTACTACAAAAACACCTACACCACCGACATGGCTGCCTACTTCGTGAGTGTCACATCAAGTCCCTACGGGCAGGCAGTGAAAAAACCTCAAGAAATAACATGGGCACAGCAACACCATACGAATTCGATGCCGTCATCATCCAAAACGAAGATATGGATGCCGCCTATGTGGAAGTGCCTTTCGACATCAAGGCACTCTTTGGCAAAGGACGGCTAGCGGTGCATGCCTCCTTCGACGGCGTACCTTACGACGGCCAAATCGTCAAGATGGGAACGCCTTGTTTCATCATCGGTGTGCGGAAGGATATCCGCAAACAGATTGGCAAAAGTTTTGGCGACACGGTGCACGTAACTTTTTGTGAACGAGAATAAAAACAACAACAAAATGACTAAAACAATTACTATTATGGCTCTGATTTGCATTCTAGGAATCTTCTCTCGCGCCCATGCTCAACCCCCTACTCCGCCCACGACCGAAGGTGAGGCTGCAACGGTTTATATGACCACCGACATCAGCCCGGAAGGGTTGGTACGCATCTACGAAGCCTTAGGCGTGGAGGCTCATGGCCGTGTGGCGGTGAAAATATCCACTGGCGAATCATCGAAAAGCAACCACCTGCGCCCCGAATTGATCAAAAACTTGGTGCAAAAAGTAAATGGCACCTTGGTGGAATGCAACACGGCATACGGTGGCAACCGCAGCGATACCGAAAAGCATCGTAAGGCTATTGCTGAACGCGGCTACAACGACATCGCCACCGTCGACATCATGGATGAGGAAGGGGAAATCCAACTGCCCGTCAAAGATACCAAGCATCTGCAATACGACATCGTCGGCTCGCATGTGCAGAACTACGACTTCATGATCAACCTTGCTCATTTCAAAGGTCACGCCATGGGCGGCTTCGGTGGCGTGCTGAAGAACCAGTCGATAGGTGTGGCATCGACTGCCGGAAAACTCTATATCCACTCTGGTGGCAAGAGCCAAACCCGCTGGACGATTGCCAACCAAGTCGCCTTCCTTGAGTCGATGGCGGCAGCAGCACAGGCCGTGCACGACTATTTCAAGCAAGAAGGCAAGGACATTGTGTACATCAATGTAATGAACAACATGTCGGTGGACTGCGATTGCGACGGTCATCCTGCTGCACCGCGCATCAAGGACATCGGCATTTTAGCCTCCACCGACCCCGTGGCTCTCGACCAAGCCTGTCTCGATCTTGTTTTCAACCACGTCAGCAGCCAAGACGACGATGCCAAGCCGCTTCAAGATCGCATCAACAAGAAACACGGCACCCATACCGTGGAATATGCCGAACAGATTGGACTTGGAACGCGGAAATATACCATTGTGAGTATCGATGATAAGTAAATAATCAAAATGAAAAAACTGAAAGAAGGGATTTACTGGAAAGCCTGTTTTGACCAAAAACACAACAAATACCTGGGCCGTATCGTTTGCACCAACCGAGAAGGACAGACGCGTGAACTTTATGAAATCACTGGAGAAGTCTTCAATCGATTGGGGTCGTTCGCTGATGACTACGACAACGAATGTCTGATCCGAACAGGGAAACTGTTGTTTCGTTTCGAAGACACCATGTATGGCACGTTGGGTCCCGTTAATACGGTATATGACGACAGCTACACTGAAAGCGACTGGTATGAGGCGTACGAATCGCTAACCTCAAAACAACAATGAAAAAGCTGTTACTGATATTAGCCATAGTCTGTTCCTTCAGCCTCTTCGGGCAATCCATCGACACAGTAGCGATGTGCTCGGCCATCAAGAGGCAGATGGCGACCTATCCCGAATCCACCTTACAGGACATCTACAAGAGTTTCTACCAAGAGCATTTCGGTCCGGGCCATATCATTAGCGACACGGCCTCGGCGCGACGCTATTTGATGCGTGAACTCTCGGAAAAGGGTAAAACCCAATCACCTTATTCTGAATCTACGGGTAGCCAAGGTGATTATATTCGCATCTATCTCTCCGCTGTTGCCGACAGTCTGATTACTGCCGAACAACTTTTGGACGCTTTCGTCGAAAGTGCCAATTCTTGGAAGGAGCCAACCGTCAGTTGGTTGGAGAAATGGGAAGCCATCGTAAGCATCATCCAAGCGAACAAGATTGAAATCGAGGGCTTCGAAACCGACCTTCCCCTCCTGACTGAAGCCGCTCGAAACAACCAAGCCGTACACCACAGCCGCCG
>CAJOIF010000077.1 GCA_905234765.1 uncultured Bacteroidales bacterium
TGCAAAGTTAAATCTTGCCCCAAGGGACGAGTCAAGAGAAAAATTCATTTATTTCATTTTTTTCTTTTTCGGCTTCGGCTGTGGCAATGCCTTACAGGTCTCGCGAACAAGTGCTGACAAATAATCGCGGTCGTCCACATCTTCGATGAAGAAGTAGTCTTTCGCGCCGTCATAAGGGGGACGCATTTCGACGCTACGCAGCAACGAGCGGCCAGCCTCAGTTGGTTTCAGGTAGAAGCGGTTGTCGCAGATGAGGCCAAAGATGGCCTATTGCCGCTTCGCCTCATAGCCGATGTCAGTGATGGCCTTGATGACGGCCTCATCGGTGATGTCGCCTTTGACGGTGGCGGTACCAGCGGCGAGGTCAACAGTCACTTCATCGATGCCCTGCAAGCCTTGCAGGGTCTTTTCCACATTGGCACGGCAGTGGTTGCACATCATGCCGTCCACTTTGAACACTCTTGTTTCCATAGTCTTATCTTTTTTCTTTGGTACAAATCTCATAATGAGCGCATAGACCAGCAGGCAGCCCAAAACGATGCTGCAAATCACGTTGAACAAGGCCGGCGTGGCATGGCAGCAGGCGTGAGTCAGCACCAGATGAGAGGTGAACCACTCACGAGGCAGCAGGTAATCCACACCCAAGCCGAAGGCAAAGGCACCCAAGGTGATCGACAGCAGATAGAGCCACAGCGTCTTCCGCCCCAGCACCTTGCGGATGACCAGGATGGAAGCCATGTTGGAGGCTGGCCCTGCCATCAGCAGGACGAGTGCCGCACCGGGCGTGATGCCTTTGAGCATCAGCGCGACGGCAATCGGGATGGAACCCGTGGCGCACACATACATCGGGATAGAGATAGCCAGCATCACCAGCATGCTCAGGATGGGCGTGTCGGCAAAACGCAGGAAGAAATCGTCGGGCACGAAAACCGTGATCAGTCCCGCGATGACCAAGCCCAGCACGAGCCATCGGCCGATGTCCTGGATCATGTCCACAAAACCATATCGCAAAGCCTCCAGACACTTCTGCCAAAAACTGAGTTTCGGCTTGTCTTCAGCCTGCTTTTGTACGGCTTCGTTGGGCTCATTGCGCGTGGCCATAGTCACTACGCCACCACCAAACAAAGCCGTGACAAGCGCCGCCACAGGTCGCAGGATAGCGAAGGGAACGCCCAACAACGAAGCCGTGGCCAAGATGGAATCGACACCCGTTTGTGGCGTGGCAATCAGGAACGAGGTGGTGGCACCTTTCGAGGCCCCTTCTTTCCGCAGCGACATGGCCGTAGGGATTACGCCGCAAGAGCAGAGCGGAAGCGGCACCCCGAGAATCGCCGCCCAAATGACGCTGCTGAAGCTGTTTTTGCCAAGATAACGCCGATACAGGCTGGCTGGCACAAACGAGTGCAACAGTCCCGCAAAAGCGAATCCCAGCAACAGATACGGCGACATCTCATTGACTAAAGCCCAAATTTCACGCATGGTTGCAATCCTTCTAAAACTGGATGCAAAGGTACGAAAATGATTAATTCAATGCTTCGGCAGCCTTTTTCATCACACGCTCGGCCAGTCGCATGTGCAGCACCCAAAATGAACAAGGCCAGATAAGCGATGGCCATAAGGAAGACTTTTAATACTGTTTTCATTGGTTGAGAACAAACGCCGCAAAGGTTCTTGTGTGATGCATGGGCAATTCATGATGGAGTTTCGGAGGAAACAGAGGTGAAGAAAACAAATCCGCCATTCAAGCTTTCGCTCGAATGGCGGATTGTTCACTATAAACCTTAAAACTTACTTGTGCACAATCACCAAGCGTTGCGTGTTACCGTTGCTTGTCCTGATGAAGTAGATGCCTTCTTGGTACTTGGCAGTCGGGATCACTAATTGCGACTCGTCGGTGTAGAAAGTCTCGACTTTCTGCCCGACTACATTGTAAAGGCTTACCACGCCAAAGTTTTCGCCTTGGAGGGTTACGCTTTCGTTGGCGGGATTTGGGAACAGGGTCAACGTCGTGCTGTTTTCATCGATGCCGACGGTCATCTCGTAAACGATGTCGACCTCGAAGTTGCCCGCCGAGGTGTTGACATACATCTTTCCTTCGAAATTCTCCTTCACAGGAACGTCGACAAAAACTTCCACGGTGGCGGTTTGTCCAGCGGCGACAGTCATGCCCTCGGTGACATCTTGACCTTCATACATGCATTGTAATGCAAAGATGGGGTCGGCAGTGAAGGTATTGACAGTAACGTCTTCAGCGGTCATATTGGAGATGGTCAGTTGGCCAGGCTGGTAGGTCTCACCATCGTTGTAGATGTGCAAGGTCTGCGGGTTGACGGTCAGTGTGCCCGTGCAATCGTGAGGTTGCAGGCCATTTTGCTGCATGGCATTGACCACATCTTGTGCCGAGAAGGGGTAGAGGTCAAGCAGGCCACGGATGGGAATGCTACGGTCAGGCATAATGAGGACGAGGGTAGGACAGGCCATGATGCCATAAAGGTCGAAGACCTCGTTGCCGCCACCATCCCTACCGACGGTGGGGAACTCAACGCCATATTCGTTGGCCCATTGCTGGCAGACGGCATCGCTGTCGATGTATGAGATCTCGATATAAAACACATCGTGCATATTGCAGCCCATTTGGGTATAAGAACCTGTGATGTAAGGCGAAATCTGCTGACATTGGCCGCAGGTGTAGAAGAAGAAGTCGATGAAGACGGCTTGACCGCGGTCAAGGATCTCGAAGAGGTTGTAGGTCTGTCCGTGGCAGTCGGTGACGGTGAAGTCGACGGCCTCAGTGAGGTTGGTCTGTTGTGCGCGAAGACCTACTCCAAAGAGCAGGAACGCGAGGAGAATGTAGTATCTTTCTAAGGTTATACTTCAATTTTTTCATTAGCTATAAGCCGTCAGCCCTCAGCTTGGTAGCACGGTGGCTGATAGCTGATGGCTGACTGCTGATAGCTATATTAGTAAACTCAAAAAACGCATTATTATTGTTTAGAGACGAGTTTTACGCTCTCGCCGTTTTCAGTGGTCACACGCACCATATAAACACCCGCTTGATAGGAGCTCATGTCGAGGGTGGTCATGTTTCCGTCGGCTTTGCTGTCGTAAACCACCTGGCCGAGCGTGTTCATCACCGTGATGTGATTAATGCCCGGAGCAGCGATATTCACATTGCCAGTGGTGGGATTGGGATACACGGCGACAGATTCGTTGCTTTCATTAATCCAGTCGTAGCCGTCCACATAAACCCATGCCAGCCAACTGTAGGCCTCGCTGCTGACAGAGGCCACGTCCATCCAGCCATAGCCATCGATGCCAAGCCAACGGCTGTTGGGGTTGCCCACATCGGCAACGGCAGGAGCAGGATATTGGATGGAGCCGTCATGGTAGAAGGTCAACCAGATGTTTTGTGTGCCGTCGATCTCAACAGGCGTGTCGAGTCTGAAGGTGACAACATCGCCGACCGTACCAGTGATTTCGAACTGTTGCGTCGAAACCAAAGTTTGTGGAGCAGTATCGCCGCCAAGATAGAAGTTGACGGTGTAGGTGGTGGCAAATTGCTCTTCGCCTGCATCTAAGAAACCAAACTGGGTGAAGGAGCAACCCTTGTACTCGCTCAACAGTTCAGCCGGAAACATATACCCCCAGTTGAAGGGCATGCCGATACCGATGATTTGAGGTGAAGAATAGTCGCCGACGTACGAGAACCAAGAACCTTCGGAAGGCAGTTGGTCTTGTGGGATCATAATGTTGTTCATTTCGATGGCTTTCAGTTGGATGTCGCCACGGTTTTGTGCCTGTGTCATGCCAATCATGGCAAAAGTGCACAACAGAAGGAAAAATACATGTTTTTTCATGTGAATTGAATTTGATGAATGGTTTATTTGTAATTGATAATCATGTCTTCGCTAATGTGAGCAATGATGGTGTTGCATTCCTCTTGGTCGTCATAGAAGAAGAGCCATAAGGCGCGTTCCTCGTTGTCGGCAGCGGTGATATAGCCTATGTGACCGTGAGTTTGTGCATCGTCCATGATGCTGTGGTTCCAGTCTTTTTGCTGTTGCAGGTCAGGATCAGGAATCGTATTGGGATGGAGCCTTTCGTCGATCATCCCGACGACAAGGGAGCGTGCGACATTCAGAATGTAGTCGTCGTAGGAATTCCCTGTGCCTTCCTGTTCTATCTCGCCTTGACCGATGATGAAGGCGGTGTTGGGCAGCAACGAGTCGGGGGCCTGGAAACTGTTCATGACTTCGCGCATCTTGTCGGCAACGATGTGCGTGAACCGCTCTATGTCTTTTTCGGGGATTTGGCTAATGTCGGTCACGGTGTCGAAGATGGCGTCGTCCAAGAAATCGGTCTCGATGCCGACACCTATCATAAGAGGATTGTCGTCGGTTGGGCAATGGAATGCCGTGGAGTCGTATGACATGAAACCGAAATCCCATTTCAGGGCCTCCCAGTCCGGTTCATTGTCGGCTTGCAGCATCAAGGCGTCGATGCACTTTCCGTTGACGGATAAGTCGCCGAGATAGGCCACGGTGAGGTTGGCATTGTCGGCATACTTGCAGTACAATTCCATCGCAGCCTTTTGGCAGGGTGTTTTCTCTGGGGATGCAGTCCTTTCCTTGCAGGCTGACAGCCCCAAGGCAAGGAGTACGGCGAAATATGGAATAAGGCTTTTCATCATCTTTAGGTTTTGTTATTTAAAGGCTTTGTTGGCCAGCGACATGATGTCTTGTGCCGAGCAGCCGTTGTTGCACACGAAGTGGATGGTTTGGCTTTCCACCGTCACTTCCTCGGCCACGGGAAGTCCGTCGTTGGATTGGCTGATGTGGGTCAGCCCGATGATGGCCACGCCAATCACAATGCTGGCTGCAGCTGCGTAGGGTATCCAGCGTCTGTTGCGGTGCAATGGGAGAGGGGTGACATTCACTTCTGAAACGACAGGGGCTTGTTGCGCCTTTTCAGCCCAATTCAGAAAAGTTTTGTCGTCAGGTACTGACTTTTCGGCTCGCTCTTCCCACTGCTGGCGGTGCCGCCATTGGGTTTCGAAATCGTTTTGCTGTGTGCTTTGACGCGGTGTTTTTATATTGTCTTTCATTGCTATAGATTGTTTTCTCTGTCGTACATTTTCTTTAGTGTCCGCTTGAGTCGGGCGATGCGCATGGCTATGGCACCCACCGTACTGTCGGTCATTTCGGCGATTTCCTTGTAGGAGAAGCCATCGAGGAAGGCTCTGATAACAACGCCGCTTTCTTCAGGCATTGTCTCAATAAGTTGTTGCAGTTGCTGGTAGCTGTCGTTGCTTGGCCCGTCGTCTTTTGTATCCTCATTTTCCGTTTCGATGGGCTCCGTTTGCGGACTTCTGACGTCTTTGCGTCGAAGCATCAACATGGTGTTGGTGGCAACGCGCCACACCCAGGTTTTTTCCGAGCTACGTCCCTCGAAGCTTTTGAAGCTTCATAGGTTCATGATCACTTCTTGGACGCAGTCTTCAGTGTTCCAAGCGCTCCCGAGTCTATAGTCGGAACAGATATGCCAAATCATAGCCTTGTGACGAAGTATCAAGGCATTGAATTCAGCATGACTGGTTTCGATGCGGCTTTTTTCGGCCTCTTGTGACTCGGAAGATGCCATTTTTATTGTGTCTTTTGATGGTTTAGTTGCAAAAGTAGATTGAAAAATAACGTCACTTTGCGTTTTTTCCCCAATAAAATGAATTTTTTTCTTGCAGCTGTTATTTTTCCCCGTTTTTATGCACCTAAGGAAACGTTAACATTATCACTAATAATTGCAATTATGAAACGAACATTTATCTTTTCTTTTCTAACCTTGGCGCTCATGATGGTTTGCCAGAGTGCATTCGCCTATGATTACTATGTCAATGGCATCTATTACCGCAAAGTCACGCAGCAGCTTCCAGGTGGCGGTTGTGGCGAGGCCTTTTTGATCGTGGTTAACGACGACGAGCCAAATACCTATTCGGGTGATGTGGTCATTCCTGAAACGGAAACCATCAATGGGGAGTCGTACAGGGTCCGCTACATCGGCAGCGAGGCGTTCTACGGTTGCGTCAACCTCACTAGTGTCACCTTGCCCAGCACCATCGTGAACATCGGCTACCATTCGTTTGCCAACTGCCACATCTTGGAATATATCGAACTTCCGGAAGGTATGCAGCAGATCAATTCGAATGCCTTCAGCTATTGCGAGGAGCTCGATTACATCTTCATCCACAGCACCGAGCCGTTCTACCTTTGGGACGATGCCTTCGCCGACATCAACGACCATGTGCACATCATTGTGCCCTGCAACTGCATCGAAGCCTTCGAAGCCGCCGAGGAATGGCAAGGCATCCAACTCTATGACGATTGCGGCAATGTGGGCGTTGGAGAAAACGAAAACGCCACTGTGAACATCTATCCCAATCCCGCTACTGAAACCCTCACCATCGAAGCCGAAGGTCTCGTTACCATCGTCGATGAGATGGGCCGCGTCGTGAGAACTTTGTTCGTGGACAACAAACAGACCATCGACCTGCAAGGTCTTTCCAGCGGTTTATACTTCGTGAAAGCCGGAACTGAAGTGAAAAAGGTTATGGTAAAGTAATAAGGCTAACTTTACGTGTCCCGAGGCCAATCTGCTCAGCGTACTCCACAATATGGGTGCCGTGTTGCTTGTCGATACGGTTCAGCAGGTCGGTGGGGTCGTTCTTGGCGGTCACCTCTTGGTTGGAAGTAGTTGGCTATGGCCTGGGCAGCGGCAGCCAAAGGTGAGTTGCGCAAACTCAACGTCACTGCTGGCCTAGGTGGCAAGTCGTACCTATCCTATCTCAAAGTGCCGGAAAGCAGAAAATCGGCCAAGCGCTATTTGCGCCAACTCACAGAATTCGGCTATCTGGAGTCGCACGGCGGCAACCGCAACCGCAGCTATCGAATCAGGGATTTTAAATAGGTATTGTGTTACCTTACAGGCTCAACTCATACATATACCCGTGGTACTGCAGTGAGCCGTCGATGATGGGGAAGAAGAACTCGTTGTCGTGTTCCACGTTCTTCAGCTTGAGATTCTCCATGGTGACGGTCTTGGTGCCGTCGTCATTGGTGGTGACC
>CAJOIF010000078.1 GCA_905234765.1 uncultured Bacteroidales bacterium
TCATGTACTTCAGTCGATCTTCGAATGTGTGTTTGTTCCTCTTTTGTGACATAATAAAACCCCGAAAGTTTTTTGTCCAACTTTCGGGGTTCATGTCAGGGTCCGCCCCTACATTATTTCTCCGGATAGGCGATCCTGACGTGATAGATATTCATCAATTTCTTTTTCAAGACTTTGCGGCAGGTTTCAATGTCATGCAGGGTGAGGTCAGTGTTGAGGAACTGCCCCGCCTCCATCTGCTTATTGATGATGTTATCCACCATGTCGCTGATCTTCTTTTCGTCTGGATCCTTAATGCTATGCGAGGCGGCCTCAATGCTGTCACACATCATCAGCACGGCGGTCTCGCGTGAGAACGGCGCAGGACCGTGGTAGGTGAATGGCGTCGGGTCGATTTCCTCGTCGGGATGCGCCTTCTGCTCGTTGATATAGAAATATTCGGTGCGGCGTGTGCCGTGGTGCGTACGAATAAAGTCGATGATGCGCTCGGGAATGCGGGCCTTGTGTGCCATCTCGATGCCGTCGGTCACATGCGAAATGATGATTTCTGCGCTTTCTTGGTTGGAGAGGTCATTATGCGGGCTATAAGCCCCATGCTGGTTCTCGGTGAAATACATCGGATTCTGCATCTTGCCGATGTCGTGGTATAAGGCACCTGTGCGGGCGAGCAACGTGTCGCCTCCGATTTCGAAAAGCACCTCCTCGCAAAGGTTGGCCACCTGGATGGAATGTTGGAAGGTGCCTGGGGCTGTGGAAGCCAGCTGACGCAACAAAGGTGTGTTGGTGTTGCTCAGCTCCATCAGTGAGAGCGAGGTGGTCACGCCGAAGATGCGTTCAAACATAAGGATAAGCGGCTGCGCCAACAAGGTAAACAACGCGTTGAGCACCAGCAGAAGCACATCCCACCAGTCTATCTCACTGGTCGACAGGAAGGTGAAGGCGACATACACCAACAGATAGCCCACAAACACAAACAAGGCCGCCTGGATGAAGCGATGGTGCGCCCTCGTGTTCGACATGCTGAATACCGTCAGCACCGTGGCCACGAGTTGCATGAAGATGAACAAGAAAGGATTAGGCACCACTAACGATATCAACATCACGGCGAAGACCTGGGTGGAAAACGCCAAGCGGAGGTTGAAGAACGAGCCTACCATGATAGCAAGCAGGCACACTGGCATCATATATATCAAGCCAGGAGCATACCTCACTAAGATATACGACGGGATGATAATCAGCAGCATGAGCGTGAGCAGCAGCACGATGTTCTTCAACTCAGCATAGACTTTTTCGTGTAACTTGTTGCCATATAAGCCCATCAGCGCGAAAACCAGGGTCACGAGAAAAATCTGGCTCAGCAGCACGCGTATCGAGTCGTCCGTCGACATCGAGCGCGAGGTGTATTCACGTTGCAATGAATTCAACACGTTGTAGGTATGTGCATCCACCACCTCGCCTTCCGAAACAATGATTTCATCCTTTTGTACCATACCGTAGGTCAACGACACTGACGACACTGCCTTGTCAATTTCCTGTTTGGTGAGGTCAGCGTCGTAGAACACATTCTGCCGTAATGCCCCATTAATCAATTCTGAAAGCATCTTCTTGTCGAAATGGTCGCCACGGCCCAGCATCGTCGACACGGCCTCGGTAGCCTCATTCATGCTATAGAAATCACCATAACGGGCGGTACGCATAACCCTGTTGCGGACAATGCTGACCTCGTCTTCGGGAGCCAGATTGCTGGTAGCGTTGTCGTAGGCCACAATGCCTCTGTTTTCAATGGAATCATAAACGGCAAACAAAGCGTTGAGGTTATGCTCCTTTTCCGCAGCATCCCTTTCGCCCCAGCGGGATTCAAAGGCATTGAACAAGGCATTTCGGGCGGCAGTCATCTCATTGTCATTAAACCTGAAAATTGGCTTCACATTGGCGGACGCCGCTTCGGTCTCGGCTGCCAACGTTTCGTTGTCCTTGTAAATCGGGAAATCGAAAGGTGCGTAAAGGGTCTCGTGCTGCCAAGGTTTCGAGAGTTGGTACTCATACTTGAACTTGCCCGTGCGCGGCATCAGCCAACACACCAAAACGATGACCACCAAAAAGGCCAAGGCTTTGGCGATACCGTAATAATTATGCCTTATTCTATTGAAGAAATCTTTTATCTTACTCATAAACAACCATTTATAAATCATCTAAGATGATTAAACCGAGTGCTAAATTAAGAAAAACTACAATCGATTGAAAAAAAACGGCGAAAAAAGGCGGCATGAAACAAATTGTTGCCTAATTTAGCGGTCACAAAAATGCTCGAAAACTATGACCTACGGCATATGCAAACTTTCCGCCATCGCCTTGCGCAAAGAGGCACGACACGGCTCGGAAATGGTGAACCAACTGCTTTACAATGAGACATATACGGTTTTGGACAAACTCCATGAATGGATACTTGTCCAAACCGATTTCGACCGTTATCAAGGCTGGATACAAGCGAAGCAATTCTCAGAAATCAGCGAAGAGGAATACAAGGCTTTGAAAAGCCAGGAGCCGTATCTCACCAACAAGCCCGTTGTTGAATACAATGGCCAGTATTTGAGCTTGGGGACACCGCTCTATGAGCCGCATCCCGACGCGGTGGAGATACCCTCGGAGTTCCATCCCAAGCTGATGTTGGACTATGCCAAGATACTGCTCGGCGCCCCCTATCTTTGGGGTGGCCGCACCGTGATGGGCATCGACTGTTCTGGCTTGACACAGGTGTGTGCCCGCCTCGCAGGATGGGTATTGCCACGCGATGCCTCACAACAGATCCAAGAAGGCGAGTTGGTGTATTTCCTGCAGGAGACCCAGCCCGGCGACTTGGCGTTCTTTGGCGAAGAAGATGGACATATCACCCATGTGGGCATCGTCATGGGCAACGAACAAATCATCCACTGCTCGGGACAGGTACGCATCGACTACCTTGACCAGACAGGAATCTTCAACAAGGAACGCGACGAGCACACGCATCGGTTGCAGGCCGTCAAACGGCTGAAATAACTATTTGGAAGCAAATCTGACACAAATCTTAACTTAATAATTTGCTTTGCTTCGCTCGCAACGGTATTTACTACAATTACAACCTATCTTGAAACCATAATACGACTCAAAAATGAAAAAAGCACTATTCTTTGCATTGGTTTTGGCGGTATTTTGCGGCATGACATCGTGCGGAAAAGATTTCAGCTGGTTCACTAACACGATTACTTTCGGAGACACAGAGAATATGCATGTCGTCGCATACGACACAACTTTCTTGAGTTATTCCAACCCTTATCAAGGCGAACCTATAAATTGGCTCTCATGCTATAATTATGTTGACTTTGATTATGACGAAATCGGAGATATTATACTTGAATCTTATGGAGGAAATTTCTGGCCTTTTGAATATGTTACTAACGATGAGTATTTCTCATTTCGCCAACGCTTTACATCAAGAATTTCTGGAGATGTAAAATTGTATTGCAATCAAGTTTATGTCGATGACTACTATCATTCCGACACTACTATTTTACATTCTAACGGCACCACCATAGTTATCATAGAGGACTTTGATGATTATAAGCAAACATCCGTTTCCGACATCTACATCCAAACTTATCGTACATGCGTCCCCCGTCCTTGCAATGCCGGAGACCAACTTTCAGAAAAAGATTTCTTTGAATATAGGCCGCGACCCATATTCTTATACCCTTATAATGCCTATGGAGAAGAATACTGTTCAAACGACACCGTTTATTATCATGCCTCTTACATTTTTGATGACCCATCGCTTAATTTTCCATTAGATGAGGAGAAATACATTGGTTTTATCAAGAAAGCAGATGATGGAAAGAAGAAATTAGGATGGCTAAAAATCATACTTGAATCAAAACCTGACGGAACGCACCGAATGAGACTGCTTGAGACCGCCATACAGAAATAAGGTTTCATTCGCGATGGAGCAGACAACATTAGTTTTTTGAAGAAAAATCTTCACAAAAGCAGTTCCCAACGAAATTTACTATATTTGCACCGCATTTTTTAATTTTGAATTTTTAAATCTTTAAATCTTAAATAACAAGCAATGAACAACGCACTGATCACATTTGCGAAGCCGGACAACGAGCCTGTAAAAGCTTACAGACCAGGCTCTCCGGAGAGAATCGAACTCCAGAAGGAACTCGAAAGACAATCCAACGAAATCGTTGAAATCCCCGCCATCATCAACGGCCAGGAAGTCCGCACGGGCGACATGGGCGAGGTGGTGATGCCCCACGACCACAAACAC
>CAJOIF010000079.1 GCA_905234765.1 uncultured Bacteroidales bacterium
GTGTCGAAGGTGTAAGGTGTCAGTGGACCATTGAAGTTAAGTGCCAGATTGACATTTTGGCCGTTGTTGTTGACGCCCATGCATTGCGACAAAATGACGTTATAAGTGCCATCGTTGTTTCGGACGACAGCCAGTTCGCCGTTCAGCCAATAGTAGGTGTCGCCAAAAAACAAGGTGTCGGCGCCCATGATGAAGGGCAACTCGCCGAGGTTGAACTCGTGGAAGCCGACCACAGTGGGGACTGGGTCTTTTGTGTTGTTGCCCATAGTGTAGGTGCCGGGGGTGATGGGACCGTTGAAGACTATGGCGATGCCTTCGTTCTTGTCGGCAGTCATCTCTTTGTTGGCTAGGACAATGGCGTTTGTCTGCCCATAAGTGACGGCTTTGGCGGTGACGATGTCTGACGTGGTGGTGTTCACCGTCATTTTGCCAGATTGTACTTCGGGGGTGACAGGCGTTCCGTTATTGTCGTCATTGCAACTGGTGCTGATCAGGGCCAGGCCGCAGAGGAGCACTAAACTAAAAAACACTTTTTTCATAACGATAAGTCTTTAGGTTTGTCTTAATACCAAAACGAGTTATTACTACAAAAATTGTGCTGAAATCTAGTGGGCTGCTGTAAATGCGACTTTCCTTTACATCCACACCATCTGGACCTGCCTGCCAACATGATCCCGTGACGGAACTGTAATGCTATGCCTAAGGACATGAAGGCCGACATTAAGGCGATGCTGAAATAACAGTTTGTTGTTTGTTAAAGCAGAGTTACCGCCGCAAGATGTTGCCAATATGCAATAATTATAATAGTTTTCACGTTGATAATCTATCAATTTGAACATGATAATGAATGGATTCCATCTTTTAAGAAAGCTGTGCCTTCTTGTTGCATTGGCGCTTTTTGCGACAGGCTGCCAGAAGGACAACATTGTCAGCGTTGACAGTATTGCCACGTCGGACGATGTGAGCGACGACATCTCGGGGACTACCTTCGCCCAAACTGTCTATGTATCTTTCTCTGATCATGGCGATGCCGTTGTGACAGGAGCAACCGATGATTTCACTGTGACCATCAACGGCAATGACGTGACCATCATCTATGCAGGCGAAGAGCATGTAATGTATGAGCTTAGCGGCACGGCTGCCGACGGCTTCTTCAAGCTCTATAGCGGCAGCAAACAGGGCATTACCCTTAACGGGGTGAGCCTCACCAACCCCAACGGCGCAGCCATCAACGTGCAAGGTCCGACCTCGGCACCCAACAAGGGCAAGCGAACCTTCATCGTACTCAAAGGAACGAACGCTTTGGCCGACGGCACTTCCTACACCGACACCCCATCCACCGAGGATGAGAAGGCGGTGCTGTTCAGCGAAGGCCAGTTGGTCTTCAGCGGCACGGGAAGTTTGGCTGTTGCGGCTTCTGGCAAGAGCGGCATCGTCAGTGATGACTACCTTCACTTCATGGAAGGAACCATTACGGTGAACACCACTACCGCTGCCACTATCAGTGGTAGCGACACGCTGAAACCTGCCTGCCTGAAGGCTAACGACTATATCAAGATGACCGGTGGCACGCTGAACCTCAGCAGCAGCGGCACCGGTGCCAAGGGCATCAGCTGCGATGGCTATGGCATCTTTCGTGGAGGTATCGTCAATGTGACCGTCACAGGAAGCAACTACGGCTCGTCGGGCGGCGGAGGCTTCCCTGGAGGTGGACAAAGCAGTTCAGACGGTGTGAGTGCCAAAGGCATCAAGTTCGATGGTAACTTGAGCATCACGGGCGGTAGCCTCGTCGTCAAAGCCACTGCACACGAAGGCATTGAGTCGAAGGGCGCGATTACCATCAGCGGGGGCGAGGTTTACAGCTACTCGCAGTCGGATGATGCCATCAACTCGGCGGGTGAATTCACCATCAGCGGAGGCTACGTCTGCGGTCACTCGGCAGGCAACGACGGCCTCGATGCCAACGGCAACTGCTACATCAAAGGCGGCGTGGTGTACGCCATAGGCTCAAGCTCGCCCGAAGTGGCCATCGATGCCAACACCGAAGGCGGTTACAAACTCTATGTGGAAGGCGGCACGCTCATTGCCATCGGCGGACTGGAGAGCGGATCATCGCTGACGCAGGGCTGCTATTCGGCTTCTTCCTGGTCGCAGAACACCTGGTATGCCTTGACCGTTGGCTCCACGGTTTACGCTTTCAAGACGCCGTCGAGCGGTGGCACGCCTTTGGTGGTTTCGGGTGCATCCACACCTGCGCTTTCATCGGGCGTTTCGGTAGGTGGCGGCACAAGTTATTTTGAAGGTTTGTTATATCAAGACGCTTCCGTCAGCGGAGGTTCGTCGGTCAGCTTGTCGTCCTATACGGGTGGCAATGGCGGCGGTGGAGGCCCTGGTGGCGGCGGACATGGACCGTTTTAAATGTGTAAAGTGAAAGGTGAAAGTTATGAAAAATAGGATAATCATATTATTGGGACTATTATTTCCCCTTTGGGCGGCGGCACAAACCGACACTGCCCTTGACCCGGAATTCGGCGGAAGGCTATCTTTCACGTTGGACAAAAAGATTGTCAGGAGATTGCACGTTTCCCTTGAAGAGGAGGTGCGTTTCGACAACAACTTCGGGGCTTTCGACCGCTTGCAGAGCACCCTCAGCCTCAACTACAAGATACATCCGAACATCAAGATTGGCGCAGGCTATGCTCTCATCAATGGGTACAGCTCCAGTGCCAAGGCCTTCAAGAATGCCCGTCACCGTTTCATGATCGACGTGAAAGGCACCATGAGGTACGGCGACTGGAACCTTTCGCTCAAGGAGCGGATGCAACTCACCCATCGTACCGGCGACTACAACGTGTATCAGAATCCCGCCAACGCGCTGATGCTCAAAAGTCGCCTGACGGCGAAATACCTTGGCTTTCGAAAGGTGGAGCCATACGCTTATATTGAGCTGCGAAACTATCTGAACGCTCCCGTTATCAACGCCGCCTACGACGGCATCAATTACGGCACCGTCGACGGTCTGGTGCAGGAAGGCGACCCAGGTTGGTTCCTCGAGGGTTTCAACGGCGGCTACCTCAACCGCTATCGCGGTTCCCTCGGCGTGGACATTAAACTCAACCGCAATAGCACCCTGAATTTCTACCTCATGGGCGACTATTGCATCGACAAGGAAGTGGACGCCAACGCAGATGGGACGATACTGAAATCCTACACCAAAGAGACCGGCTTCCGAGGTTGGTTGGGGGCGGGATATGAGTTCGCGTTTTAACAACTTTTGATGATATGGAAAATTTGCACCGAAATGAAAGTTCATAAACCTTTAATTGATGAAGAAATGAACATATTTAGACCTCCCAAGATTAACCTACATAAGTGACCCTAGGGTTCGCAGTATTATGGAAAAGAACCACAACTATACTTGCTGGATGAGCTATCAAGCCGACTACCTGCGCCATCTGAACAAAATGAACATGGAGGTAATTGGCATAAAAGAAGAAAAGTTCAGCATTAACTCGTCCTTGTAGCTGATTTTGCAGCCGATTTGATATGTAAAACGAATAATATGGAACAGAAATTTTGTCAGAGCTGCGGAATGCCGCTCACAGTAGAAGTCCTCGGCACGAACGCCGATGGGAGTAAAAACGAGGATTATTGCATGTACTGCTATAAGGACGGCAAGTTCTTGCAAGACTGCACGATGGAGGAAATGATTGAGCATTGCGCCCAGTTTGTAGATGAAGTCAACAAAGGGTTACCTCAACCCATCACGAAGGAAGAATATATCGGACAGATGAAGATGTACTTC
>CAJOIF010000080.1 GCA_905234765.1 uncultured Bacteroidales bacterium
CTCTCTCGGGATCGGTCTCGCCATTGGCATCGTGCTGATTGCCAAGGTGTGCTTCGAATTGTCGTACGACAGTTTCTACAAGGATGTGGACCGCATCTATTGGATTACCGAGAACATCATCTTCCAGGAAGGTGGCGACCCCACTGACTACATAGGCACTTCGGGAGGCATCGCCCCGGGCTTCAAGGCGGAAGTGCCGGGTGTGGAAGCGGCAACGCGCTATTCCAATTTGATTAGCGGCAACTTTTATGATGAAAATGACAACCTCATAACGGGTTTATGCATCGGCGCGGACACCTGCTTCTTCGACTTTTTCAAACGTGAATTCCTTGCGGGCGACCCGATGCAGGCTTTGCAGGAGTACAATGGCGACATTGCCGTCAGTCGTAGTTTTGCGGAAAAATTAGGCGGCGTGAACGAAGCCATCGGCAAACAAATCTATACTGAAGTATGGGGCCCGAAGACTAGACTGACTGTTGTGGGAGTGTTTGAAGACTTTCCGAAGAATGGCAGTGTGCAATGTGACATGGTAACAACCATTGCTGCGTTTGGAGAGTGGAGCATCAACAATTGGCTGGGCAACGACCGCTATCGCGGATTTGTCAAGTTGGCGCCCAATGTGGATCCCAACAGCCTGAAAGATGCCATCCGCAAAATGCAGGAGGCGCACCAGCCTTTGGAGGAGTTGGAGCGTGACGGCTCAAAGATTTGGTACACGTTGACCCCTCTCGCCACCATGCACCGCCATGAGAAAACAATCAAAAACTATGTGTTGATTCTGTCAGTAGTGGCTTTCTTGCTGCTTCTGGTGTCGGTACTTAACTACCTGCTGATAGTCATCTCGGATGTGGTGCGCCGCTCCAAGGAGATGGGGGTCAGGAAATGCTATGGGGCCGGTGCGGGCAGCATCTATTGGATGCTCATCAGGGAAACGGCCTTGAACCTGTTGGCTGCATTGGCTGTGGCGGCCTTGCTGATATGGGCGTTTAACGGGGTCATCGAGTCACTGTTGGGCGTGCCGGTCGGAAGTCTTATGGTGCCGCAGACCCGCAGGGTGCTTGTCACTATCATCGTCCTTATTTTCCTGGTCTCTGCTCTTATCCCCGCGATGATGTTTGTCAGGATTCCTGTTTCGACAGCCTTCAGCGGATACAGGGAAAACAAGCGCCGTTGGAAACTCACATTGCTGATGGTGCAAGTCGGCATCAATGTCATCTTGTTGCCTTTGGTTATCGTGGCTGATAGGCAATACAACTCTGCTATGAACGCTGATATGGGCTACGATTACGAGCAGTTGCTGTATGTCCCGCTGAAAGGAGCGGACAAGGACAATTTGATACTGATTACAGAGAAACTGCGGCAATATCCCGAAGTGGAGGCAGCAGAGCTGACCTATAGCATCCCTTTGGAAAAGACGTCTGGAAACAACATCATGCTGCCCGACAACCCGTCGAAGTATTTGATGGGTGTGTGCGACCAATATGTGGCGACGGAGGGCTTCTTCGATATGATGGGCTTCCGTTTGATAGAGGGCAAAGCCCCGTCGAAGCCGAAGGATGTGGCGGTGAGTCAGAGCTTCGTGAAGGAGATGAATCTTTATGCCGACTGGAGCGATGGCGCGGTGGGGAAGGATATCCTGATTTCGGAGCATAGCGATGACGATGATGACGTTTATACCATTTGTGGCGTATATGAGGATTATGTCATCGGCTCAATGATGGGCAACGATGACCGCGCAAGCATCCGTTTCTGCTGGAACACGGATTGGAACTATGGTACTGATGATTGGTCACGGGCGATGAATAAGCTTGTGGTGAAGGTGCGCGAGGTAAATCCTTCAACCATAGAAAAGGTGAAATCGGTCGTTGAGGAATGTCTGCCCGAGCGGAACAATATCGAGGTGAAACCTTATACTGAATTGGTTAAGAAAGAGTATGCCGAATTACTCCAGATGCGTCGCACGTTCACCATAGGTGCTTTGTTCGCTCTGGCCATTGCCTTGATGGGTTTGATCGGCTTTGTGCGTGACGAGTCGAACCGCCGCAGCAAGGAGGTCGCCATCCGTAAAGTGAATGGTGCCGTGTCGGGTGAGATCATCAAGATGTTTGTGGTGGATGTGCTGAAACTCGCCCTGATTGCCACTTTATTCGGCATAGCGGTCGCCTACTTCGTGTCCGACAAATGGCTGGAGCTTTTCGCCATGCGCGTCAGCCTCTCACCGCTCTATTTCATCATCGGCGCCTCGGTAATCCTTCTCATTGTGACCGTTGTGGTCGTGTTGAGCAGCAATCATGTGGCAAGGATGAATCCTGTTAAATCGTTGAAAAATAATTGATGATCATGAGCAGCTACCTGAAATTCCTTTCCCGAAACAAACTCTACACCGCCATCGAGGCGATGGGTTTGGCCGTGAGCCTCGCCTTTGTCATCATCATCGGCAGCTATGCGTGGCAGCAATATAGCATCACACGCGAAAGTCCTGATAGAAAGAACATCTATTGCTTCGGCATGCCTGGCTATCTCGGTTTGACCTACGCTTTTGTTGATGAGGTGACTGACCGTGTGCCCGAAGTGGAACTGGCTGCTCGGTATTGCAATGAGGCCAACCCGCCTTCGATGCTGGTCGAGGGCGAAGAGGTTGAACTCTCATACGCTGCCGTCAGCAAGGAGTTTTTCACGATGTTTCCTTACTTCAAATTCATCGAAGGTGGGCCGGATGGCATCGAAGTGCCTTTGAATATCATTGTGAGCGAGAGATTGGCGAGAAAATATGACCTGCAGGTTGGTCAAACCATCGACTTGATTCTTGACAAATATGTCATCATCGGCATCCTTGAGGATTTTGTCAATACGGTGTTTCCTCCTGTAGATGTGATTGTCAATGAGCATGACCGCATCAACAAGGTCGCGTGGGACATGCCTTACGACCGCTACGGCACAACCATTCCTTTCATCAAGTTTGCCGAAGGCACCGACCCGCAGGTGATTTACGACAAGGTGGAGCAGGTCTGCAAGGAGATTTATCCCGACATGTACGGTCAGGCCTTCTTCGAACGCTTGGACATGACCCGCTTCGACCAACTGTTTTTCAAAGACTTTGGTGGACCCAATAAGCAACTGAAACATGGCGATCTCAAAACATTGAAACTCATGGCCATTGTTGGATTGTTGCTGTTACTCTCTGCGGTGTTCAATTACATCAATCTTTCGTTTGCCCTCACAGGAAAACGCGCCAAGGAGATGGCTACGCGCCGCTTGCTTGGAGCGCAGAAGGGTGAGATTGTTTGGAAGTATATCGCTGAATCATTAGCGTTTACGGCGGTTTGTTTTGGCCTTGGATTGCTGTTGGCCTATCTGTTTGCGCCTTCGGTCAATGACTTGCTCAATAATCCGGATATCCCGATTCAAGTGCAGATGAAACCATCTTATATTTTGGCTTATCTGGCTGTTATTGTGGTGGTTGGCGTTTTGAACGGCATCATTCCGGCCTTCTTTGCCAGCCGTGTGGAGCCTATCGATGTGGTGAAAGGCACTTTCCGACGCAATACAAAAATGGTGTTCAACAAGGTGTTTATCGTCATCCAAAGTGCCTTGGCGGTCTTCCTCATCGCCATGTCCATCGTGATGGAGGCGCAGTACCGCACTTCGTTGAACCGTCCGATGCACTGCAACACAAAAGACTTGTATTATCTATCCGTGTTTGGCTCTTCGCCACAGTCCGACTTGTATGAAAGACTTGAGAAATTGCCTTGCGTGAAAAAGATGGGCCGAAGCAGATACGTTCCAGGATGCTTATTTGG
>CAJOIF010000081.1 GCA_905234765.1 uncultured Bacteroidales bacterium
TATTTAATGGATAAAGAAAAATGTTCGTTTTTTAAGGAGCACCAACTTTCAATGATTCAATTTACCCTTGATGGATGTCGTGAAACTCACAACAGAATTAGACTTCATAAGGATAGTACAATAAAAACATATGATAGAATTGTTGAAAACATTGAGTTGTGCGCAAGTCAACTGCCAGAAACAAACATCAATGTAAGAGTACATATAGATGAGAATCGTTTGGAAGAATATGCGAAGGTATACAATGAAATGAAATTTTTGATTAGTGAGTATCAAAACATACACCTTACGCCAGGATTTATTACTGATTATGAACGCAACTGTGAATTACTTGATAGGCAACAACGAGGCCGTTTTTTTATGGACTTATATCACAAATTTGGCATCAGTGTTCAGTTCTATCCAAGGCACGAAATGGGCGGTTGTGGTGCTACGTGTTTGAATAGTTATGTTATTGGTCCGGAGGGTGAGCTATACAAATGTTGGGTGGATGTTGGAAAAAAAGACAGAATTGTTGGATCTGTGATTGACATGAAGTTATACAATGAGTATTTGATGGCTGACTATTTAGTCAATGCCAATATGTACGACGATGAAGAATGCCAAAAATGCATGTTATTGCCAATTTGTGACGGAGGTTGTCCTATTCGTCGATTGAATAATAAGAAAAAAGGTCTTAATGAGAACTTGTGTACTTCTAGAAAGGATTTCCTAAATCAATATCTGGAAACTCACTATGAAATCATAATGGAACAAAAAAATGTGTAATAGGAGAATCAAATATTTGTTCTTTACAAAGCTTGTGGTGCTCTTTGGACTTGAAAAAGCGGAGCGAGTATTCAAAATGTTTGATAAAAAGAGCTTTAAACCATAACGTCATAAACAAGAGGCATGTCGTATTGTAACTTTTTCTGAAATAGTCCGTATTATAACAAAACCAAACTTTAAATGCTGCGAATTATGGCAAAAAAATCATTTCTAACGGCACTGCTCGTTTGCTTGGTAGTGCTTGATGCTAAAGCGCAAAACATCAGCGGCCGCGTGGTGGACGAAAACGACGCGCCCTTTCCTTACGCCACCGTCGTGGCGATGCAACTGCCCGACAGCACCTTCCTTGGCGGCGTGACCACCGACAACGATGGCCGTTTCGTTCTCGACATGGCTTGCGACCTGCTTAAAATCACATTTGTAGGCTATGAGCCGAAGTTTGTCAGCCAACCGAAAGGCAATTTGGGAACACTGAAAATGAATGTCGTTTCCTCTCAACTTCAAGAGGTGACCATTGCGGCCAAGCGACCGGAAATCACCAGTCTGCCAGATAGGACTGTGGTTGGAGTGGAAAGCACCTTGCTATCATCGAGTGCCGACGGCATCGACATGCTGCGCAAAACACCTGGCCTCTTGGTGGACGGACAGAACAACCTCTCCGTCATCGGGCAAGGGTCGCCCATCGTTTACATCAACAACCGGCGCGTGTATTCGATGGAGGAGGTCTATAACCTGAACCCGCAAAACATCAAGTCCATCGAAATTATCCACAATCCTTCTTCACAATACGAGGCCGATGCCACCGCCATTGTGAAAATCGTCACGCTACAGCGGCGTGACAACTTTTCGGTGCGATTAGGCGGCACAGTGACCAAGGCGCGGCGTTGGAGCGAGAGTGCTTTCGCCGATGTCACCCTGTCGAAAAACAAATTCTCGGCCAACCTCTATTATGGTTTCAATGGACGCAACACGCATACCTACAACAACGAGGACGTGATGGGTTACTCAATGATCGAGCACCGAGCCTACAATCTCTCTAAAAACCAAGGTCACAATACGAAACTGATGCTGGAATATGCCTTGACCCCGAAAATGACCATCGGCTTGCAGAGCATCAACAACCTGGGTAGCGGGACGAGTCTGCGCGAACAAACGACCCATTTCGAAGGGCCCGGCCATACAGATTTCAAAACCGTGACCAACACCAATGAAAAGAACCTGCGAAGCAACAATACATTGTTCTTCAACTACGACATCGACAGCCTCGGACAGAACCTCAACGTGACCTTGGACTACACCTACAACCGCTATAATGACGAGGACGCTTTCCGCAACATCGTTGAAGGAAGTGAGAGCCAAGGTATTTTGAACCTCAACAAAGGTCACGGCAACACAGGCATCTATGTGGGCAGTGTGGACTATACCCTGCCATTCAGAAACGGCAAGACCACGCTCACGACCGGAGCGAAATACTCCTTGATTCAGACCGACAACCATGTTGACTTGACAGGAACAAACAACCTCTTGCAGCACTACCATTCCGACGAGTCGAATGCCGCCGCCTACGCCAGCGTTGCGCATAATTTCTCCGACAAGTGGTCGGCCACCGCCGGACTGCGGTTTGAGTATGTGGACCGTCACAACTATTTGAATGACGTTCCCCAAGTGGACTACACGAAGCCTGGACTTTTCCCGAACGCCACCGTGCAATACAAGCCCGCCCAAGGCTACGCGATAGGTGCGTCCTACTCGAAGCGCATCGTGCGTCCTTCGTTGGATGCCTTGAATCCCAGCATGTACATTGATTCCTTGCTCATCACTCAAGGCAACCCCAACCTGATCAACACCCACATCCATTCGGCGCAGGTTTTCGCCAGTTTCCCTATCTCACTCTCAGTGCGTTTCGGCTACAATTACCTCATCAACCCGATTTATAGGGAACTCTATCAAAGTGCTGACAACCTTGATGTTGGAGAATTTCGTTACAGAAATGGTGACCACACGCAGAACTTTTTCGGCTCCATCGACTGGAACGGGAATGTCACCAAATGGTGGTATCTTTACAGTTCCATCTATTTCGGCAGGAACTATTACGAGAAGGAGGAAGATGGCATCCTGAAACAGAACAACAAGAACTATGGCATTTTTTCCGTTGGCAACATGCTTACTTTGCCTTACCATGTGAAGTTCAATCTGAATTTCTATTATATGAGTCCTTACCCGTCGGATGGCGTTACCATGAAGGAACTGTGGAGCCTCTCGACTAGTTTGGAAAAGAGTTTCTTGGACAACAATTTGACCGTGAGATTGAGTGCCAACGACATCTTCAACACCTCACTCTATTGGCAGCAGAGTATCCTTCGCGGCAATTCGTTAGTCTTTTTTGACGGCGATGGCAGAAACATTATGCTGAATGTCACCTACAAGTTCGGCCAATCGAAAGAGAGGCTTAATTCGAGGTCGGTTAGTGAGGAGGAAAGAGGTAGGTTATGAAAAGATTCCCCTATACTCGCCAACCCGATGCTATGGACTGTGGCCCAGCTTGCCTGAAAATGGTGGCCGAATATTACGGGCGGCATTATTCCCTTGATACACTACGGAAGGAAACCTTCATCGGACGTGAGGGAGTGTCGTTGTTAGGCATCAGCCATGCGGCGGAGAAGATAGGGATACGGACGGTAGGGGGCAAACTTACCTATGAAGACTTGAAAGAAAAAGCACCTTTACCCTGCATCGTCCATTGGAACCAGAATCACTTCGTAGTGGTTTATAAGATACGGAGAAAGAAGGTGTTTGTGGCCGACCCCGGGAAAGGGTTGATTACCTATACTCGTAAAGCGTTCTGCAATCACTGGATTAGCACCAGCACCAAGGGAGAGGACAAAGGCGTAGCACTGTTGATGGAGCCGACCCGACTCTTTTATGAAAACGAGGGAGAGACATTGATAGAGAGCAATAAGTTGAAATTCCTTTCGGGTTATTTTGTGAAA
>CAJOIF010000082.1 GCA_905234765.1 uncultured Bacteroidales bacterium
TCCTACCCTTTGCTATTTTGAACTGGCAGGAATGAAATTTGAAAACAAACCCGGTGGCTGCCGCGTTTGCGTCGTCGAAGTGACCAAAGACTTCAACGGCCGTCCGCGTCGTAACTTGGCCCCGGCTTGCGCCACCGACTGCGTGGAAGGCATGGAAGTGCTGACCCACAGCGCCCGCGTCATCAACGCCCGTCGTACCGTCGTCGAGCTGATCCTCAGCGACCACCCGACCGACTGCTTGACCTGCGCCAAGAGCGGCAACTGCGAGCTCCAGAGCCTGGCCCAGTACCTCGGCATCCGCGACATCCCGTTCAAGGGCGAACAGAGCCACTATCGCCAAGACATGTCGCCCAGCATCGTGCGCGACATGGACAAGTGCGTCATGTGCCGCCGCTGCGAGAACATGTGTAACAACGTCCAGACCGTCGGTGCCCTGAGCGCCATCAACCGTGGCTTTAGCGCCGTCGTGGCTCCCGCCTTCGAGCAAGACCTCGTCGACTCACCGTGCGTGATGTGCGGTCAGTGCGTTCAGGTTTGCCCCGTTGGCGCTCTGACTGAGGTGGACGACACCCGCAACGTCATGGCTGCCATCAACAATCCTAAGAAGACCGTCATCGTCAACACCGCCCCCGCCACCCGTGTGGCTCTGGGTGAAGAGTTCGGCATGCCCGCCGGCACCATCGTCACCGGCCAGATGGCCGCTGCCCTGCGCCGCCTCGGCTTCGACTATGTGTTCGACACCGACTTCACTGCTGACCTTACCATCATGGAAGAAGGCACGGAACTTCTCGGTCGTATCAAGAGATTCATGGAAGGCGACAAATCAGTCCGTCTGCCTATCCTGACCTCCTGCTGCCCCGGTTGGGTCAACTTCTTCGAGCACAACTTCCCCGACATGCTCGACGTTCCTTCAACCGCCAAGTCGCCTATGCAGATGTTCGGCGCTGTCGCCAAGAACTACTGGGCCGACAAGATGGGCCTCGTCGTCGTCTCCATCATGCCTTGCTTGGCCAAGAAGTACGAAAGCAAGCGTAAGGAATTCTACAAGGACGGCAACCCGGATATCGACTACGTGTTGACGACCCGTGAGCTGGCCCGCTTGATCAAACAGTTCAACCTCGACCTGAAGGATATGCCTTCAGAGGATTACGACGACCCGCTCGGCGAATCCACAGGTGCTGCCGTCATCTTCGGCGCCACTGGTGGTGTGATTGAGGCTGCCACCCGTACCGCCTACGAGGTGTTCACCGGCAAACCTTGCCCGAAGATCGACTTCACTGAACTCCGAGGCATCGAGGGTATCCGCGACGCTTGGGTCGACTTCGACGGCACACCGATTCACATCGGTATCGCCCACGGTCTGTCCAACGCTCGTAAGCTCCTCGAGAGAGTGCGCGAGGGCAAGGAACAGTTCCATGCCATCGAGGTGATGGCCTGCCCCGGCGGCTGCGTCGGCGGCGCTGGTCAGCCCTACCACCATGGCAACAGTGAGATCATCAAGAAACGTACGGAAGCCATCTACCGTGAGGATGCTGGCAAACCGATCCGTAAGTCGCATGAGAATCCTTCGATCAAGAAGATCTACGAAGAGTACTTTGGTGAGCCTTGTGGTCACAAGTCACACGAACTGCTGCACACCCACTATTTCGACAAGTCAGAACATGTCGAGATCAGCGAGTAATTCAATAACCAGTAAATAATAGAAAGGAAATAAATATGGCAGTTATTAAATTATCAGAAGCTAAGGTTAACTTCATCAAGGACGTCTGCAAGTCGTTTGGCAACAAGCCAGGTGAGGTCATCAATGTGCTGCACAAAGTTCAGGGCGAGTATGGCTATCTGCCTGCTGAAGTCCAGGAGCTGGTGGCTAAGGAACTGGGTATCCCGGTATCCAGAGTGTATGGCATCGTGTCGTTCTATTCGTTCTTCACCATGACGCCCAAGGGTGAGCACCCGATTAGCGTCTGCTTGGGTACCGCTTGCTACGTGCGTGGTGCCGAGAAGGTGTTGGACGAGCTGAAGCGTCAGCTGGGCATCGGTGTCGGCGAGGTGACTCCCGACGGCAAGTTCTCTTTGAACTGCCTCCGCTGCGTCGGTGCTTGCGGTCTGGCCCCCGTCATCGAAGTCGGTGAGAAGGTCTACGGCCGTATGACTCCCGATCGCGTCAAGGACGTGCTCGCTGAGTACAAATGATTACCTAATTAATTTAGGTATAACGAAAATAGGACGGCTGAAAGGTCGTCCTATTTTTTTGTTGTTTATTTTGAATTTTCAGCAAATTGTTACTATAAGTATCCTTGAAAACACATTATTCAAGGATCACTATGGAAAAGAAAACCATCGCTAAAAAGACACAGAAAAGACCTGCGTTAACCCTGCTTCAAGCCATTGAGACCGTTGCGCCAAAGGAAGTCTTCGAAAAGGCACCCATGCACTTCAAAAGCAGAAACTTATAGAGTTTCTCTGCGTTGACGGCATCGTCGATACCACCCGTTTCAAGTTGACCGAAGATGCCAAACGCGACTTGTTGGCTGAAATGAATCTCAACGCGTCAGAGGAGAAGATCGCGAGAACGTGGCCCGCAAGCACGCCATCAACAGCATCCTTTACGGCACCGCCGATGAGATGCTTCCTGTGCTTGAAAGCTATTGCCGCTGTGAGCAGTTGAACAATAACATGACCCGTAAGAAGATTGGGTTTTGATATTTTTTCTTGTTTTCTCCAGGATCATGTTTAATTTTGCAAGTCATAAACAGTAAAAAATGAAAATAACGATAATATGAGTTACAGCACATCAACATCTCTTACGGCAAGAAAGTCCGAAGAGGCAAAACAATTGATTGATTACGCCATCGAATTGACCAAAGCATGGAGCCTGAAAAAGTTGGGTTACGACATCACCATCCGCGATGAGGAAAGAGACATGTTCAAGGGTTTTGGAATTGACGAAGACGGGGTTTATTGGCATGACTTTATCGGTGGGGGTACCAAAAGGGAGGATATGATTCCTGTTGACACTTTCATCGAGCAGATCACAAAGAAATTTCCCCAGATGGAAATGAGCCGAGGGGATGCATTAGAAGGGGGAGGATGTGGGATGTTTGAAGCCGTGTTCAGGAACGGCAAATGGAGTGAGGTGAATGACTATACACTTGATGTGTATGTGGAAAATGATGCCGAGTTCCGCCTTCTGGCTGAAAAAATGAATGACAAAGATTTTCATTCATCTTATCGTATCTATGTTTACAAAACCGTAACGAACGAACACTTCGTGACGTTGTCTTTCAGAGAAGCGACCGAAGAAGAGACCAACCAGATATTGGATGGCATCATTGGCAAGATGACTACAGTGCTTCCAAAGACAGAACTGTTCTGCCTCCTCGTTCATGATGAGCCTGCAGGAAGCGGCATCGAGAAAAAAGCCATCGCGAAGGATGGGGTGGCAGCTTTCCAGAAGATCACTCGCGACGAAAATAAATTTCTTGGAACGAGCAGTGATTACTGGTGGGGCGAATACGAGCCAAAAGCGGAATACATCAAGTTGTTGTTTAAAACCGATCCGGAAGTAATGCAAAAACATCTCGCTAAACTCCGTGAGGAAAAGAAAAAGAGAATAACGAGTCGGTGATAGTGGATGAATTGCCGTTTTAGATTTTTTTTGCCCCTATTTTTGATTTTTCGCCCCCAAGTGTCTTTTTACAGAGTTTAACAATCTCATATTGCGATTGTTGTTTCTTGCCATCCTTCACAACGGTCACCTCTACCATACCCACATCCACGTTGTAGCCTCTGCGAAGCAATTCGATGAATATCATGTTTTCCATCAGATGTGACTTCTCCTGTTGGCGGAAATTCAGCTTGGCATTGCGCAGGCCCCGCAAGGGGGTTTGCGCTTTTTTTGCAAAAAGTGCTTGGAAAGCCCGAAAATTGTGTTTAATTTTGTAGGAAATCATCGGATTATTTACTTAATACCTCGCGATGTATAGGGAATTGTATGAAAATATGGAGAATAAAGAAATACAAGAACTGTGCAAGCGGATCAAAGACAAACTGAATGAACTTGAATTTACCGAGTTCACTTTGTATGCTTTTGACTATTGTGGAGAACTTGATTTTGAAATTGTAGAAGAAAAGGTTTCTACTGATACAGCAGGTTCTCTAGAATGGTATTTTAAGGTTAAAGAAGATTATTCGGGTTATTCTGCTGTTTATACTTATGCGCGTAAAATCAAAATCAAGGATGACGAACTTGTATTTGATTTGGAAGACATTTATGAAGATATTGATGGTGGTGAGGATGTAAGTAGTTATAGATATTATGAGGACCAAACCATCAGCGAAATCTTAGATAGTTGTCCCGAAGAAATGGTCATATCTGGTTTGAAGAGTATATTAAATTGTGCCTTCGATTCGGATGTGGTTGGTTTGAATAGATTAAAATAATCATCATAAGATGAAGGACAAAATAATAGCAATATGGCACAAGCAGTAAAACTAGGCGGTTTCACCACATTCTCGACATTCAATTGGCTTCCAATGGCCGCGACATCGAGGTCTATACCGACTACGGGCTTTATATCCGCGAGTATAGCGGGGGACACATTAGAAAGTAGAATAGAAAAAGAATAAAAACCTCGCGATGTGAGTAAATAACATAAGCCATGAAAATCAAGTCGGAACAACAAACTTATATAGACAAATTATGCAAATCTACGATGTTTCACATGTCCTTGGGGTCTAAGGAATTATTTCATAGTAACTTTCTCCATTGGATTAGTATTGTCAAATGGGAAGCATTTATACAAATAATGCATGGTTTGGCAGGTGTAGAAAAGTTTTGGTGGGAAGATGAGCGCACTCCAGAAAATGGTAAAGTCAAAGTTAGAAGAGAATTCCATAATTTTGACTTGAGTATTTATATCCTTGATTCTCCTGTAAATAATAATGAAATAGGGGAATCTGAAGATGAGAACACGGAGAGTATTCGGGATGCGGAAGGGAATGAGGTTATTCAGAAGTGGATACCTGTACTTATTTTAGAAAACAAAATGAAAAGCCTCCCCTATAAAGAACAATTAAAGAAATATACAGATAAGGCGTTTGCAGAATGGTGCAAGGGAGAGACAATAAAAATGGAAATCGAAAAGGCAACAAACAAAAAAGAAATACTCATTACAGAGAGGGATTTTGGTATTACATTTATTTTGTTGTCCTTAATGGATGCAAACTTGTCACCTTATTGTTTTGATAATCAAAAAGTATCAAAGAGACCTAAATATAATCTTCATTTGCAGAGCAAGTGGACACATAAGAATTATAAGGATTTGTTTGATTTAATTAAGCCTTCGATGTTTGAAGATGGCCTGGAAAAACAAATAATTGAAGATTATCGTGATTTTATAAAAGCTTTAAATGGTCTGGCAAGTAGTTGTTGGATTGTATCTCCTGAAAAGGAATACCGTTCTCAGATATTCCCCTGGAATAAAGATAAGAAGATTTGTGTTAAATCCAAAATTCAGGAGATTGAGGATTATAAGAAACTGAGGATACAAGATGTTCACGAGAAGTTATTATATGACCAACTTCTGTCTTTATTAGAAAAAGGGCTAAAAGAACAGGACCTACCTTTCTGCCGATTTAGCAAGGAAATAGTTCAAGAACAGCGGCAAAAAGAAAAAACGCAAAGAATTAGAGTCTTCACCAATTCTGGTTTTGCACATGGTGTTGGCATATTTGAAGCACAATACATTCTTTCTGAAGATTTTATACTTAATGGGAAAAAAGAATTACTCAAATTAATCATCCAAGTTCAAGGAGATAGATATTGTCACATGCTAATATATGATAATATTGTAAAAGAAGATGATAAAACCGTTAATGTTGACGTTCTTAAACAAGTTTGGAAACATGATGCAATACTGAAATCAATCCCTTTAGAAGACGAACTAGGTAGATACATTAGCATAAATGGTAGTAGTCCCGTTTTCAAATGGAAGAATGGCTTTGATAATAAATTTAAGAAGTATGGCAATAATCTCATTTATCAATCTGTGGAAATTCCGCAAACGGCAAAAATTTGTGATGTTATCGAGGCGGTTTTGGATGATGTCAAAAGAATAGATTGCTGGTATAGAAAAAAACACATTCAAAACTAGCAAATTAACTCATTAAAATAAACAAATATGACACAGATTAAAATTTTCATCAACACAAAAGAGGCTGCTAATTATCATGAGCAGCTTGAAAAGGAAGTAAATGGTTTTCTAAAAGAAAACGAGGGTAAAATTATGGTCAAAGACATCAAATACACATCAAATGAGATAAATCCCGATAATCCATTGTGGAGAAACTGGAGTGTGATGGTGATTTACGACATGATTAAATAAAAAGGACTGAAGCAGAACATCACGCAGCAAGGCCTTTGCTTATTAGCAAAAGGCTAGACGTTCTTAGAAAATTCAACTAAAAGCCTTGGCGACTAGAATTTACCTGCTTATTTGGCGTTTTTTCTGTAATTATTGTATTTCAATCGCAATGGACTAAATCTTTCCAGCCAAAGCGTTTATGGCATCCACATCGATGGGCTCCAAGATGATCTCCTCGGGCTCCAAATCCAGCAGGAATTGCATGTAGTTGGGAAGCGTCAGCAA
>CAJOIF010000083.1 GCA_905234765.1 uncultured Bacteroidales bacterium
CCCTGTATAGATGGGCTGCAATGAAAGCGTAATAGCCACTTCACCTTCACCTGCCTTGACGAAACGACGCACCTCGTCAGCCGACAAGTTGTCGAGTTTTCCAATGCGGGTATACGACCAAGAATTGCTACCGTAGAATATGCAGATGTTGTCGCCGTTGTATAAGACAAGATCGCCCGCAGAAGTGGTGGTTTGATGGTCTGCCGTGGGGAACGACTGCCCGACATAGCCCACCTTCTCAAAGTTGCCGTAGTCGTGTGCCACGTATGTGATGTTGTCCGTTTTCAATGCAGCTACCAAGGCTCGTGTGCCAACGTTGTCTTCCATCGTGACGGTATGCGTTTCTTCTCCAATAGTGATATACATTTTCTCTTCCATTGTCTGTGCAAAAGTCTCGCTGTTTTTAGAGCAACCCATAATCAGTAGTGCTGCAAATAACCAAAGCATCTTTTTCATTTGACCTAATTCTAATTTCGCTTGCAAAAGTACACTCGTTACTTGAAAGAGGTATTACACAAATTGGCTGTATTAATACCAATTTCGCAGAAATTGTATATTTATTATAAAAAATAGTACCATTTTTACATTGTTTTTACATATTCTTCCTACCTTTGCATCGCAATGAAGAAGATTCTGAAAATAGATACCCCCAACGATTATGCCCGATTTGTGGATGCTCCTGAACAGCACTCATTAGTCAGCATTATTCATTACGATGAACTACCTCCTTTCCGCCATAGCCTGAACAACTACGGTGTCTATGGACTCTTTATCCAACGCCAGTTTCCCAAAGATCTCTCGTATGGCATGAAGACCCTGCAGGTGAGCGATGCCTCGATTATTGCCGTAGAGCCTGGACAGATTGGCGGCTTGGAGGACAATGGGGAGCGCATCTCGCTGAGCGGATGGGTGCTCTTATGGTCGCCCGAGCTGCTGCACGGCTCTGAACTGGAACACCAAATTGACCGTTACCAGTATTTCTCTTATTTCTTCACCGGCTCGCTGCGGATGGAGCCTGACGAATGGCTCTGCATCACACAACTGCTCGCCCAAATGCGGCAAGAGTTGATAACTCACGATGACTCGCCCTCGCTCAGAAGCATCTTGTTAGGCTATCTGCACCTGATACTGGAATACTGCAACCGCATCTATCAGCGGCAACTTTCTGAAGAAGATAATGGCGGTAGCGATCTCTTGAAGCGCTTTCACGACCTGCTGCAACAGTATTTCCGCGAGAATCGACAACTGACGCAAGGCTTGCCCACCGTCGCCTATTGCGCCTCAGAGCTGGCTTATTCGCCTCGTTATTTCGGCGACATTGTCCACAAGGCGACAGGGGGAACAGCCATCGGCTACATCCACAACTACGTCATCAACCAGGCCAAGAGCTTGCTCATGAGCGGTCACAACATCAGCGAGACCTCGCGCCTCCTCGGCTTCGATTTTCCCCATCATTTCACCCGTCTCTTTAAGAAGATGACTGGCCTCACGCCTAGCGAGTATTTGGGGAAATAAGACTTGGATTGAAAAAACCGCAAGACAAGATTTTGCCTGAATTGCGGTTTGTTTTGCACAATTTACTTGTTCAGTATGTAGTCAGCGACGACAGCAGAATCTTGTCAACAATCACGATTAAGAAAAAGGCCTCGCCTATTCGACGAAGCCTTTGACATTCAATGTGATCTAATTAATTACAGATTCACCGTGACATTCCCCTCAAACTCGCCGGTGCTGACATTGACGACCTGTACCTGAACATATTCCTCGGTAATGCGGGCACTGATGAAGTAGCCCACCGCCGTGAAGTTGTTGCATTCCACGGTGGTATCGGCATTGTAGATGCCGCTCTGCTGGCCTTGCTGCTCCCTGTATAGTTTCTCCAGATGTTCTTTGGCAACCACCTTGTAGCCCTTGCCCAAGAGGTAATCCACGATTTGGCCTTTGGTCTTCTCCTTGTCAGTTTGGCCGTCGGTGATGGTGAGTTTGTCCAAGGCGAAGCGGTTGCCTTCGTCTATCTCTCGCGTGGCTTGGCTGATAGCGTTGAACAGGTTTTGCGCCACCACGCCAGGCAGTTCCACCACGGTATAGTTGTAGTAGTGCGACACCGAGCCATCTCCATTGACTTTCACATCGCCTTCTTTGAGGTTGCGGATGCCGACTTCCTTGTTGGGGTAGGCTTGCGAGGCTTCACGCAAGGCGGCTTTGTAGGCGGCTTGATAACTGTCGTAGCCTTTCTTGGTGCGGGTGCTTTTGGTGAGTACCGTTTCCTTGGCCTGCGGTGCCTTTTGTGCACGGTTGCAGTCTTCCTGCGCCATGGCCTTGCCCAAGCCTACAAGCAGGGCAAGTGCCAGAATGATGATTCTAGTTGCTTTCATTATCGTAGATTTTTAGAAATTTACGGTTGCATTGCCTTCATATTCTCCCGTGCTCACATTGACTACCTGCACCCGCAGCGAGGTTTCCGTGACCTTCACATTGATATAGTAGCCCACAGCGGAGAAGTTGTCAGTCTTTACGGTGGTGCTTTCGTTGTAGATGCCGCTTTGTTGGGCTTCTTGTTCTTCGTACATCTTTTCAAGGTAATCTTTGGCAACTACTTTGTAGCCTTTGTCTAACAAGGCATCAATGATTTGGTCTTTCAAGTCTTCTCGGTTAATTGAAACTCCTCCCGATACCGTTACCATATCTATGGCAACTCTTGAACCTTCGCGAACGTTGCGAAGTGCTTTGTCCATAGCTTTTGAAAGGTTTCCCATGCTTTGTGTTTCTGGACCACCACCTATCTCTATCACTTTTCCAATTGCTGGGCCATAAAAAACATCACATCCACAATCGCTAGATGAATATTTAAAACCTCCAACTTCCATCCCTCTTATATCAACATTCTTTCCGGGATAGTCCTGTTGGGCTTTTTCTAAAAGTGTTGCATACCATCTTGCTTTAGACGAATAGTTTAATTGATGATCAGTTCGTTTATCATTAACAGGATATAAACACCATGCAGCAGTACCAACTGTAATTGTGCCTAACACTTTTTCATTTGCTTTAGGTGCGTTGAGGTAATCTTGTGCAAATACTCCTATGCACATCATCAATGACATTACTGTCGTTAAAAGTACTTTTTTCATTTTGTTTAGTTTTTAATTGTTATTACTTGATTGATTAACTGTTTCTGTTTCCAAACAAGCACAAAAAAAGCGTGAAACTTCCTTGTTTCCCGCTCCTTTAGGTATTTGGCGTAACCTGACATTACCAAGAAATAAGTCCGTCTCACGCTATGCGCGAGCATTTTGACTTAAACCTGTAATGTCCTCATTCTAAAATCGCCAAATTTCAAAGGAGAAGACTTCAGTTTTTATGCTGTTATTTATGTCGTTTCATTTCACGCAATTCTGCGCTTTTATTGCATATTTGTTCGTTTTATGAATTACTATTTGTGGTTTATCGTGGCAAAAATACACAATTTTTCAAAGGTGCAAGGATTTGGGTGTGTTTTTTCCAAATGGAAAGAAAAACCATCTGCAATCCAGCCCTAATTCGGCACCGAAATCAGCGGCACACCCAACACGACAGAAATCCTTGCCAGGGTGGATAGCGTGAAGTTGTGGCTACTTATTCTCTTGTTGCAATCTATACAATTCCTTTTGTTGCTCTATCTCGCGGCGCAGTTCTTCCTCGGTGGGCAT
>CAJOIF010000084.1 GCA_905234765.1 uncultured Bacteroidales bacterium
AATTTCCTTTACGACGGCAATGGCGTGATGATCGGCAAAGGTCTCCGTGGCGAAGCCCTCGAGGCCAAGCTGGCTGAGGTGCTGCAATAATGTCAAAGCACTGGGAGATATATGCCGACTGGAATCCGTGGCATGGATGCACCAAGATCAGTCCTGGGTGCAAATACTGCTATGTCTACCGGCAGGACGAGATGTACGGCAGCGAGATTTCCAGCAGTGAATGCCGCAAGACAGGCAACTTCAACCTTCCGGTTAAGCGGAAACGCGATAGGTCATGGAAAATCGAGAGCGGTAAGATTGTCTTTACCTGCTTCACATCGGATTTCCTGCTGAAGGATGCTGACCCGTGGCGTTCCGACTGCTGGCAGATGATGCGTCGGCGGAGCGATTTGTGGTTTTTCTTCTTCACCAAGCGCATCGACCGTTTCATAGAGTGTGTGCCCGACGACTGGGGCGATGGCTACGACAATGTCATCGTGGGCTGCACCGTCGAAAACCAGGAGATGGCTGACTATCGCTTGCCAATCTTCCTATCGCTCCCCATCAAGCGCAAGAGCATCATCGCCTCGCCGTTGCTCACCCCATTGGACCTTACTCCCTACCTGAACGAAACCATCGACGAGGTGTCGGTAGGCGGCGAGTCAGGCGCTGAAGCCCGCCCCTGTGACTATGACTGGATTCTTTCTCTCCGTGAGCAATGCATTGTAAAGGACGTGGCTTTCCGTTTCCATCAGACCGGTGCCCATTTCATCAAGGACGGCAAGATGTACCGTGTGCCTCGTTGTTACCAACTCAGCCAGGCCCACAAAGCCAATATCGATTACAAAATCGGCAAGTACCTCGTTCCCGAAACCGTGAAGTTTCAATGGAGGGACGAGGATTATCACGATTAGAAGATATCAAGTAAACCACTTATCGAGTGTCTCTTCCGCTTGCTGTTCCATGGCGGGGGTGACATGTTGTTTGATTTTCCGGTAGGCGATGGCGATGGCCGCTATCTCATCTGCCCAGCCCAGTATGGGGTGGCGTTTGCTCGAGATCAGGTTCACCGGTAGGATCATATAGGCCAGAGCACCATACACAATCACCTTGGCCGAGGTGGGGGTGTCGTCGCTTTTCAGCACGTAATACATCAGCAATGCCTGTTTGGTGGTGAAACGTCCCAGCCGTTTGGCGTTGTCCTTGATTTTCTCCCAAAGCTGCGGGAGGTTAAAGCTCGAAGTGTTTTCCATGGTTGACATTTTTTCGGCCGCAAAGATACACTAAAAGCCGTCTTGTCGCAAGTATGGTTATATTATCTCTCTATGTTCCATGATGTCGAGCATATGGAACATAACGCCATCTATCTCTGCGTGCCAGCTTTGATGGAAATGACCATAATACCAATAGCGAAGCGGATGATTCTTGGCTATAAGATACGAATGAAGTTGATCCATAACATTCCTCTCTGCTTTCACGTCATCCATTAAATCCTCATCACGAATAGCCCAATTCTGTATACCCTGATGCGACACCAACTCACAAAACGAAGGTGATGTATGTGTGACAACCGAATCAATGGCATACAACTCATCGATAGCTTCCAGTTTTGACTCATCATAAAAAGGAGCTTCGTCTACCCAATAGACGTTTCGCATCAAAGGCTCGGCAGGTTGTTGTATGTGAAACTGTCTGAGCGTCATGCGCCACATCCGATCGATGGAAGTGGCACCCCCAACACAGAGAATAGTATGCCCACAGGCTTTCACCACAGAATAATCAGTTAGCGTAAACCAACGCCGATGTTTGGTAGGCTTTTGATTAAAGTAGGCAGGATTGTCATGGTTGCCACGAACAAACACTATCCAATTGTTGGCTTTTGAAAGTCGCTTGTTACATTGTTTGTAAACATCTTCATAGTATCCAGGCCGTTCAAACCCAAAGCCACAGTCACCTGCTACGATAATCAGCGTGTCCGTCATGCCATATTGCACACAGCACCTGAATACAAGTTCTGTAAAGGCCCCGTGAATGTCGCCGCTTACAACAATATGCTTTGCGCAAGGGAAGTTGTACGCATTCAAAATCTTGTTTTCCATAACTCATTTGTTGGTTGTTTCACCCTTAAGTGGCAAAAAAGCAGTAATGTTTCATTTGGAAGAAAAAAAACTGAAAAAAGTGAAACATTTCCTCAAGATTCACCACTTATGGGTGGTTTAAATAAAAAACAAGTAGCTATGACACCAACTCGTGAACAATTCAAAGAATTCATTGCAGCTGTGCAAAAGGCGCAGCAAAAAGAAGACAATTTAAACAAAGCATTCGAACTAATTTGGGATGACGACCAATGTCAATACACCCCATTCTACATTTTGCCGCTTTGGGATGCCGTTTATAAGGCTTTTAACATTATGTTTGGCCTTGAAGATGATAAATTCGTTGGAAACGAGCTCTCCTGGTGGTTGGAGGAATCTCCCAAGAATGAGGCGAAGTATTGGATTGATAAGGAAGAACACAACGTCAGTGATGTTGATGATTTTTATGATTATTTGGTTGAGTTTATGAAGAAGTAAGAGGGAATAAAAAGGGAATCACAAAACTATAACTGATAATATGACAACTTCAGCACCAAAATTCAAAATAGGTGATACCATATACTGGTTTTTTTTGTTGATGAAAATGATGCTATGTTGACCGATTATTAGTTTTGATATTGGTTTTTTGTGTATTTTTGTAAAGTAATACTTCTACTTTACGAATAATGATTAATCGTTTTTTCTATAAAGCGTCAATAGTTGATTTTACAAGGGATTCTTTGGATGACATTTTTGGCAGAATAGCCCGAAATGACGAAGGGGATAGTGTGGCTGAACAGAAGTTTGCTTGGGCAGAGGAGATTGAGATTATGAAAAAGGTGTTGCAACCTTGGCAGGATGAAAACGGTGAAATCATATTTGAATACTCTATACCTCGACTGGGCAAGCGGATTGATGTGGTGGTGCTGTTGAGAAGCATTGTGTTTGCCATTGAATTCAAGGCCGGCGAGGATGTCTATCTTCAGTCAGCTGTGGAGCAAGTAATGGACTATGCACTTGACCTGAAGAACTTCCATCTGGCCAGTCATCATCGTACGATAGTGCCAATTTTGGTGGCTACGGAGGCAAAAACGAGCAGTCGTGAGTTGCGATTCTCGGTCTATGATGACCATATTTATAATCCACTTCTGACCAACGCTGACAATCTGGGCAGACTGATTGGTGAGGTGCTGGAGCGTGAGCAGGCACAGCCTTCTTCTAGGGATGAATTTGCGGATTGGGCAATAAGCAGATACGCGCCTACGCCTACTATCATCGAAGCGGCAAGTGCGCTGTATCAGAGTCATTCGGTAGAGGATATCACCCGTCATGAGGCAGCTGGTGCGGCGTTGGAAGAAACGACACAGTTTGTGTTGGATGTCATTAAACATAGTAAAGAACACGGTGAGAAGAGTATCTGTTTTGTGACTGGTGTGCCGGGTGCAGGCAAGACATTGGTGGGACTGAATGTGGCTATTCAACAGTCAATTAAGGCAGAAAACGATCCGGAAGGCGAGCGCAATCTGGCGGTGTATTTATCGGGGAACGGTCCTTTGGTGAAGGTATTGACGGCTGCACTGGCCAAGGATAAACAAAAGCGTGAGAATGAAAAGGGTAAAAAGTGTAA
>CAJOIF010000085.1 GCA_905234765.1 uncultured Bacteroidales bacterium
CATGGTTTCCAACATATTGCCCGAAAAGAGCCTCCACTCGTCGCATCCCAACACCCGCTTCACAACCCTGTTTTTGGTCTGCTGCACCGCATACGACACATCGAGCGTGGCGCAGTTTACCACAGTGACCGCCACAATAAGCAGGATGCCGAAAATGATAATCCAGACATACGAGGCGTTGCCGTTACCCACGCTGGTATTGTCCGTAAAATCGGTATGCAGGTGGATGTCGTACAACGGTTGGAACTCCAGCCATTCATGTTGGTCGTACTTTTCTTCCTGGATGTTAGTCAGTCGTTTCATCTCTGCCTTGCTAAACAGCGCGTTTTCCTTCAGTTTGACGTAAATCGGATGGTGCTCCGTAATGTTGCGGTATAAGTTCAATTGTCCACCGTCCATGGGCACCACCACCTCGAAAGGCAGGTGCGTGTTGGAAGGCACGTCCACCACCAAGGCAATGGTATAAACTATCTCTTTTTTACCCATATAGGAATAGGCCAAAGGCTGCCCCAAGGCTGGGCCGGCGTAAAGTTTCTGCGCCAATTCCTTGGAAATGGCCACTTCGTTGGGCTGCAGGATATGGTGCGGCTCGCCTTCCACGATGGGGTAGGTAAGCACCTTGAAGAAGTTGTCGTTGGTTTCAAGGGCCGTCACTTGGAAGGACTCGTTGCGTTCCATATCCCTGACGGTGCTGGGGTTTTGGTTGGTGTAATGCGAACACACATCCACGCATTCTTCTATCTGCGGCACGATGGCGGGCAAGTCGTCGCGCAATTGGCAGATGGCGGCGGCGCGTTTCACTCCCGTGGCCTTATCCACAGAAATCAAACGGTAAACTCGGTCGCCGTCTTCAACGAAACGGTTATAAGAAAACTCGTGCAGCACCCATTGAAACAGCAAGGTAGCCGCCGTAATGCCAATCATCAAGCAGAACGTGTTGATGAGAAAATGTTTGAGCCTTGGGTTGGAGATTGTTTGCCTCATAGTTAATTACTATAATAAACAAATTAGTACAACATCTATTATACCAAAATCACAAACATTTAATTATCAATAAGATACAAAATCGCTATTGGTTGGAACTGTAAAAATTCTTTACAGCGGTGTAAAGATTCTTTACAGTGACCGCTTACGAATGTCTTCGAACACTTCTTCGGCCTCGTCTTTCGGCAGGCCGAACTTTACGGCAAGCTGGACGGCGTCCGCTTTGCCCGGGTCTTTGTAGTTGCCATTCACCGAAAGGCCGTGGAACCCGCCCAAACCATCGCAAGGCAGTACATCGTAGGCTGGAGCCAGTTGCCATATATCGTTGCGACGAATAAAGGCGAAGTTCTTCACATGATCGTCGCAGTTGCCGATAACAAGGTTGAACGCCAACAGGCGGAATACTTTCCACAACTCCTTGATGGAATGGGTCAGTTGGCTACAGGCCCAAAACAGATGCCCATAATCGGCAGTGGGCAGGTGATAATCGAGGTTCATCAACGCAGAGAGGCTGATGACGTGGAGTTTACCTCCGTCATCGGTGCGGTCGAAGCGTTTTGAGCCAAAATATTTGCCTTCGAACAGCCTTGTTTCGGCCATCTCGATGCCACATTCCCGAGCCAGCAACGAGGTCTCATATTCGATTTTGCCCACATCGGGAGGGTCGGTACGGTCACGGAACTTCACCAACCACTCAGCACCATCATAATGCACGAACACCTTGGGCCTTGTGCCACCTGATGAACCACCCCGCCGCCAAGCCTTGTCCAACTCATCTGAATAATCAGTACTCAGAACCTGCTGCGACTCTTTCGCCATGCGGTCAAGGTCAATGATGTCCTGCTCGTCAACGGTGCTGAGGTCGGGATGGTATTCCAAAGCCCCGCGACCGCGGCTTCCTACAAACATGAGTTGTTCCAACAGGTTCAACGAAGCCAACGACTTGCCTTGCGACCTCAGAAAACGGTCGAGCACCAAGGCACTCCAACCATCGGGCAGGCTGTCATCAAACACACCGAAGTTGCCGTCAAAGGGCTTCTGGTCTGCCGTGAACAACCTCGACTCCAAAGGCAGGTGAAAAGGCGAGATGGAGAAACCGTTCCGTATCCAGTCCGCATCGTATTCGAACATCAAGCGGCCCTCCTTGTCCAAAGCTGCTCTTCCAACTTTGCTGGAACCCATCATTACATCGACGATCTTCTCACTCATTGCGCTTCCCTCGCTTTCTGCTTTTTAGGTTAGCCTCAAGTGCCTCATCCAACGAGGCGTATTTGGGTGACTCGAACAATCGGTCGAAATCGTTCAGCGCGTCCAAGGCGTAGGCAATGTGGAGCAGTCCATCCAAGGAAATCTTGCCCGTCCGCTCAAAGCGGCGATAGGTCGCCAAAGGCAGTCCCGAGCGAACAGAAAGACCTTCCTGAGTCAGATTCATCTCCAACCGACGAGCCTTCACCCGTTCCGCCAAAGCCATCGCTTTGCCTTCTGGTGAAACAACATCAAATGATAAAATATTATTAGTTATATCCATTTTTAGAACTTAACTGTTTAAATATTAGCAGTTGCAAAGATATAACTTTTTTCGGACAATCACAACTTTTTTTGTAATTATTCCGTCCTCAGCGACTTCACCGGATTCACCGTAGCCGCCCGCAGGCTCCGCAAAGTGACCACCGCAACGGTGACACCCAGCACCGCCACCAACGCCACAGCAAACACCCAAATGTGCAGCGGCACCTGATAGGCGAAGCCCTCCAAATACCTCCGCATGATGACGATGCTCACGGGCACAGCGATGATGAAGCACACCAGCACAATCTTCACGAAACGAGAGTTGAACATGGCCAAGATCTGCTGCACCGTGGCGCCGTGCACACGGCGGATGCCGATTTCTTTGCGGCGGTGCTCCGTCTCGAACATCACGAGGCCGAACACGCCCATAAGCGAGATGACGATGGCCAAAATCGTGAACAGCGTGACCAACTTCGAGAGGTTTTGCTCCTTTTTGTATTGGTTCTCTATGGCTTGTTCAAACGGACTCATCCAAACCGAGAAACCGTCGCCTAATGTCGGATCAAGGTTGTTGAGGGTTTTTATTGAGCGTTCCATCAACGCTTGGGTATCAACGCCGGCTTCGGTACGGATGAACAGCCTCATGCAAGGACTCCACGGCTCCTTGCCATAGACATAGAATGCAAATGGACTAATCTCATCGCGCAAAGCAGAGAAGTTGAAGTCCTTGCAAATACCGGCAATCTCGGCAGGGGCATCTTTATGACCCCAGATTCTGTCTTCAGTGGTGATGCCGTATATTTTCTGAGCCGTCTCGTTGATGATATAGACTCCGTTTTCCGATTGCTCGTCGGCGGGAGTAAAGTCGCGGCCTTCCACAATGTCAATACCCATAAAACGCAGGAAGTTCCAAGAAACTGGATAGACCTGCCATGACAGACCCTCAGAATCACTTTTGAACTCACGGCTCCACGCCATACGGCTGTTGGCCACAAACGGGCCGTCGCCCCATGCGATGTCCTTGATGTCAGCATCTGTTTTCAACTGATTCTCGACAGTTTCACGGTTGTTGGCGAGTTCCCATGTCACATGCGACTGAAGCAGGTTTTCT
>CAJOIF010000086.1 GCA_905234765.1 uncultured Bacteroidales bacterium
TGCCGACCCCATCGTCACCGACGATGCAAAGCATGTCGACTTGGCCAACCTCAACAGCATCGGCAACGCTGCCACCGCAGAGCTGCCTGATGTCACCATCACCGCAGCTGGCGAAAACCTGACCGTCTCTTGGGATGGTGCCAGCGACTTCCGTGCTGAGCACGCTGACGAGTATCCGACCATCTTCGTGACCAACGTTACCAAGAAGAAGGTCTATCTGGTCAACGCCACCACTGCAATCGGTGCCTCCGGCGAGACCTCCTTTAATGTCGGTCTGGCCGCCTATGGAGAAGCCTCCGATGACTTCAGCGCCTTCATGCTCACTACAGGCTCCAAGGTTTACCTCGTGGGCTTCGGCACTATGGCCGTCACCAAGCGTCCGGCTCGTCCGAAGAAGAACGCCTAACGGCATATCGCGGACATCCTCAAAAGCCGCCCTTCGGGACGGCTTTTTTAGAACGCTTTCGGAACCAGGTCAAGTAGGGACCAACCCTATACCAACTCCGAGACAAGTTCGCAAAACCAAAAACAAGTAATCACCAATTAAAAGCAAAATCATGGGTAAGATCAAACAGGGAATCTTAGGCGGATTCAAGGGAAAAGTGGGAACCGTGATAGGCTCCTCGTGGAATGGCATCGCCTATATGAAAGGCCTTCCACAATCAGTCAAAAACTCCAAGACCGCTGCCCAAATTATGCAGCGCGAATTCTTCAAGGAAGTGCAGCAGATCGCCAGTCAACTGACTGCCGAGCAGCTTGCCTTCCTCTTTCCGTCATCGCCTCAGGGGATGTCGCGTCGTAATGCCCTCGTCCAACAGCTTTCCGCTGATTCCATCATTGAGGATGACAGCAAGCATATGGACATGGCTAACATCGTAACTCTCGGCAATGCGCCTACGGCTGACCTGCCAGAGATCTCCATCAACGCCACTCGTTCCAACATCACCATTTCATGGGATGCCAACAACGACTGGCGTGTCCAGCATGGCGACGAGTACCCGACCATCTGTGTGTTCAATATCACTCGGAAGAAAATCTTCCTCGTTCATTCCACAGTGATGGTCGGAGAATCAGGCGAGCAGTCCTTCAGCCTCAGCCACGATGCCTTTGGTGTCGGCTCGGATGAATACAGCGGCTTTATGCTGGGCACAGGCTCAAAAATCGCCCTTGTCGGCTTTGGTACCTTGGGTGTGGTCAATCGTCCTGCCCGTCCACCAAAGAAAAGCAACTAATGTCTAACTCTTAAAACAAGAAAACTATGGGAAAAATCAAACAGGGAATCCTCGGAGGATTCAAAGGTAAGGTTGGAACTGTTATTGGTTCCTCATGGAACGGAATATCTTATATGAAAGGCCGTCCCCAGTCAGTTAGAAACCCGCGCACTGATGCACAAGTGCAGCAGCGCAACTTCTTCAAGGAGCTTCAAGGGCTTGTCTCGCAACTCAGTGATGAGCAGCTTGCCTCGCTCTTTCCTTCGGTCAATCGAGGCATGACCCGACGCAACATGCTCACCCGACAAATCGCCGCTTGCGCCGATGTCGTGGATGATGCTAAGACGGTCAACCTCTCTTTGCTGGAAGGCATTGGCAATGGTGAGCGCATCGACTCGCCCATGCTCGAAAGCGTGGTCACTCTCACCAACGATGTAAAGGACTTCTACGCTGAGCCTGCCGCAGCAGAGCAGATCGGCAAGCCAGCCGAAGCCAACTTCATCGTTGTGGCCTACAACATCACCCAGAAGAGAATCGGCATCTTCAACACCGAAGAAACCGACCCGTCTATGGGTGTGACCGTTCCTGTTGGCAGTTGGGCAGAAGTCGGCGATGCCGTTCGTTTCTACTTGACTTATGCCGCCAAGGGTGAGAATGTCTATCTCCGTGGCTTCGGCTCATTCATCATCAAGACCAGACCTGAGAAAAAAGGCCGCAACATCAGCAAGGCGTAACGCCCCACGAACGTACAACGGCAGCAATCACGAAGGCATCCTGATGGGTGCCTTTCTTTTTGTCGTAGAGCGCGAAATATGTCCCCTTTGTCGGTTGTAGTGTTATTGTTAATCCGATGTCTGCCAAAGGTTGCGGAGGTCGGATTTCGCATCTTTTAGGAAGCTTGTTGGCCGCAACCTTTGTCAGCCCTCGGCTAAGATTTGGTGTTGTGCGTTCCCGCTCTCGTTTCTCCAGAATCCTCTATTTCTCCCGTTTCCGCTCCGGCAATAAAAAGGATTCGGATGGCTGCCTGCCAGCCAAAGGGTGCGGGGTAGTGCAACACCTTCTTTATCAAGCTTGTAGGCCGCACCCTTTGTCCGTCAGTCAGGCTCCCAACTTGCTCCAAAAAGCGCAAATTATGGTCTTTATAGTTGTTTATTAAAAAGAGTTTTGTATCTTTGCAGCGCACTAATAATCAATCGATTATATAGTCCAAATGCTTATTTCCAATTTGCAACATATTTGCAACATATTTTCATATTTATCTGATAATCAATACTTATTATCTTTGAGGAGGTCAAGTAAGATACTGCTCAAAACACTATCGAAAAGGTGTAATCCGAAAGGGTTACGCCTTTTTTTTTGTTTGATTTGATTGTGCTGCCAAATAAGCATGCTTAATCGTGTTTAATTGGAAATCAATTGATAAGATATTGATTTTTAATGATATATAAAAGAAAAATAAGAGCAATAGTTATGGGTTGAGGGGTTGAAGAAGAAGTTGGAGGGATGATGGACAAATCGTCATGAAAGACCATCATTTTACCTATAAGTCAAGGCAAAAACCACGCCAGCAGTTGCCTCAACTTCTATCTTAAAACTTTTACGACATAAACAAGCTGTTGCAAAATTACAACCAAAACTATAAAACAAACTATTTTGTAATTTTGCAGTGTCGTTATCATCTGGTTCTGTTCAATGGACTTCGGCGGAATCGGATGAAACGTCGCGAAAATGTCAAAAAGGAGTCCCCTATATTTTATATGAAACAGTATCGTAAATTATTAGCGCTTATGCTCTTACTAATAGTAAGTGGCGGCGTATTTGCACAAGATCTTTTCGACAAGGCAAAGTTGGACAATTACTTTGGTAAACTTGAAGAAAACAACAAGTTTATGGGAAGTGTTGCCGTCACGAAGAACGGGGAGATTATCTACACAAAAACAGTCGGCTTCGCTGATGTCGAAAACAATGTAAAAGCAACTGAAAAATCCAAATACAGAATTGGTTCCGTCTCGAAATCGTTTACAGCGGTTTTGGTTTTAAAGGCAGTTGAAGAAAAGAAAATAGACCTTGACCAAACGATTGACAAATGGTTCCCGACAATCGCAAATTCACAGAAAATAACTGTAAGGCATCTGCTAAGCCATAGGAGCGGAATACACGATTTTACACACAACGAGGACTATCTGACCTGGTGCACGCAGCCTAAGACAGAAAAAGAAATGCTTGGGATTATTGAGAACGGCGGCAGCGACTTCGAACCCGACAGCACGGCAGACTACAGCAATTCGAACTATGTGCTGTTGACATACATGCTTGAAAAGATTTTCTCGAAACCCTATTCCGACCTGTTG
>CAJOIF010000087.1 GCA_905234765.1 uncultured Bacteroidales bacterium
TTCAACTTCTTCAACGGATTCCTTTATGGCCAAGAGGCGCAAAAGCCCCGTTGGATGCGTGTGCTCAACAAGACATCCAATTATTTGGAGATGGCTATCGGCCAACTCTATGTGGAGAAATTTTGCTCCGCCGAAGCCAAGGAACGTGCACAGGACCTTGTCGAAAACTTGCGCTTGGCTCTTGGCGAGCGTATCAAACGCCTCGACTGGATGAGCGAGGAGACTAAAGCCAAAGCCCTCCATAAACTCGAATGCATCAACATGAAGATTGGCTATCCCGACAAATGGTTGGACTATGGCAAGCTTGAAGTCACGCCTGAATCCTATTTCCAAAACGTGCGCCGCGCCATCCGCTTCGAGAATGCGAGAGACATGGCCAAGATAGGCAAGTTTGTTGACATGGACGAATGGGATCTGTCTCCTCAAACGGTCAATGGCAATTACAGGCCTGACAAGAACCAAATCACGCTCACTGCGGCTGTCCTTCAGCCCCCGTTCTTCAATATGGATGCTGACGATGCCGTCAACTACGGAGCCATCGGACAAGCCATCGGCCATGAGATGACCCATGGCTTTGACAACGCGGGACGTATGTACGACGAGAGGGGCAACCTCAACAACTGGTGGACCGAAGAAGACGATGCGCGGTTCACCGAACGCACCAAACAATTCGTGAAACTGTTCGATGAGTTCGAACTGTGTGGCCGTCACATCAACGGAACACTTACGCTCGATGAGAACATTGCCGATCTTGGTGGCCTCAATGTGGCTTGGGATGCCTACCAGATGACCGATGAAGCTAAAGCCAATAAAAGCATTGACGGCTTCACACCAGCCCAACGTTTCTTCATTAGCTACGCTACCGTCTGGCGCTGCAATATCCGTGACGAGGCTCTTGAACTCCAGATGAGGGAAGACCTGCACTCGCCGCACGAAGCCCGTGCCAACCGTGCCCTTGGATCGATGCCGCATTTCTATGAGGCCTTCGACATCCCTGAAGGAAGCAAAATGTATATTGCTCCTGAAGAAAGAGCTGCCATTTGGTAGAGAAGAGAAAAACAAGCTATTTTTTTACCATCAAGCCGTGGCTATTGAGCTGCGGCTTTTTTAATGGTGATGCCCCGCTGTGGCCGACATGATTGCGACCGGCTCCTCTGTGCGTATCTCCATCCTGTTGGGGCAAGACAAGAAAGAAGAGGCCAGCCGTGTGTTCTCGCTGTTCATGCCGCTCTGCTCCATTTATTTCTCCACCGACAACTACCTGCGCGACTGCGGCAAGGTCCGCCTGAGCATGGTCATCAACATCGTGCTACTGAAGCTGGGCGGTTCCACGGCGGTGGTGGCGGTGGTGATTGCAAAAAAGGCATTGAAACCAATCGAAGCCTAGCGGCAAAAACTAATAACAGCGAAACAAAATAAACTAATAAAAACAAGCGCGATTAGAAAGACTTTGCAATAAAATGCATAGTGTTTTTTATTTCTTCTTTGGTAATTATTTTGTTGAAATAGAGAAGCCGTATTTCTCAATGAAATCGGAGAAATACTTTTGGAAGCGTTCCCCATTATAGGTAAACCCCGCCGAGGTGGAGAGGCCTGCGCCCGCACCGATGACGATGGCGTCGGCGTCGAGTAAGGCTTTATGTAGTTTTTCTGTTTCCATAAAACGAAAGCAAGTTGCTTTCACCAAACGCGGAAGCAACTTGTTTATTGTTGGTTAGTAAATTGATTTCCTTATTTGTACAAGGCTTCCGCCAACGGAGCGATGGCACCAGGCATATCGGGGACGAAGCCGCATTGGACTTTTCGGCGCGCAATGCTTTCACCTTTTCGAGATAAGCGATACGGGCTTCAACGGCAGGTTTTTTCATCACACGCATAAAGTTCAATTGAGGAGTTGTCAAAAGGCTCTTGTGTGATGAGCAGGACAATCCATGATGGAGTTTCGAGGGAAACAAAGGTGAAGAGAGAAGGCTATGTGTTTTCCGAAGACGTTAGGGTGTTTTACAATGGAGATCCATCAATATTTGACGCTGCCGAAAGCTATTTTATTGAAGATGGAGCGTACATGGCTTTTACCATCGGTTTTCATGTCTCTGACCCTTTGGACGTTGCGGAACAATCCTCCGAGAGTATATCTGTTTGGCCGAATCCAACATCCAACATGCTCCACCTGAATGTAACTGATGGCTCGACCGTCAGCGTTTTCGACATGACGGGGCGCATGGTGATGCAGGGACGTTACGAAGGCCAACTTGACGTGAGCCGTTTGGCTCCAGGACTCTATGCCGTCAAAGCCGAGGGCTGTTCGGCAAGATTCGTGAAGAGCGGTTCCCTTAATGGGTTGCCGAAGTAATGTCAAGCGATCTTATCCCAAGTTTCGATGATGTTTGAATACGAAACCGCCGCAAAGGTCGAGAAAACCCTTGCGGCGGCATACAGTCTCATTCCTTAAAAGAGTCACACTTGTTTGCCTAATTCGTATGCCTCCTGCAACTTGGCATTGCCTTCAATCTCTTTCGGAGCGCCTACGCCACCGCAGAAGATATGGCCTTTGAGTGCGGACTTGCCGTAGCAGTCGATCCAGCCTTGCAGACCGCTTTCGGCGCGCTTCGGCACGAACTCCTCGTTTTCGGCCGCTGTGGTCAGCAGATAGATGTCGCGGAACTTGTAATCCTTGGGATACATTGCGTTCATGCGGTCGATGAGGGTCTTCATCTGGCCACTCATCTCGTAGTAATAGATGGGCGTGGCCCAGCAGACCACATCGGCGTTGAGCACGCTCTCCATGATGGCGGGCACATCGTCCTTGATGACGCAGGCACCCGTCTTTTGGCACGACAGGCAGCCGATGCAAAACTTGATTTCCTTGCCTCTCAGCGAGACGAGTTCCACTTGATGCCCAGCGGCCTCTGCGCCCTTGGCAAACTGCTCCGCTAAAGCATGGCTGTTCGAGCCGGGGCGGAGACTGGTTGAGATTACGATTACTTTTTTCATAGCTAAGACTTATCGGATAAAATTGGTGTATTTCGTCACTTCCTTTTCAGGCAGTCCATTGCGCTCGCACTCAGCAGCGATGGCACGGATGAGGAAGGCCATATTGCGGCCCAAGATGCGCATGATTTGCACGCCTTCTTCGTCTTGCATCACGTCTTCAGCGGAATGGCCATGCACCATGTTCCAATAGCGGCTGCTCACGACGGGCATCTCGCTGATGGTGAAATATTTGTTGAGCCGATCGAAAGCGGCTGTGGTGCCGCCACGTCGTGCCGAAACGACTGCCGCACCCACTTTCATGCGCTTGTCGAAAGGTGTGCTGAAAAACAGACGGTCGAGCAGGTTGGTGAGCGTTCCGTTGGGACCGGCGTAATACACCGGCGATCCGACCACGAGGCCATCGGCCTGCTCAAACTTGGGTGCCACTTCGTTCACCATGTCGTTGAACACGCAACGCCCCAATTCGGCGCATTTGCCGCAGGCGATGCAGCCTCGGATGTCCTTGTTGCCGATGTGGACGATTTCGGCTTCTATGCCGTTTTTCTGTAATTCTTCCGCCACAATGCTCAAGGCGGTGAAGGTGCAGCCGTTGGCGTGTGGGCTGCCGTTGATGAGGAGAGCTTTCATTTGTAAACCGCTTGTTTTTCTTATTATTCTCTTTCCAATAGTTCTTGTATGGCTTCCTCCATCATGTCGGGCGTCACCATGGGCTCGAAACGGAGGATGGTCTTGCCGTCTTTGGAGACCAGGAACTTGCCGAAGTTCCAACGGATGGCATCGCCTTTGTCGAAGCCCGTGCCGGTTTGTTGGTGAATCTGGTCGAGTTGGGCGGCAAACTCCTCGGCACCCTCGGGATAGCCCTTGAAAGGCGCTTGTTCCTTGAGATAGGTATAGAGCGGGCTTTCCGCCTCACCGTTGACGTCAATCTTGTCGAACAGCGGGAAGGTGACGTTGTAGTTCAGCGAGCAGAAGCTCTGAATCTCCTCGTTGGTGCCAGGCTCTTGTCCCAAGAATTGGTTGCAAGGGAAGGCCAAAATCTCCAGGCCTTGGTCCTTGTATTTCTGATAAAGGGCTTCAAGGCCTTCGTATTGCGGTGTCAATCCGCATTTGCTGGCCACGTTGACGATGAGCAGCACCTTGCCTTTGTAGTTGGCCAGCGACACATCGCTTCCGTCCATGTCCTTGACCGTGATGTCATAGATGCCACGGGTCTGCTCGACCACAGGCTCAGGTTCTGCCGCAACTTGTGTGGTCTTGTTGTTCTGATTATTGCAGCCTGTAGCCATCATCAGGGCCACTGCCGCGAGAAAGAATAGTTTTTTCATATTGAATTAGGATTAAGATTTTATAGTTATTTCAGCACTTTCAATATCTGCTTCCGAGAGGCCGTTCCATCCGTCAGCTTTGTGATGTGGTCGATTAAAAACTCCAGCGACTCCTCGGGGGTGTGGTCGGTGTGGAGCGTGGTGAAGTCTTCGAAGAGCGACTCAGGTGTGCAGAAATACGACACCTGCCAACCGTTGTAAACCTGCTCGGGTCCACGATACACCCGCTCGATGGCTCCCGTGACGACGCGACACTGCTGCATCAGCTTGCATATAGCGGCATCGGCTTGGCCTTTCTTCACGCCAAGCAAGTTGCGTACCTCTTTGATGGTGATACTGCCTTGTTTTTCGAGGTATTCCATGATGCGCTCGCCGTTCTTGTCGGGCGTTGTCGTGGCGCGGCGGACGTTCATCAGTTCGCGGTAGAATGGTACCGTCGCGAAGGCGGCTTTCCCCCCGCAGAGGAACTTCCCATACGCGATGCCGCCGTTTTGCAGGCAGTCGATCTTCCAGTCCCACGGCCCGAGCGAGTCCTCCTCGCCGTCAAACCAAAACCCAGGCTGGGTGAGTTCCTTAATGGAATAGCCCGGGATGGCGCTGGTGAAAAACGGAACGATTCCCAGTTTACAAATGGCTCGCTCCATTGTTTCGGGACTGGATATTTGGTATTTTAAGACCATGAACAGGATTGTTTTGATGCGATTTTTGGCTTTCAGCGGTCAGCTATCAGCCTCGGTGCAAAAATAAGAATAATAGTTAAATCTGCAATTTGGTCATACGCTACTTTGTCCATCTGCTTTAATCATTCATTTACAGTGAACTACCCGACAGCAAACGACAACAAACGACTATTGTCGACTACAAACGTTTTTGCTTCGTTCCTCGCAATGACGAACGGCTTTTTCTTGACAAAGGTTGTTTCTTTGCGGTATAATTAAAAAAGGATAGGTATGGCAAAGAAAACGACAAAAGACAAAACACAAGAGGTGGTTAGTTCGAAGAACATATCATAAATTGTGATAAGTCTGTTGACATTTCAGGAATTGAGAATATGATTTTTAGTATCCGGGGTGTGCAGGTAATGATTGACCGCGACTTGGCTATGCTTTATGGTGTAACTACAAGCCGACTGAATGAGCAAGTAAAACGAAATAGGGCTCGTTTCCCAGAATCATTTCGTTTTCAGTTACTGAAGCCGAACGGGATGAGGTTGTCGCAATTTGCGATAACCTACGCTCGCTAAAATATAATCCTTCTCTTCCATACGTGTTCACGGAGCAAGGCATTGCACAGTTATCATCTGTTCTACATAGTCCTATCGCCATAGAAGTAAGTATAAGAATTATGAATGCCTTCGTTGCCATGCGGAGGTTTATGATTCAGAACGCAGCTGTTTTGATGCGAATAGCGCATTTGGAGAAACACAACACCCAATATCCTGAAATAGCATTCATCCAGCTACCTCACCGCAACCACGACCGTTTCCTAATCATTGACGACAAAGTCTATTTGTTAGGAGCCAGCCTGAAGGACATCGGTGCAGGCCTTAGCGCCGTTACTGAAATGACCATCGCACCTGAGGTGATTTTGGGGATGGTGAGGTGAAAAACGGATTTTTATTTTGTGGTTATCTTTTGCAAACTTTGCAAATGAGGTTTGGTAGTGTATTCCATGTTTTTCCTATCTTTGCACCCATCAACCCAAAAAGAACATACCAACACAGAAGACAACTGATTGTATAACATGTTGATATTAAGCGTTTTTACTTTTTTAGTAATTGTTAGACGAAAACAACACAATGAACTTTGAATCATTAGTCGGACGTATCAATCAGGTGCAAGACATGTTGCAAGCACAAACTGCGCATGCCATAAATCTCACAGTTACTGCTCGAAACTGGCTAGTGGGGTTTTATATTGTGGAGTTTGAACAGCATGGCGAAGACCGGGCCAAGTACGGCGAGAATCTTCTGAAGAATTTGGCGCAAAGGCTCAATAGACGAGGACTTGGTGAACGTAGATTGTATGAGTTCCGTTTAACTTATATCATATATCCGCAGATTGGTCAGGTAATAGCTGACTATATCGCGAAAAACAATCGGCAAGACATTTTGCGGTTGCCGACCGCAAAATTACAAATAGTTGAAAATCTTGAAGATGGAAATTTGCGGTTGCTGACCGCAAAATCTCATGTAGAAGTGTGGCAAACGCCTGCGGATAGGCTTTTCAATAGGCTTTCAGCCACTCACCTTGTTCTCCTCTCCAACATAAAAGACCCACTAAAACGAGCCTTCTACGAACAAGAGACCATTCGTGGATGTTGGACAGTTAAGGAACTTGATCGTCAGATATCCTCGCAGTATTACGAACGCATGGGGTTGTCGAAAGACAAGAAAGGTCTACAAAGACTGACGGACAAAAATGTACAACAACTAACACCTATAGACATCATCCACGATCCTGTCACGCTTGAATTCCTTGGCTTGCAGTCGCAGGATGTTTACACCGAGACCCGATTGGAGACGATCATCTTGAATCATCTCCAGATGGTGTTGATGGAGATGGGACGCGGGTTCTGCTTTGAAGCCCGTCAAAAGCGCATCCTCGTTGACCAAGACTATTTCAAGGCCGACCTCATCTTTTATCACCGTATCTTGAAGTGTCACGTCATTGTCGACCTCAAGATTGACCGCTTCCGTCATGAATATGCCTCGCAGCTCAACCTATACATGAACTACTACAAGCATGAGGTGATGCAAGCTGACGATAACCCGCCCATCGGGCTGTTGCTCTGCACCGACTATGGCGAGACCACTGTGCAGTATGCCACCGAGGGTCTATCACAAAACCTGTTCGTCAGCAAGTATCGTCTTCAGTTGCCGTCGGAAGAAGAGATGCGACAGTACCTACTGGAAAGCGCCACCGAGGCCGACTGGGAGGAATACAGGAAAGAGAAAGAGAAAGATAATAATAATGAAAGGGAAAAATAATATCTTTGCAGTCAATAACCCAAAAAGAACATACCAACACAGAAGATAACATATTGATATAAAGCGTTTTTGCTTTTCAAGTGGACCGAAATCTGGACAATTTCGAATACCCTAACGAGAAAGCGGAAATGCTCACGGTTTATCCGTGGGCTTTCTTGTTTTGGGGTATGGCAGTCCAGAGCCTCGGTCCAGACAGAAGTTCACGGATTCTTTTTGTGACCCATCAGAAGGGCGAAGCGCTCAAAACGCCAAGCCATAATGAGTACCAAGTTCTTCAATAATACCGAGACGAGGCTGATGGACAAGTTCCACGGCATCGCCTCTGCCATGGCCAACTTCGACATCTTTCATGCCGTGGTTGGCTATTTTCGTTCCAGCGGCTACTTCAAACTGCGCAAGGAATTG
>CAJOIF010000088.1 GCA_905234765.1 uncultured Bacteroidales bacterium
CGCCTTGTATCCACAAGGCTACCATGACGAAGTCTTCCGTTACGCATGGCTGGGCCGCTTCGTCCCTCGCTGCCCTACCATGCTCCACCGAAGACAACCTGCTTAAGGTTTTTTTGAGAGATTCACTGGGGAAGACAGAGGCGGAACCCGCTGCCGTTGATGAACCAACCGGGATCGAGGCTGTTCCGGTCCGACACTCGACAGCTCCTCGCAATGTTGCGCCAGCCACCATTGCGCAACACGCGGCTCGAGCCGGAAGAAGGGCCCTGAGGGCTCGCCGATGGCGACTTCCCATAATAATCACCGCCATACCAGTCCTGGCACCATTCGCAAACGTTACCGCTCATGTCGTACAGGCCAAGCTCGTTTGGCGACTTCGTCTTCACCGCATGGGTCTTGCCGCCGCTGTTGTCGCTATACCATGCCACATCTTCTATCCTATTACTACCGGCAAACTTATAACCTCTGCTCTTCCTTCCTCCCCTCGCGGCATATTCCCACTCCGCTTCAGTGGGCAAACGGAAGTTCTTTCCCGTCTTTTGGTTCAACTTCCTAAGGAAATCTTGGATATCATTCCAACTCAACTTTTCCACGGGCAAGTTGTCACCCTCAAAATAGCTTGGGTTGGTTCTCATCACTGCCTTCCACAGCGCTTGGGTCACCTCCGTCTCACCTATGTAATAGTCGCTCAAAGTGACACTGTGTACCGGCTTCTCTGAATCAAAGGCGTCGCTCCCCTGTTCCTTAGTCGCTCCCATCTGGAACGTGCCGCCCTCCACCAGCTTCATGGTGAACGAAACACCCTTCACGGTGAAGGTTTCCTCGTCCTTGCGGAGGGGTTGCATGGCAATGCTGTGGCTACGGCTGCTTTCCGTCACGCTTATGGTGGCTGTGTATTTCTGATAATCAGCGGCAGTGGCTCTCACGCTATGACTGCCATACGTCAACAGATAGCTACCGTTGGGAGAACTCACGGTTTTCCCGTCAATTGCCAACCGCATTTTGTGCCCTAGCGAGGCCCTTCTCAGCGGCAATTTTATAAAACCTGAATGCTTCTTGGGGACTCTTCTCGACGCCATAACCTTTTTCATAACACCACCCAAGGTTCCAATTTGCCATTGCATGACCTTTTTCGGCAGCCTGTCGATACCATTTCACCGCTTCATTATAGTCTTTTGAAACGCCATTGCCGTTCAAATAACAATTGCCAAGGGCGTTTTGTGCAGGACGATACTCGATTTCGGCTGCTTTGCGATACCATTTCGCAGCTTCTTGCGGGTTGTTGAGGCCTTCATAACATAGGCCTATATCATACATTGCATGTGGTGCATCTTGGTCGGCGGCTTTTTTCAACCATTTGATGGCTTCATTTAAGTCTTTTGCTACGCCTTGACCACGCCAATACATCACTCCCATAACAACTTGGGCTCTCATCAAACCCTGATCTGCCGACTTGCGATACCACTTCATGGCTTCCTCATAATCTTGTGCAACGCCAACACCACTATAATACATATCGGCTAAATCCGCTTGTCCTACCCGATCTCCTTGCTCTGCAGCCTTGCGGAACCACTTGAGTGCTTCATTGAAGTCCTGTGTAACGCCGTAACCGAATCGATACATGTAACCTAGATTGTTTATTCCGTAAATGCTACCCAATTCGATGGCCTTGTGAATAAGTTGCAAGGCTTTCTCATAATCGACGGACTTGCATTGCTTTTCAACATAAATGTCCGACATCCACGCATAGGCATCCCCGTAATTCTGGTCCGCGGCTTTTTGGAACCAAAGTCGAGCTTTCTCGCAATCTTGCTCCACGCCCTTACCATCATAGTACATGCGACCGAGCATGGTTTGCGACTCTGGATCACCGGCATTGGCACCTTCCGTGAACAGCCTGAGAGCCTGGGTATAGTCATTCTTGTCGTAGTAGGCTTTACCCTTGGCATAGAACTCTGCCTTCGCCAAGTTGGCTTGCACCTGTTTACGTTGATCCTTGACGATGGTGAGGGTCTCATTGTAGTCAGTATAGTTGGGCTTGGCAAGTCGCAGGCTGTGCTGCCCGATGAGAATCTCCTTGATGAGTTTCGGTGTCTCGCCGATCTCCTTGCCGTCGATATAGATGATGGCTGACGAAGGTTCACTCTCCACCATCAAAGAACCAAGGATAGGTCTGGGAGCTTCGAGCTGAATCACATCGCCGTTCATCTGGTTGGTGATTTCTTTTGTCAATAAGGAAGTCTCATGGTTGGTTAGCTTGCATTCTATTCTATAGACACCTGTGGAAAGGTCGCCCGACCAGGTACGTGTGCCTTTTCGCTCGTTGTTCACCCATATCTCGGCATCGGCATCCACCTGCAGGGTGACGTGGGCAAAGTCGGCGGTAAGGTTAGGACTAACCATCGTAGTCTCATTATCGGAAACAGTCACCGTAGTGGTATAGGGTTCATAAAGTTCTCTAATGATTCTGACACTGTGTTGTCCACTCTTCAAAGCATCGCTTTTACAAGGCGCTTTGCCGACAAGGGCGTTGTCGACATATACCGTGGCACCTTGCAGCAAGCCGCTACCTGGCACCTCAATCCAGCCAAAGTTGGGCATCAGGTTGATAGTCACCTTAGCCGTGTTGTCAGGGTCGTTAACGGTCACTTTACCTGCATCAGGATGATAGTTCGGCGCCTGAACTCGATAGGTATAAGTGCCAAAGTTCACCAGTTTGCTAGCATTACCCGAGGCCGACACTGGCCACATTTGGTCATTCACCTCGAGCACCGCGTCGGGAGGGTTGATTTCGAAGGTGAGGAACTGTTCCCTCACCTCTTCCTTGATGATTGTCTCGATCTTGGCTGTTGTGAGCACCATCTCATAGGTGCGTTCCGACTCGATCTCAATGGGAAACATATAATCACGAAGCACACCAAGTTGGGGATGCTTGATGGTAATTTTTCGAGAGGCTCTCGGTATCCAGACCCATACCTCACCGGCCTCTTGCTTGGAGTCGACAACGCCAAGGGTGCCTCCTTCAAACACGAATCCCGTTTCAGTGGTCATCACCTTGATTAAAGCTGCCACATTACCATTCTGGTCATATTTCTTCCCTTCAAGACTCGACGCAGTCATGTCCATTGGCAAGGCTTTGAATGACTTAACAGAGATGTTTTGGGCTGAAACTGTGATAAATGACATCAACCACAAAACAACAAAACAAAATAAGGTCTTTTTCATAACAGTATCTAAACCAAAAGCAAAAATAAGGAATTATTATAATCCGCCTCCCTCATTGGAAGTTTTTTTGTATTTTCGCACTCTCGTAGACAAATCAAAAAAACACATCATAATGAAATACGACGTCATCGTTATCGGCAGCGGCCCCGGAGGCTATGTGGCTGCCATCAGAGCATCACAACTAGGGAAAAAGACCGCTGTGGTCGAGAAGGCTGAACTCGGCGGCATCTGCCTCAACTGGGGTTGCATCCCCACCAAGGC
>CAJOIF010000089.1 GCA_905234765.1 uncultured Bacteroidales bacterium
TCTCACGTCGGCCACCGCGGAGAGCGTTGACGGCTTGACTTCCTATTATGACCTTGGTTTTGATTACGAGCCTAACGGAAACATCTCGCAAAAGGAAGGAGTGGGGATTTACGAATACGGGTTTGAAACCGAACCGTATGCGGTGAAAAGCATGAGACCCGACCCCTCAATTGTCGACCACCTTGCCGAACAGGCCGTCGCCTACACCCCGTTTGACAAGGTTGACACCGTCAGGCAGGGAGGCAACACGCTTGCCGTGGACTACGGCATCGACCGACAGCGGGTGGTCCAGACCTTCACTGACGGCAAGGAAACCTGGACGAAACGTTATTTCACGCCGCTTTACGAGACCGTCACCATGAACGGCGAGACAAAAAAACTGCATTATGTCACCTCGGCTACGGGAATCTTCGCTATCTTTGTAACACAGAACTCAGGGACAGGAACCATGTACTACACGCTGAAAGACCATCAGGGCAGCCTAGCGGCCACCATCCATGGCAGCACCGTGGAGCGGCTGAGTTACGACCCTTGGGGCCGCCGCCGCAACACCACGAACTTCGGCTACGACAACGTGACCACGACTTTTGACCGCGGCTACACCCTCCACGAGCACTACGATGACTTCGACCTCATCAATATGAACGGCAGGCTTTATGACCCCATCATTGGAAGGATGCTCTCGCCTGACATCGTGGTCCAGGACGAGCAAAGCTCACAGGCCTATAACCGATACAGCTACTGTTTCAACAATCCCTTGAGGTTCACGGATCCGAGCGGGTATGTGGTAACGATTCCGCCAGAGTTTGTTGATATGTTTTTATATGCTAAAGATGTTGAAGTTTTTCATGATATGATTTCTGGATTAGGAATAAATCCTAGCACGGTTCAATATGACACCAAAGAAGTGGCAGAAGGTGTTCAAAAAACGACAGTCTGTTGGATGATAGGTGAGGATAGTTATAACATGGTTAAATACGACTATGTCTTTTTAAGAGACTATTATCAACAATACAAAAATGGATGTGCGGCAACGTGCTTCTGGGCTTTAGAACACCAAAGGGATCCCTATACCGAATATAATGAAACATATTTTATGGGGTGTAATCCCAATTCTTTCTCCAATGGATTAAGTGTCAGAGAATTATGCGAATTGTTCGTTGGAACACAAATCGGAGATAATTATTATCCAGGAATAAGTAATACATATCATTTTTATAGCGAGAAAGAAATATCTGACACGGATAGAGAGGGACTCTCAAAAGAATGTTTTGATATATTTGGTGGTAACAAGAATGGTAGAAGCAATGATGCCGTAATGTATTTATTACCTTCTAAATCAATGAATCATGCCGTAAATGCTGTTTCTTCTGCCAGATTGCAAATCAACGGAAAATCTACTCTTAATGATTTTTCTGTCTGGATTTGGGATTCCAGTAAAATCAATGGAGGTTTCAAGCTATTAGATCCAGAGAAAGTAAAGTATCGATTTATAATTGCAAAATGATGAAAAAAATATTGATAGGAAAAAGAATTACAGTAATTTGTATGTTATTTACATCAATTACAAGTTTCGGCCAGGTTGAAGATTTTAAGAAAAGACTTGACGAGGAAAATAAAGGGGGTGTTATCCCGCAAACAGAAAAAATACTTCTTGATTATGATTCTATTTTTAACAATGATAGCGTTTTAGTATACCCGATATATTTATTTGATCAAGATATTAGCAATATAGATAAAGAAAAATACCTTAACTATAGTTTTCTGGATGATTTAAAATGGAGGCTGAAAGCTCCTGAGCATTCCGTGTATCCGTTTGAATTAATTATTACTGATTTACATGGTGATCTTAAATGCCTCTTTATGCATGCAAAAAGTTTAAAACCACACTCATGCTATGCTGAATATTCAGATTCGAATGGAGATGAAGTCCTAAAAAAACTACTTGTCAAATTATTACATAATAGAGTTTTCGATTATGCTTTTGTTACCTCTTTTCCCGTGATAGAAGAAAAAAGTGAAATGGTCTTCCAACAAGTAAGAGAAGGATTTTGTTTTTGTATAAAAAACGATCAAGTCTATGTAATATTTCGAGACCGTCAACTCTATACGATGGAGGACTTTGTAAAACGACATTGGGAATTGTTTGACGTAAAAACAAATGACACATATTCTGATTAAATATGTTTTGAATGCTTCTACTACGAAGGGAGAAACCGCAGCCTCGACGGCAACAACCGCGAATACGGCCAATCGGTGAGGCTGGTGAAATATAATGTACCCCAGAATTGAGAGTATGAGTTAAGGTGAAAAATGAGTAGTTTTGCAGGGGATAAAAAAACGTTAGGGAAAATGACAACAAAACGAAGGAAATTCACGAACAAATTCAAGGCCATGGTTGCCTTGGCCGCGATTAGGGAGCAAAAGACACTGGCCGAGCTGTCGAAGGAATTCGAAGTAAGCCCCAACCAGATATCACAGTGGAAGCAGGAGGCGATAAGGAACATGGAGAAGGCGTTCGGCGGCAAGGGAGACGAGAAGAGCGAGGATGACGAGAAGTCGATAAGGAAGTTGCGGGAGAAGGTCGGCGAGCTGACCATCGAGCGGGATTTTTTCGAGGATGCCTGCAAGCGTTTAGGCCTGACATGAGGAAGAAGAGGACGCTTGTGCAAAAAGGGCGGAAGGGCCTAAGCATACGGAAACAATGCAAGCTTTTGGGCATCAGCGGCAACGCCGTCTACTACAAGCCCAAGGGCGAAAGACCAGAAAACGAAGAAGCGATGAAGAAGATGGACAGGTTCTATATGGAACACCCCACGGCGGGCGCGAGGACGATGCGTCAGCACCTTCTCGACGAGGGCCTGCATCTCAACCTGAAGCGGGTGCGCAGGCTGATGAGAAAGATGGGGATAGATGCCATCTACCCGATCAGGTCGTTGAGCAAGGCGGGGAAGGCGTCCTACATCAAGCCATACCTGCTTCGCAACCTGAAGGTCACGCGCCCCAACCAGGTCTGGTCGATAGACATAACCTATGTCCCGATGGCACATGGTCACATGTACCTGGTGGCCATCATAGACGTGTTCAGCCGCCGCATCCTGTCGTGGAAGCTGGGCAACACCTTGGACGCATCGGAGTCTGTTGAGGTCCTCCAACAGGCGATTGCGCGGTTCGGAACCCCTGAGATCATCAACTCCGATCAGGGGAGCCAGTACACGAGCGGGCTATGGGCCGAAGCCTGCGGGAATACTATGAAAGTCAGCATGGATGGTCGCGGACGCGCGAAGGACAACATCTGGATTGAGCGCTTCTGGCGTACCATCAAACGCGAGTACATCTACCTGAATCCTTGTGATAACGCCATTGAGTTGCGGAAGGGAATTGAGAAGTTCATGCAGTATTACAACACTGAACGGCACCATCAGGGCATTGACAACGAAACCCCGGAGCGCAAATACGAA
>CAJOIF010000090.1 GCA_905234765.1 uncultured Bacteroidales bacterium
TCGTTGCATTGCCTCGCTCTCGCCCCAGCGCATCGTGGGTGCGGGTTCGGCAATGGAGGCCTTCCCCGTGACCTTACGATGTTTCTTGCAAGCTTCTTCAAGGATACCCAACAGTTTGGCATTGTCCCAAGGCTTCACAACGAAGTCGAAAGCCCCACGTTTCATCCCCTCGACGGCCAAAGCGATGTCGGCGTAGGCCGTGAAGAGCACCACCTCCACCTCGGGGAAGTCGTGCTTCAGTTGAGAGAGATAGTAAAGCCCTTCGTTGCCCGTGTTGATGTCGGTCTCGAAGTTCATATCGAGTAGCACCACATCGGGCTTGAAAGTCCGCATGGTCTCCATCAGCACCTTGGGCGAGGCGATGAGTTCCACCTCGGCGAAGCGCATGGGCAGCAATATCTTCAGTGCCGACCGGATGCCGGCGTTGTCGTCGACGACTAGGATTTTGGATTTGAGTTTGGACATAGCTATTATACTTTATGATGAAACAAGCCAGTCGGCCAAATTGATGATTCGAATGCCCTCGTATTGGAATTCCTTCTGACGGGTTCTTGCCAGGAGTATTTTTGGATAGGCATCTTTGATTTTTAAAAGCGCCGAGACTTCGCGTTTAAACGTCTCTTCATTTGTTATATCGTCCGCCACCTGAAAATAGATTTTCTCGTTTTGTTTCATGGCAACAAAATCTATCTCACCGTTGTACAAAGTCCCAACATAAACCTCATAACCACGTCGTAAAAATTCCACAGCCACTATATTCTCAATGACTCGACCAATGTTGAGGTTCTTGGTTCCGAGTCTTGCATATTTAAATGAATGATCCGAAAGATAGTACTTGTCATCGGTTGTGAGATACCTTTTCCCACTGATGTCGTAACGGCGGATACGATAAAAGGCAAAAGCGTTGCAGAGATAATCAATGTATTTCCCAACGGTCTTGTCGTTCGTCTTTATTTTATTTGAAGTCAAAGTGTCGGATATTTTCCTAACCGATGTGATGTTACCGATATTATCCATCAGAAAATCAACGAGTTTATTGAGCAAGTTAACATTCCTAATTTTATATCTTCTAATAATGTCACGGACAATAAGGGCATTGAATACCTCATCGTTGATATAAGAGTATTTCTCCTTGGTGGTCGTGTAAAGATAAGAGCCAGGCATGCCTCCTTCCTCAAGATATGAATCAAATGCAGAGTTGTAATCTGTAGATTGATAATACCTTACATATTCATTAAATGAAAATGGAAAGAGTTTCAACTCGAAAGTTCTCCCGGTAAACAAAGTCGCCAAATCGCTGCTTAACAGAAAAGCGTTGGAGCCAGTGACAAAGATGTTGTATTTTTCGGAAGCATGCAGGCTATTGACTGCTTTCTCAAAGTTCTCACACATCTGGATCTCGTCAATCATAACATAATTGTCTTTCCCTTCCTGATAGGACTCTTCAATGAAATCATGCAGTTTATGGTATTCCAGCAATGGTTCAAACTTCAACAGATTGAAATCAACATGGATGATATTGACATTGTTTTCTACCGATTCTATCTTTTTGGCAAACATCTCAAGCAGCTTCGATTTACCGCTTCTTCGAACTCCTGTAATAACCTTTATGTCTGGAGTGTTTTTCGTATGCTCCAACTGTTCAAGGTAATTATTTCTTTCTATTAACTTTATGTTAACCATAACTTTACATATTTCTATTTCGCAAAAATACAACTTTTTTGATTTTGCGAAGTAAAAAATGTATTTTTCTATTACCGAAAAAACATAATTTGCAGTTTCATTCCTTTTTCAATGCCTCCGCAGGATTCGTTCGTGCGGCCTTCAAGGTCTGCCAAAGCACCGAGAGGAAGGCCATCACCAGGGAAATGACCACGGCAACGACGAAAACCCAGCCGTAGTTTTCGAGCCTGACGATGAAGCCTTCAAGATAGCGTTGCGCCGCCCACACCGCTATCGGGACGGCAATGACGCAAGCCACGGTCACCAAAACCATATATTCCTTCACGGTGCGCCAAGTCTCGCTCTCTACGGTGCCTCCAAACACCTTGCGCACGGCGATGCTCTTGGCGTTCTCGCCCGCGTAATAGGTGCTCATCGCGATAAGGCCAAGCAGCGAAATCAGCACGGCAAGCAGCATAAAAATCTCCAAAAGACGCATATTATTCTTGGCGGGCTTGAGCGCGTCGCGGTAAAAATCGTCAATGAAACCATCGGCAAAAGGATCCACTAATTCGCCATTGCGCCATTCATCGACCACCTCATGGATGGCTTTTCTCGCTTCCGCATGATCACCAATAATTTCCATCACAAAACCGCCATATTTGATGTCATCGGCTTTCATAATACTGATAATCTGATAATCTTCGTCACCCACATTGCTTGTGGTCACTGGGAAATCACGAATCACGCCAGCCACCTGGTCGCAGTTGGTCGTCCTTTCCCTTAAAACATCGATTTCGTGATCCGCATCGGTAAGTCCTGTGGCGGCAAAGGCCCGCTCGCCAAACCACACCGTATTGTAAAGCGGAGTCTGATAATCTTTAAGAATTTCAAAGTCAAGCATTTGGAACGCAACGGTATCCATCATCAAATGCCGATACAAGATATTCTGTCCGTCACGAGTGAGGCTGTACTGTCCACCAATCATACACCCCGGCACGCCCCTACTTCGGCCAATCCGCTTCACACAAGGCAATTCTTCAAGTTTGTCAAACAAATCGGATTGCGGTTCGGAGGCGAACACCACCAAATAGTATTTGTCTTGGGTATTGCAGTTTTTCGGGCGGTTTAGCGAGGTGCGGTATTGCGCCTCCATCACAATGGCCATTGCAACGAGAAAAACCGCTAAAGTGCTTTGGATGACGATGAATACCTTATTGAACACCATTTTCGTATTGCGGCGGTAGGTACCTTTCACCACATCCATCGGCTGCACGCGACTGGCAAACACGGCAGGAATAATGCCATTGAGCACGCCAACAACCGCAACAATGCCTAAATAAGCCGCAAGGTACATAGGTTTCATCTGAATGGCAATCGGCACATCAGGGCTGTTGAGCAAGGCGTTGACTGACGGTGCCAACAAGTATGCTAACAACAAGCCAAAGCCAAAACAAACTGCCGTAAATACCAATGATTCAGCGATATACTTCCAAATGATTTCGCCTTTCTGCGCTCCGAGCAAACGGCGGGTGGCCATCTCCTTGGCGCGCTTTCCCGTGAGGGCAAACGAAAGGTTGATATAGTTGAACACCGCCGAAAGCAACAACAGCAGCCCGACGAGGGCCAAGAGTTTCAGTGTATTGAGGTCGCCATGTTTTAATTGGTCATTCGGCCCGCCAAAGTCCTTGAAAAACAGGTGGTCGAAGCGGGTCATGTCCAAGCGTTCGAAGAAAGCCTGACCGTACATATCGGGATAAATCT
>CAJOIF010000091.1 GCA_905234765.1 uncultured Bacteroidales bacterium
GTGGATCCCGCCACAGGTCGCCTCGTTCCTCCTCCGCTAGCCTTCGACGTGCTCGAAGCCATCGAGAAGAAGCTCCCCGGCTTCCCCATCGTGCTTCACGGTTCATCCTCCGTACCGCAAGAGGAAGTCGATACCATCAACGCCAACGGTGGCAGCCTGAAAGCCGCTGTGGGCATCCCTGAGGAACAGCTCCGCAAGGCCGCCAAGAGCGCCGTCTGTAAGATCAATATCGACTCGGACAGCCGTCTCGCCATGACCGCCGCCATCCGCAAGACCTTCGCCGAGAAACCCGCCGAGTTCGACCCGCGCAAGTACCTCGGACCCGCCCGCGACAACATGAAAAAGCTTTACATCCACAAGATTGTCAATGTCTTGGGATCGAATGATAAGTTACAGCAGGCATAAGGCAACATATCATAGTCTTTCTAAAGAAAAATCCGTCAATTTGTTTGGCGGATTTTTCTTTTTTTAACAAAAAAGTTGTATTTTTGCAACAAATCAAAAACGAAGCATCATGAGCGAAGCAACACTGAAAGGACTTCTGGAATACCTGTACGACACACTCACCCCGGGCAACATGCAATGGTTAGGCGAGCGTCTGATCGAACACGCCCATAGCAAAGAAGAGAAACTGAAGCCTTACACGATGGAGGAAATCAACGCCATGCTTGACGAGGCAGAGGTCGAGATTGCCGCAGGCAAAGGGACCCCTCATGAAGAAGCAATGCGTGAATGGGATAAAGAAATTGCCCGCATGGAACAGGAAGAACTTGAAATGGCTGAAGCAGTATGAAAATTATTTGGCAGAGCCCAGCAAAAACAGGTAGACGTCAAGTTGCAGCCTACATCAGAAGACGGTTTGGAATTGAACGAGTAAAGCAGTTCCGACAAGAAGTTGACCAAACCGTTCAAAGGATTATGTGCCACCCCAACATTGGCTCCATTGATCCGCTCTTCGATGACCGTCCTAAAACCTATCGTAGCATTATCATCAACGGTCTAAGCAAAATGGTTTATTTCATCGACGATGAAACCATTCACATCGTTGCTTTTTGGGACACCCGCCGCGAGCCAAAGAAACAGGCTGAACAGGTGAAATGACCTATAATGCGTCTTTTTTCATTAATACCCATTCCATGAAAAAAGCATCTTTACTCGTAGTGTTGCTATTGGTCTCGCTGGCCGTCTCGGCGCAAGTGTCGTTTTCGGCGCATGTGTTTTTACCCCAAAACGGGCCTCTTGATGATTTTTCCCCGTTCTGTTTGAAAGTGGATGGAGAAGACACCGTTCGCTATCAGTATGCCAGCACTGGTTCGGTACGCTTCGACAACATTGCCGTCGACTCACGCTGTCATTTCATATACAATCATTTTTTGGGTTCATACGATTATCCAGTGTTCACGATTACCGAAGATACGCACATCGATTCAATGATATTGCGGTGTATTCCCAAAGAAAAAGAATGGTTCAGTACCAAGTTCCAAAAAGATAGCACGTTTAATAACAGAGCAATCCAATGGTCGCATGATGTGGATGGATATGACACCTTATGGTATGCGAATTACTCATGTCTTGACAAAGAACCACATTCGTTGAAACTGGCGCGCCTCTACTATTCCGATTGGATTGCACCTCTTGCGTCGTGGCGGACATGGCCGCATGCTGCCGACAGTGCCTATCGCTATTGCCTGCATGCATACAAACAATACCCTTTCCTTTACTATCCCCTGCGTCAGTTGGCACAGCACCTTGGCAAGACAGAAGAAATTATACCTCCCAAAGAACCCGACGAATACACATATCTCCCACTGCCCATTATGTCCGAAGAATGGTGGGCTGACACTACCGCCGACCTTTTCACTCTATGGGAGCAACAATACCAAGAAAACGTTTATGCCCACGACTACACCCTTGGCATCGCCGATGAAAAAAGCCTTTGCTACCCCATAGCGGCCGACGGCACCATGCGCCTTCTGATAGATGCCCCTTTAGGGTGGGGTGTATTAATATATCGTGTTGAAGGAGACCAATTATACCGTAAGAGAGTAAGCGCATATTATGACGAAATAAAAGAAAACGAGTTTTATACGCTTCCCGATGTCGAACTCGACTCTGTGACAATGGCCGTAGATGCTTTCCGTCGTGCCGAGCGACCCGATGACGAAAGCGGTGTTTATGTTATCGATGGTAACGAATACTTGTTGGAATACACCGTAAACGGACATTATTATCGCTACAAAACCAGTAGCGGAGCCGTCCCGCCACAACTCGAATCCCTCATAAATCTCTTGGGGCGCATCTATAAAAGATCATTGCCTAGCATTACCCCAATTCAGGTCACCAACGTCGTGCCCGACAAAGAATTCGATTGCTCTTACACAACCGTGTACGCCTGCAAGAGCGACACGCTAACAATCGGATATTTGCTTATTCCAAAGGAAGATGAAAATTCAATGCAGATATTCAACAGGAGTGTGTCGGAGGACCTTTGGAATAAGGCTGTAGGGATTAGCCAAAAGAGATTTGTGCCAGATTTGTCAGACGTACAACAGGCCGAAGTCGTCTTAGCCGAGGTGATGAGAGACGAGGTAATCCCCCGAATGGAACCTTATTACCGAAACATCGGAAACCTTGAAAACTACACGAAGTATGAGCGAACATACGGCTTCTATTACAATGAAAAAGAGGAGAAATGTGTGTATATCCAAATGGAACTACTTGGGTCATTCCCACGTATTTTCGTTGGTTTTATGAAGATTTGGGATGGCTGTGATTACGTTGTATATATTAACCTCAATTTGGAGAAGCACGAAATCATCAGAGCATATCCGAGCACTTGCCAGGGTTATTGATTGCATGTAACACCCTGCGGTTGCATTAGAACAAGGAAGTTTTTCATGCCAAAAGGAAAAAGTATCGCAAAAATCCCTATTTTTGCGATACTTTTCATTTAATACCTAAACGATGAACCTCAATCCATTAACCGCCATATCGCCTGTTGATGGGCGCTACCGTTCCAAGACCGTTGAGTTGGACGACTTTTTCTCCGAATTCGCCCTCATTCGCTATCGCGTGATGGTCGAGGTGGAGTATTTCATCGCCCTGTGCGAGATTCCGCTGCCCCAATTGGAGGATTTCGACGGCGACTACGAAGACCTTCGCGCCATCTACGAGGAGTTCCAGACCGAGGACGCCGAGGAGATCAAAGAAATTGAGAAGACCACCAACCACGACGTGAAGGCGGTGGAATACTACCTGAAACGCCAGTTTGACGAGATGGGGCTCGAGAAATGGAAGGAGTTCCTTCATTTCGG
>CAJOIF010000092.1 GCA_905234765.1 uncultured Bacteroidales bacterium
CATCTAATTGATTATCGGTACGATAGCGAAAAACCCGTACAAACCCGTACATGGTTTTGCTTGCCATGCGCTGGGGCTTGGTGTAGTTTTGCCGAAAAATTCTAAAAGCAAAAATCAATATGAAAAACAGACAATTCAGATTCGGAACGCTGCTGGTGTTTTTGGCGGCAATGACTTTTACATTGAGCTCTTGTGAGTATATGGTGAATGTCGATTTTGAGATTGCTCACTACGGCAACGACACGCTTGTGCTGACAGGATGGAATGGGACAAACGAGGTTTGTTACACGAGTCCTTATGCCAGCAATTCGGGTGACGTGTTTGACAAAACGACTATCAGTTCTTTCAGGGCGGGCGGTGGTTCTTCCACTACCATTACGGAAGAGCAAGCCTTCACGCAGCTTATGTCGGATTTCGATAGTGTGAGGATTGCGCGCAGTTCTGATGGTGCATCTACCATCACTTTTCGCCATGATGAAAACGCCAGCGATGCACAACGGTATTTCTTCACGCGCGAGGCATGGAGTTGCAAACCTGAGGGAGAAACTCAGAAAGACAGGACATATACGCTTATCCTTACGGAGGAGATGTTTAGATAAACCAACAAGTTAAAGATAATAACCATGAGAAAAGTTTTGTTATTTTCAGCTTTGATGTGCTGCGCAGTTGCAGTTTCGGCACAAAATACAGAAGGTCAGGAAACGCTAAAACACATGCAAAGTAAAATCAACCAGGTAGAAAAATGGAACCGTTACGTCAATACCTTCAATGAGGCGTTGGACAGTCTTTACGGTGACTTTCAGAAAAGCGTGTTTGAGTATGACGAGCGCTTCAACTGCGTGAAAATCGATCACTATTGGTTTGAGGATAGCTGGGTTCTTGATTTTACTGAGGAATATGGGTATGATGAGCAGAACCGTATCATTATGAGAATGGAAACCAGCGATGGTTATGCCATGAAATCGGAGTTTATCTATGATGGTGAATGGATTACTGAAGAATACGAATCCGCACTTGATGGTGGCGTTTGGTACGTAGTCAACAAATACACTTATGAATACGATCCGGACGGTCACATGGTGCTTTCGGAAGGTTTCGCATTTGAGGAGGATTGGGTACCAGAAAGCAAAATGACATGGGAATATGAAGACGGATTGCTGTTAAATGACATCTACTATTACCATGGCGATAACAGCTGGAATCCCCTTACAAGAAACGATTACTTCTATACCGCTGAAGGTCTTTGCCGGGAACAGCTACAAAGCCATTGGGAGGATGCGTGGACGGAAAATTGGAAGATTGAATATGAGTATGATGAGGCAGGCAACCGACATACAGAAACCACATCGACCCATCAGGGGGTTGATGACTGGGTTTATACCTATATGACGGAGTATTACTACGATGCCAATGGTAATTGCTATGCTACGGCGGATTATTACAACGATGATTTACGTGAGTGGGCATTGGAAAGCACGATGACCTACCATTACGACCTTTCGGTGTCGGTGGAAACCACCGCTGGCATCTGGATGGTTTGGGATGACGAGCTGCCTATCCATAACAAATTGCTGGATTGGCAGTTGCGAGTGAATGACGATGTTTATACCACCACTTTCTATTATTCGGAATGCGTGGGGTTGAATGAAAAACCAGACATTTTGTTAACGGTTTATCCAAATCCTGCTAGGGAGCAAGTTACAATAGATGGTGCTGAAGCTGCTGAGGTGCAGGTTTATAATGCCCTCGGGCAGGTGGTGAAGACTATGCGAGGCACGAATGAAATATCTGTGGCGGAGTTGCCGCAGGGCGTTTATTTGTTGCGGATTGCGGATGCAGAAGGAAAAGTGTTTACGGCTAAGGTGGCGGTGAGTAAATAGGATTTTTCGTTATTTGTACTTACGTGCTAACGTACTTACGAAGTGAGACTAATAGGACATAAATCCAATAGAGCAATGAAAACAACTATGAAATTACTGCTGATGCTGCTGGTAGCCACAAACATGTTGCTATGTGTGACTGCTTGCTCACAGAATGTTCAAAACCAAATGGAAAGAGAATGTGAGTCTGCCTTGAAAGAATTCAAAACCGTTTGTGATGCTGACGGTGGAGCATTATGGGGGCAGCACCTATTTGGCCCGACGATGTTTGTTGACCCTAACACAAGGTCGGTTGTGGCAAACAAACAAAACAAGGCCAATTCCTTTGTTCAAAAGGGTGATCTGTTTTGTGGTCAACTTCCAGAAGAAATCAACCTTGCCAACACTTCATTGGATTATTGCGAAGAGCACTGGACTTGCGTGATGTGGGATAAGGGAAGAGACGCGATTTCAACTACGCACTTGCTTATCCACGAGAGTTGGCATCGCATTCAGAATGAAATAGGGATTCCGCCCATCGCCTCGCAAAATCAACACCTTGATGTAATGGAAGGCGCATTACTTATGAAACTGGAGTTGATGATTTTGGAGGATTTGCTGATAGAAAATGGTATAGACCAGCATCTGCATGATGCCTTGATGGTAAGGAAATATCGTCAGACAAAGTACCCTGATGGGAACGAGAAACAATTTGAATGTCACGAAGGATTGGCCGAGTACACCGCCTATAAGTTGCTGCCCATCGATGAAAAGCTCAAGAAAGGAATCATTGCCGCTGCCATAAAGAAAGGTTTGGATGCTGACGGCTACTGCAATTCGTTTGCTTACTTGACAGGACCAGCATACGGTTTTGTCCTTGATGACATGATGCCGAATTGGAGAGACAGCATCCGCATAGGGATGACGATGCAGGATTTGTTGATGTCACGCATTAACCTGCCAGAGAGCGTTGATGAGGAGGATGTTATCAATTTGGCTGAAACCTATCAAGCCACGGAGTTCCTTCAGAGTGAAGGGAATCGGCTTGAAGCCCAAATACTAATAGATGCAGCTATAAAAGACCGTTTTACAACTTCAAAATGGCTGATGATTCCCAATAATGGAATCAATTTCACCTTTAACCCCAACGAGCATCTTGTAAAGTACGACAGCATCGGCACGATTTATCAGACGATGCGCCTTAGTGGAGATTTCGGCACCATAGAAACCGACAACGGCATTATGATAACGTCTGATTGGTCTTGTTTCATCCTTCCCTATTC
>CAJOIF010000093.1 GCA_905234765.1 uncultured Bacteroidales bacterium
GGTTATACCGAATAAAAATATATTCCGATAAAATATGGTTTATGCACTTGTTTTATCGCATTTGATGTAGAACATCGGAATATTTTCCTGTATAATATAGCACTGTTCTATTATACAGGAGGTGTTCATTATGGAACCGATAGTCCAAATTGTTGATGATGTCATGGCACAAGCACAGGAAATCGGAATGGGGCAAAGTAGGGTAAAATCGATGTACTATGGCATTTTCAAGCCAATTATCAATCTCCATGAGAAAGAAGGGATTGTAGAGTACACGCCGTCCATTGTGGAGAACTTTCGCTTAAAATACGAACGGCGTATAGCAAACAAAACCGTAAGCAAATCCCATATGGCAACTGTGCGTCGAGCATTGCAATTTCTTACATCCTGCGCTGATACCGGAATTGTGGATTTTTCTCATGCAAAGAGGGCGCTAAAAATCATTCCATCAGACAGGCACATGAAACTTGCCAATGAGTGTATGGCTGGATTGACTTCGGGAAAGGGTCATCGTGGAGGGCTTAGCCCTTTCATAAGGCGTTTCTTTTGTTTTATAGAATCAACGAATCCGAATTATAACACCATTACAGACGATATGCTTCATGCCTTTATGTTGGATGTTTCGTCTAGATTCCCCAGAAGTATTGGTTATATTATGCAGGCCGTCAGGATACTCAGAAAATTTTTGAGAAAAAAAAATCTTTTTGAGGGCAATACCGATTTTTCCGTTTTTACTCCTAAAGCACCACGGAAAATTATGCGAGCCTTTTATTCTGAAGATGAAGTGGCTGCTTTACTTTCGGCAACAGGCGATAGTTCTTTGGGTAAAAGAAATAAAGCAATGATTCTTTTAGGTTATGGTAATGGTCTTCGTGCCGGAGACGTTGTCAACCTTTCCAAAAATGATATCAATTGGAAACGTGGAGAACTTTCCTTGGTACAGAAAAAAACATCCAGTCCATTGAGGCTGACATTAAATGCCACAACCATGAATGCTCTTGCTGATTATATATTGAATGGTCGTCCCGAATGCAATTGCGACAAGATTTTCGTAACATCCTTAAAACCTCATAAACCAATTTCTTCAAACAGTCTGAGTGTGATGATGACTGACTTGTCTCGAAAAGCCGGTGTTGAAATTATTCCCGGCAGAGCATTTCATGGGTTGCGTCGTTCCTACGCGATAAATTTGTCAGAAGCTGGATCAGAATTAGCTTTGGTATCTCAGATGCTTGGACATCGATCATTTAATTCTGATCGGCAGTACCTTACTTTTAATCGCGAACAAACTATGTTTTGCGCCTTGGATTTTTCTATGGTTCCGCTAGCATCCGATATCTACAATGTGTATACTGCGGGAGGTGAAGACCATGACCTTCCGTAAAATGCTAATGAAAGATTATGAAGATATGTTGGCGTTAAAGATGTCCATAGGGTATGCCAAAGAAACCTATATGTACTATATCCCAGAATTCATAGATTACTGTGGCGAAAATTATCCTAATGCCAATGCGGTTACCAAGGACATGGTTATAGGATGGTTAAGTAGCCGCAGTTTTACATCCTCTAATACCCGCACTCGAGCATTGATAAACATTCGTACCTTTACGAGGTATCTGGCTGCCACCGGAAAACAGTCGTATGTCGTTGATGACGAATTTTCCCTTCCCATTGTTCGCTTTGTCCCCGTTATTATGAAGGATGATGAGATCAAGCAATTTTTCTTTGGTGTGGATAATACGATAAAATCTTACGATTTTCCGCGCAAGAAATACATTCTCCCAGTATTGTTTAGAATGATTTTTTGCTGTGGACTTCGTCCAGCAGAACCGCTTAAATTGCGCTGTGAAGATGTCAATCTCTCAACAGGCGATGTGTATATTCGCCAGTCAAAGAGAAGAACAGATAGACACATCTTGATGTCAGAGGATATGCTGAATCTCTGTCACCGTTACGATTTGGCAATTGGCTCTCGTGAATGGTTCTTTCAACATGACGATGGGAAACGCCTTTCCACACACTGGCTCGATAGGCAATTTAGACTATGCTACAAAAAAAGCGGACTTTGCTTGCCCCAAATTCCTAATCCATATAGCTTACGGCATTGTTTTGCTACATATACAATGATGAATTGGGTTGACGCAGGAAAAGATATTATGGTGCTGCTACCTTATCTCAGCGCATACATGGGACACACAGAAATAAAACATACGCTGTATTATGTCCATCTTCTCCCGGAGCGGCTCAAAAGTAGTGCCGGGATAAACTGGGAAAAACTTGATTCAATTTACGGGGAGGTTGGACATGAATAAGATCAATGACATACGCTTGTTTCGAACTTTTAAGGAGTATTTTGATGTTTATCTTCCCAAGGTACGTTCAAAAAGCACGAAAACTGTAAATACATACCGTACCGCAGTAAATATGTACAACGATTATGTTAAGAGGCGGGATCAAAAGGATTTGTGTATGGTTACGGTAAGCGATTATACGGCAACTTCCATTCTCAGTTTTCGTGATTGGTTACAAAATGAGCGTGGCAATAGTATCGCTACTCTCAACCTACGTATAGCGGCAATTCGTGCTTTTTGCAAATATATGATGAAAGATGACCCTGCTCTTATTGAAGAATTGTCTAAGATTCTCGAAATTGAAAAAATCCCAGACAATAACAAAAAAGAGCTCGTCTATCTCTCATTGGAACAACTGGAAATTTTGTTTCAACAGCCCAACATAAATACCAAGATTGGTCTGCGAGATAGGTTTTTTCTTGAATTAATGTATGACAGTGGATGTAGAGACCAAGAAATACTTAATCTACGGATAGAGGATTTTATTGTTGACAAGGATAATGCCAATCTAAAAATTGTTGGTAAGGGAAACAAATTCAGAATGACACCTATTTCTAAGAGAATTATTCCGCTGTTCAATAGGTACAGAGATGTTTATCTAAAAGATTGCGCCTTTACTGACTTTCTGTTTTTTACTGTTCATAAAGGCAGTATGAATCGGATGTCAGATGATAATGTGGCACGATTTATGAACAAATACGAGAAGATAATTCGTAAAACGCATATCCGCATTTGCTTCGTCATTCCAGAGCTATGAATTTATACATTCATGGGATGCCGCTGCCCATGATTTCTGACTGGCTAGGGCATACACAATTGGAAACCACAACCATTTATGCTCAAGCAACAACTGAAATGAAACGTGTTGCGGCCGAAAAGGCTGACAAGGCTAATTCTAAGATTTTCACAGATGATGTATTTGATTATGCAGATGATGAAGAAATGCTCAAAAAACTGTATGGTCTAAAGTAAAGATAGAAGTAGCATAAATATATTCCGATAAAATAAACAAATACCCAATTTAGAAGTTTTGATAACACTTTTATCGGAATATATTTTTATTCGGTATAACCCGCATTATTCCGATATCGGAATAACGGCGGTGAAGTCAAGGCCGCGATACAATTTTGCCTTGCGATTACCCATCAAGCACTGAACACCACGAAAGCGGTTTGCCGCAAGACCGAAACCGACAATCCCAAGTACGCGATGAGATGCTGGCTTTTGCGGCTCGGCTTAATCGGCGACGAGTTCAAGACCTGCCGCCTCCACATGATAAAGCACCTTGAAGGAAATTCGGCTTGGCGGCAAGCGGCTTGAAGTAACCGCTAAGACCCCACCACCTAAGACGGCGAGAACACCCCTCGCCGCTTGAGGTGGTAGGAGAAGGAATTTTTAGCGGACAAAGGAAAGGCAGGTTTATGAAGATGGCAAAGAAAAAACAACGGCTCTATGTGGCTTACGGCTCGAATATGGATGTGGCGCAGATGGCGTACCGTTGTCCCGACGCGAAACTTGTCGGCAGGGGATTTTTGTGGGATTGGCGGCTCATGTTCAAGGGAAGTCTTACGGGGAGTTACGCGACGATTGAGCGCGAAAAGGGCTTGACCGTCCCCGTGGTGCTGTGGAAGATTTCGCCAAGGGACGAAGAACGGCTCGACCGTTACGAGGGATTCCCCACCTTCTACTACAAGACCGATGTGAAAATACAAACCGCCGACGGCAAGACGGTGACGGGCATGGTGTATATTATGCACGAAGAACGGACGCTTGGTTGCCCAAGCCGCCGATATTACGACCTTCTTGCCGAGGCTTACAAAGTGTTTTCCTTCGACGAGAAAATTTTGGAAGATGCCCTGCGGTACAGTATTGTTTTGCCGACGGAATAACCTTGGCAAGAGTTTATGAACATTGGCGGCGGCGCGGCTGTGCAAAAGTCTGCCGTCGATTGTATTGTGTATACTTAGCGAGCCGCCAACCGTGCGGCTTTCACGGCTCGAAAATGTCTTGTATCCTCCTTTCTTCGCTTGCTATCCTTCCCGTTTAGAGCGAAGATCACACCAACAAAAGCAAACAAGCCAAGCGGCAACGACGAGGAGGACACGACCATGAAAAAGACATTTGACGCGAAATTCTACATCGAAGTTTTGACGGGGGATTTGAAACACCTTGCCCACCCCAAGCATGACGCCGACCGCAAAATCATCTCGCCCTTCAAATGCGGCAACGCGAACAGCGTAGAAATCGCCGCCTTTGAGGACGCGAAGGAAACCATCGAAACCTTGGCGGCAAACACCGACATCGCCTACTACAAAATTCTCGCCGAGGACATAAGCGGCTCGACGCTTTTTGACCGCGAATTTGCCTACGGGGTTTTGAAGGACATGGGCAGGAAAATCCGCAACA
>CAJOIF010000094.1 GCA_905234765.1 uncultured Bacteroidales bacterium
TTTCACAAAATAACCCGAAAGGAATTTCAACTTATTGCTCTCTATCAATGTCTCTCCCTCGTTTTCATAAAAGAGTCGGGTCGGCTCCATCAACAGTGCCACGCCTTTGTCCTCTCCCTTGGTGCTGGTGCTAATCCAGTGATTGCAGAACTCATCACGGGTATAGGTAATCAAGCCTTTCCCAGGGTCGGCTACAAACACCTTCTCGCCCCGTATCTTGTAAACCACCACGAAATGGTTCTGGTTCCAATGGACGATGCAGGGCAAAGGTGCTTTCTCTTTCAAGTCCTCGTAGGTTAGTTTGCCACCTACTGTCCGTATCCCTATCTTCTCCGCCGCGCGACTAACGCCTAACAACGACACCCCCTCACGCTTGATAAAAGTTTCCTTTCGTAGAGTGTCAAGCGAATAATGCCGTCCGTAAAACTCGGCCACCATTTTCAAACAGGCTGGACCACAATCCATAGCATCGGGTTGGCGGGTATAAGGAAATCTTTTCATAACCTATTTCTCTCCTCCTCACTCACCGAACGCGAATTGAGTCTCACCTTCGACTGGCCGAACTTGTAGGTGACATTCAGCATGATGTTCCTTCCATCGCCGTCATAATAGACCAACGAATTGCCCCGTAAAATGTTCTGCTGCCATGAAATCATAGTATTGAAGATGTCATTGGCACTCAGCCGCACGGTCAAGTTGTTGTCCAAAAAACTCTTCTCCAAACTGGCCGAGAGACTCCACAATTCCCTCACGGTGATGCCTTCTGATGGATAAGGTGTCATGTAATAGAAATCCAAGTTGAACTTAATGTCGTAAGGCAAAGTCAGCATGTTACTGACATTAAACATGGCGAAGTTCCTGTTGTTCTGCTTTAAGGTGTCGTCTTCCTCCTTCTCGTAATAGTTTCTGCCGAAATAAACGGAACTGTAAAGATACCACCACTTGGTGACATTCCCGTTCCAAGCGATGGAGCCGTAGAAGTTCTGCGTGTGGTCGCCATTTCTGTAGCGCACTTCTCCCATATCAAGATTATCAACACTTTGATAATGCTCCCAATAAATGGGATTGATGAGGTAATTGTAGCCGAAGCGCACCGAGAGCGAGATGGGGAAACTGAAGAACACCTGCGCCGCATGTATGTGGGTGTTAATCAAGTTGGGGTTGCCCATCGTATTGAGCAGCGAATCAATATACATGCTGGGGTTCAAGGCATCCAACGAAGGACGCACGATGCGCTTCGAGTAGGACGCACCCATCGCGTAGCCCTCGGCAGGTTTGTACTGAACAGTGGCATTCGGGAAAAGTCCAGGCTTCGTGTAGTCCACTTGGGGTTCACCGTTCAAATAATTATGGCGATCCACATTCTCAAACCGCAGTCCGGCGGTGGCCGACCACTTGTCGGAGAAATTGTGCGCAACGCTGGCGTAGGCGGCGGCGTTAGACTCGTCGGAATGGTAGTGCTGCAAGAGATTGTTGCTTCCGCTCAAATCAACGTGGTTGTCCGTCCGAATCAATGAGTATTTCGCTCCCGCCAAAAACGTGGTCTTGCCGTTTCTGAAAGGCAGGGTATAGTCTGCACTACCCACATAAATGCCAGTATTGCCGTAGCCTTTGTTAAAGTTCAGAATGCCTTGGCTCTCGCTTCCGTCAACGATGTTGCGGAAAGCGTCCTCGTCGTTATATCGGTTGTAGGTGTAGTCCAAGGTCACGTTGAGGTTCTGGCCAAGGCTGTCGATGTTATAGTTGAAAAACAGTGTGTTGTTGCTCCGCAGGCTCTTGTCTTTGGTGTTGGTCAAGGTATTGAAATCCGTGTGGTTGGGTCCCTCGAAATGGGTCTTTTGCTCGCGCAGGCTCGTCCCATTGCCCAAGTTGTTGTTGCTCTGCAAACCGAGGGTGATTTTCGGGGTCAGCGCGTATTCAAGCATCAGTTTCGCGTTGTGTCCTTGGTTCTCCGAGAGGTTGTAGGCGCGATGTTCAATCATCGAGTAGCCCATCACGTCCTCGTTGTTGATGGTGTGCGTGTTGCGCCCGTTGAAACCATAATAGAGGTTGGCCGAAAACTTGTTTTTCGAGAAGGTGACATCTGCAAAGGCACGCTCGCTCCACCTTCGCGCCTTGGTTACGGTGCCGCCAATACGCACCGAAAAATCGTCGTTGCGTCTTATGGTGACGATTTTCACGATGGCTGTGGCGTCAGCCTCATACTGCGAAGAAGGATTGTGGATGATTTCGATGGACTTGATGTTTTGCGGGTTCAGGTTATAGACCTCGTCCATCGAATACACACGCCGGTTGTTGATGTAAACGATGGGCGACCCTTGCCCGATAACAGAGAGGTTGTTTTGTCCGTCCACTAAAAGGCCGGGCGTTTTCTTCAACATGTCGATACCGTCGGCACTCGACGAGAGCAGGGTGCTTTCCACCCCGACCACCGTCCTATCGGGCAGATTGGTGATTTCGGGTCGCTTGGCCGCAATGGTCACCTCTTTTAATTGCGATGATGCGACGCTCATTTTCAGCGTTCCCAAATTGCCTTTCGGTTGGCTGACAAACTTCGGATCATAGCCCACAAAACTGATTTTCAACAGGTCGCAGGTCAAGTCTAGCGTAAATCGGCCATCGTTGTCAGTGGTCACGCCACCGAGGAAAGTGCTGTCGGGCAGTTGCATCGCCACGACGGTAGCGTATGGAATGGGTGCATCGGTTTCGTCCACCACGCAGCCACTAATGTTTTGCGCCTTTGCGCCAAGCACTGCCATGCAAACGAGCAGTACCGTTAGAAATGATTTTTTTGCCATAATTCGCTGCATTTAAAGTTTGGTTTTGTTATAATACGGACTATTTCAGAAAAAGTTACAACACGAAATGCCTCTTGTTTATGACGTTATGGTTTAAAGCTCCTTTTATCAAATATTTTGAATCACTAGTGTCCACTAAAAATTTGGACGAATAAAAATTGAATGTTTAACTTTAAAATAACAACAGTTCACTATTATCAATTCGTTCTTTGACATCGTTG
>CAJOIF010000095.1 GCA_905234765.1 uncultured Bacteroidales bacterium
TAAGGCGTATCGAGTTGTTTTCAATCACACCTTAGTTTCTCACACTCAAGAAACAACCGAGTATCGATTTGCTGGTTTTTCCGTCCGTCTCGTTTGCGACGCGGAATAACCCGTCCTTCCGAATTAGCAATTTGGGAGTCGAGAATAAGGGCATTGGCGATGCGAAAGGATAAGGAGTCAGGAGCTATGACTTGTGACCATGACTATGACCGGGCGGAGCTTTTAGCTTTTAGCCTTTAGCTCAGGAGCTACAGAGCTAAGAGCTAACGGCTAAAAGCTAACAGCCTATCCAAAGTGGTCATGGTCAGGGTCATCGGTCATGGTCAAATGGTCCGAAGTCCCGTGTCCCGAAGTCAAAAGATATAGTAGTTTAATTTTGAACAGTTACTTAAAATATTGGATAGTACTTGTTTTTCAGGTTTGTATGTGTGCTGTATCGGCTATGGCACAAGACACCACTTCGGTTTCGCAACGGCCAAAGGTGGGGTTGGTTTTGGCTGGAGGTGGTGCCAGAGGCGCGTCATTCATTGGAGTTTTGAAGTGTTTAGAGGAGTTGGATATCCCCGTTGATTTTGTTGTCGGCTCCAGTATGGGGTCGGTTGTTGGCGGAATATATGCTTTGGGATATTCGCCTGACGAAATGGCGGAAATCATTTCATCGGTGGATTGGAAGAAATATGTTGGAAACCATATTGACAGGTCTTGCTATTCTACCGACTTACGGGAACGATATAGTACCCAGGTGATCAATATCCCGTTTAATGTAAGAGGTGTTTTCAAAAAAGGCTTCATCCCCACGGTGATTAGTGAGTTTCCTATCGCTTATGTAAACAACAAAGAGGTAGAAAATCTTCTTAATGAGTTAAGCCAAGGGTATCAGGATTCCATTGCTTTTGATGATTTGCCGGTGCCTTTCGCATGTGTGGCAACGGATGTTGTGGCGGGAGAAGAGGTGGTGCTGCGTAGTGGTAGCCTTCCCAAAGCCATTAGGGCGAGCATGGCTATCCCTGGCGTTTTTTCGCCTGTTGTCATTAATGGAAAACTGTTATATGATGGTGGCTTGACCAACATTTTCCCTTCAGACGTACTCCATGAAATGGGAGCAGATATTATCATAGGAATAGAGTTTAGCAATGAAAAATATTTTTTGGTAATAAATTACCCACTGCATCCAAACTTTTCGACTACTTATACAATTTTGTCATTCATCCAAAACGAGATGAAAACAAAAAGCTTTGTGATGTTTTGATTAAGCCCAACGTAGCTGAATTTGGTCCGTTTAGTTTCACTTCAGAAGCTATCGATACGCTTGTGAGTCGTGGCTATCAAGCTGCTTACCGAAGTCGGGATGCGTTGCTTCAAGTGAAGCATCTATTGGTTTCCGTATCGGGGCATCCTGTTCATAAAAGGCCAAGAATCAGTCGGGCGAATCCTTTGAACGGTCAATCCATCCTGGTACAAGAAGTTGTTATGGATGGCGAAAACTTGAATGAATATCAGGTCGATTGGCTAAAACGCAGAGGAAAAATACATGAGGGAAAGGTTGTTACATTAGATCATATCAGGAAAGCCGTTGAACTATATCGTGGAACAGGAGCGTTTGATGCTGTGTCATACGATCTTGTTTCGGCAGATAGTCTTACGGAAGGACAACAACTTGTTTTTCATTTGGGTTCAACAGTCTCAGATGTTGTTGGATTTGGTGCTCGTTATGATACCGAAGAAGGTGCAGCGTTATTGTTCAGTATGGGGATTAATGAACATAGGCTTTCTGGCTTGAAGCTGAAGTTAAAAGGCCGTTTAAGTTTCAATCCAAGGGTCAATGTCAAGGCTACCTATTCTTTGTTTTCCGTTGCCAATTTCAATTTGGCTTACGAGTATCGCAACCAACTGATGGAAATGTCTGCCTTTGGAAATGAGGATGTGAACTTGCGCATGCAGACACATGAGATCAGCGGATCAGTTTCCCAGTTCCAGTTGCTGAATCTTTCTGCTGAGTTGGGAGTTGCATACGCTTCAACCTCTTTCCCTAAAGTCAATTTGAATGATTTCCAACACGAGACGACAGATTCTTCGGCTGCCTTGTCACAAGTGTTCAAAGACAGTCATCTGTTTGGTCCGTATTTTTCCATCGTGTACGATAACCTTGACCGAGGTGTTTTTGCGAAGCATGGTGTTTGTGCCAGTATTGGAGGGCATCTTCGCATGGATACACGTAAGAAAGAAACACTCATGGGAGATATTGGTTTTAGCTGCAAAGGCTATCTTACACCTTGGCACGAAAGCTTTACAATCATACCGCAATTATATGGTCGGTTATGCTTTAACGAATCGCTTTATGTTCCACTATGGAATACAATTGGGAGTGAAATAGAGGGAAGACATTGTGAAGGACAATTGCCTTTTGTTGGCATAAAACATATTAGAAAGGTAGGCGATTTGTCGACGGTATTAAGATGTGATTTGCGTTTTAATGTCTGGAGAAAGCATTATTTCACAGCAATTTACAATATGTTTCTTGGGTTTGATGATGACGCGCGAAAATCGGATACGCCCATTATATCGTATTCTGGATTGGGTTTGAAGTATTCGTATGACAGTTACATCGGCCCCATCGGATTGACCGCACAATGGTCGGATATAAACGGAAGATTCAGTTTGTATTTCTCAATCGGATATGATTTTTGACAATTTTGCATTGATTACGCCCCCGTTCTTGTCTACTTTATTAATAGCTTCATAAGTGGCTATTCGGAGTTCAGAAATACCCGCTAGATTTCGGAGTTTATCAAGGATCATTATCAGGGGATGTACATCCGCTGGGCACAATATAGCAAGAAAGGCTATTACGAGAAATGATCTGTTCTGCCGTTTTGTATGGATAAAAACAAAAAAATCGCAACCCGAAGGCTGCGATTTTTTCATTCTGCGTATTCTGCGAATTAACTTCGTTGAATGCTACGCATTTCTGCGTGAACCAAATTATTCAGCAGAGAACTTGCATGTCGCCGTAAGCATCATCAATGCGGGTGACGTGCGGGAAGTACTTGTCCTGGACGTCGCTCTTCATCGGGAAACCGGCCTCTTCACGGGTGAAGGGGAACTTCCAGTCGTTGGCCATCAGCATCTCGGCGGTGTAAGGCGCGTGGCTGATGATGTTGTTGCCCTTCTCGGCCTTGCCGTCCTCGATGTCCTTGATTTCCTTACGGATCTGGATCATGGCTTCGACGAAGCGGTCAAGCTCGGCGATAGGCTCGCTCTCGGTGGGCTCCACCATCAGGGTCTCGTGAACAGGGAAGGCCACGGTAGGAGCGTGGAAGCCGAAGTCCATCAAGCGCTTGGCGATGTCGATGGCGGCCACACCCGTGGTCTTGTGGATGCCGTTGATGTCGAGAATCATCTCGTGGGCCACATGGCCGTGGTTACCGGTGTACAGAATCGGGTAGTAGTCCTTCAGTCTGTCCTTCAGGTAGTTGGCGTTCATGATGGCACCCAAGGTGGCTTTCTTCAGGCCTTCACCGCCCAGCATCTTGATGTAGCAGTAGGTGATGGTGAGGATTTGAGCGCTACCGAACGGAGCGGCTGAGACAGCGCCTTCCTGCTTGTCGCCACCGCAGTGGAACAGGATGTGCGAGGGCAGGTAGGGCTTCAGGTGCTCGGCCACGCCGATGGGACCCACGCCGGGACCGCCACCGCCGTGAGGGATGGCAAAGGTCTTGTGCAGGTTGAGGTGGCACACGTCGGCACCGATGTAACCGGGGCTGGTCAAGCCGACCTGGGCGTTCATGTTGGCACCGTCCATGTAGACCTGGCCTCCGTTGTCGTGAACGATCTTAACGAGGGTGCGGATGCCATCCTCATAGATGCCGTGGGTGGAAGGATAAGTGACCATGAAGGCGGCCAGATTGTCCTTGTATTGCTCGGCCTTGGCTTTGGCATCGTCGAGGTTGATGTTACCGTGCTCGTCGCAAGCAACAACGACCACTTGCATGCCTGCCATAGCGGCTGAAGCGGGGTTGGTGCCGTGGGCCGAAGCGGGAATCAGGCAGATGTTGCGGTGACCTTGGCCGTTGGCCTCTTGGTAACGGCGGATGGTGAGCAGACCGGCATATTCGCCGCTGGCACCCGAGTTAGGCATGAAGCTCATGCCCTTGAAGCCCGTGATC
>CAJOIF010000096.1 GCA_905234765.1 uncultured Bacteroidales bacterium
AGCCGTCCCGACATCATCAAGGCGGCGCAACAGCTGCCTGGCATCGAGGCAGCCACCGAGGCCTCCAGCCTGATGATCGTGCGTGGCGGCAACCCAGGCGAGAACCTCTATATGCTCGACAACGTGCCGCTCATCTATGTGAACCATCTGGGCGGCTTCATGTCGGTGTTCAACTCCGACATGATCAACACGATGGATGTGTATAAAGGCGGCTTCCCGGCACGTTTCGGCGGCAAGCTTTCCTCCATCGTGGACCTCACCGCCAAGAAAGGCGATCCCACCAAGCTGAAAGGCTCGCTGAGCGCTGGCTTGACGGATGTGGCCTTCGCCGTGGAAGGACCCGGCGGGTTCAAGAACACCAGTTTCCTCGTCACCGGACGCAAGACCTTGACCGAGGCATTGCTCTATATGGCAAGCCAGCTCAGCCAGGCCGGCGGCGGACAGGAGAACAGCCTCATCTATGGTTTCCACGACATCAACGCCAAATATACCTGGAACCCCGATGCCAAGAATTCGTTTGCTTTCAACCTTTATGAGGGCGACGACTACCTGCGCGTCTGGAAAAACAAAAGCGACCAATTCGGCGTGGAACGCAACAGCATTAGCAACATCTGGGGCAACCTGCTCGTTTCAGGTCAATGGAACAGCGCTCTGACCTCAAGGCTTTTCACTGCCAACACCCTCTCGTTCACGCATTACCGTCTCAAAAACAAGCTGAAGACCCACACAGTCAACATGATTGACACCACTGATTTCTTCAACAAGTCGATCTCACGAGTGGGCGACCTCTCGCTGCGCTCCGATTGGAAACTGTTCGTGGGCAACGCCTATACACTGGAGTATGGCTTGCAGTCGTCGTACTTGACCTACCAGCCCAACCATTTCACCAGCAGCGTGGCTCCAGCGAGCAACTCCGACCGTTCCACGGTGTTCGACAACTCGGTTTATCTTGACAACAAGTTCAAGTTCGGCACTTGGTTCAACGGCAGTATTGGCATAAGATTTAATAGTTATATTAATAAAGATTATCATCATCTGGCATGGGAACCCAGGCTGAATTTGAACGTACACATTGCCCAAAGCACTTTCAACGCCACGGCGATGCGTGTGACGCAGAACTCGCATCTGATGATGACCCCAGGGTCGATCATGAACAACGAGATCTGGATGTGTCAAGTCGGCCACCTCGGAACAGGTGTCGCTGGGATGGCAACGCAGTTTCTACGATGGGCATTTCAACGTGGAGGTGGATGGCTATTACAAACGGCTTCACGACTTGGCCACCTATCGCGAAGGGGCCAACATCCTCATTGGCGACACTGACTGGCACAGTAAGGTGGAAAGCGGCGGCGAAGGCAAATCATACGGCATTGAAACCATGATCAAGGCCGACTTCGGCTTTATCGATGGCTATTTGGGCTACACCTACTCGCACACCACCCGCCAGTTCGACAACATCAACTTCGGGAAGGCTTATGTGTTTGAGTACGACCGTCCCCATTCTGTCAACTTCAACTTGAACTGGCAGATCGACGAGGCTTGGTCATTGAGCGCCTTATGGACGTACCAGACGGGATTGCCCTATACGCCTGTGGTGGGTGTGCAGACTGTCCCGGTGGTCAGTCCCAATGGCGAAGTGGGTTTTGAAGAGACCTTCATCTACGGCGAGCGCAACAGCGAGCGGATGCGCGACTATCACCGTCTCGACCTTTCGGCGCATTACAAGACCACTGACAAGAAGAACCGCAAGGTGGAATGGACGTTCTCACTCTACAACGTGTATTGTCGACGTAATCCCTACTATTACTTCTATGGCGACCATAACGGCGACCCCATCAGCTGGGGCATGTATCCCGAGGAGCCGGCTTCGTTATGGCAACGGACTTATTTCCCGTTGATCCCGTCGGTGAGTTATAAGGTTTGGTTTTAAATGTATTTAAAATATTGTTCATTAAAAGAGCGGCCGTTGAGGTCGCTTTTTTTCTATCGCAAAAAAAGTTTCAAAAAAAGTGAAACATTTTGGCTTACTCTTCCACTTATAGGGTGAAAACACTTTAATTCACCTTGAGTATGAGTACGGATAAAAAAGAAAAACCGTCATTTATTTTTCGCGACGGAATGACTTCTGACAAAGAGTATGTGGAATGGTTGGCTGAACTTAAAAACCGTTATAAACAAAGTCAAGTTAAAGCTGCTGTCAGAGTTAATAGTACCTTGTTGGAGTACTATTGGAGCCTTGGGCGTGATATTGTTCGGCAAGAGGCCGAGAGCCGGTGGGGGAGCGGATTCTTCAATCAGTTGAGTTTGGATATGAAAGCGATGTTTCCAAATGAGACAGGTTTTTCCGTTACCAATCTGAAGTATATGAAACGATGGTATGTGCTTTATACAGAGGATGTTACAATTCGTCACCAACTTGGTGACGATTTAGAAATGCCTAGTTTGTTTGGACTGGTTCCGTGGAAACACCATGTTCAAATCTTTACCAAGAGTAAAGCTCCCCAAGAAGCATATTTCTACCTCAACAAGGTTGTGAACGAAGGATGGAGTAGAGGTTGGCTTGAAGATAAGATGGCGGAGGATCTTTTTTCAAAACAAGGTGCTGCCATCACCAACTTTGATACAACATTGCCCGAGTCACAAAGTCAATTGGCTAAGGAATTGTTGAAAAATGAGTATAACTTGGGTTTTATCACCGCTAAATCGGTTCAGGCCGAGAAGGATTTAGAGGAAGCTTTGGCTCAAAATGTGACACGGTTTCTGCTGGAACTTGGGAAAGGTTTTGCCTATTTGGGTCGACAGCGGGAACTGAGAATGGATGACGAGTCGGTTTTCTTTCCCGATTTGTTGTTCTACCATATTCCACAGCGTCGATATGTCATTGTTGAGCTTAAAACTGTGAAATTCGCTCCTGAGTTCGCAGGTCAGTTGAACTTTTATGTAACCGCAGCTGATAATTTGCTTCGAGGAAAAGACGACAATCCATCGGTTGGGCTTCTAATATGCAAGACGGCTAAGAAAACAATCGTGGAGTGGTCGCTGAAGGATATCAACAAGCCGTTAGGAATCGCCACATACCAACTACAGGAAGTGGTTGAAAGAACGATCGCAGAAATTGAAGAAGCTAATAAGAAAAAATAGTTTTATCTTCGCAGAGAAAAACATTCTGTGAAGATCAATGACCCTCGAGCAACATCCTCTGGAACCTTTCCTGCCAAAAAACGCCAAAGTGCTTTTTCTGGGCAGTTTTCCGCCACCCAAACAGCGCTGGTGTATGGATTTCTATTACCCCAACTTCCAGAACGATCACTGGCGGATTGAAGGGGCGGTGTGGTTCAATGATAAGGACTATTTCGTTGATAAAGAGCGCAAGTCGTTCAACAAAGCGAAGATTGTGGATTTCCTCAAAGAAAAAGGCATCGCGCTTTATGATACGGCGAAGGTGGTCAGAAGGCTGAAAGACAATGCCTCCGATGCGTTTCTGGAGATTGTGGAACCTACGGATCTCCGAGCCTTGCTCCGTCGGATACCCTTGTGTCATGCCATCGCCACTACGGGCGAGAAAGCGACAGGGGAGGTGTGCCGCTACTTTGGCCTGGATAAGATTCCTGCTTTGGGCACGGTCACTGAATTGGAGGAAGGCCTAAGTCTATATAGGCTTCCGTCGTCCTCGCGAGCCTATCCTCTTGCCTTCGAAAAGAAAGTGGAAGCCTATCGGGAAATGTTTAAAAATTGTAATTTTGTGTTTGATTAATGATGAAAACCATTTCAATATGAAGAAAAACTACTTAAAACTTATTATCATTGTTCTGCTATGCTGGATGGCCACGGAGGCCAGCCAAGTTCGGGCCCACTTGGACCACGGCAGACCGCTCTTATTCAGGTCGCATCGACGAAACTTTTTCGCCTTTGACTGGCATGGATGCGGGTTTCTTTGCTCGTCGCGAGTTTAATGATTGGGTTGCTCTACGCGCTGACCTCAGCGTCATGTTGCGCTCGCATCGCATGGATCGCAACCTCCATTATTTGGATCCAGTCTATACAGAGTATCGTAACATCTACGCCATGCTTCCTGTGATGGGCGACTTCTCCTTTGGCGGCGAGAGGTTGCGTGGCCATCTGCTCTGCGGTGGTTTTGCTGGCTATTGGCTGGAAGCCCACTGTAATGGCAAGACCTACTGGATGACGGACTATTACGTTTATTTCGACGACTTCAACGAAAAACGTGAGTTTAACAGCGAGGACCAACGTTTTACGGCAGGAGCCGTTGGCGGTATCGGCTTGAGTTTCGAGGCTACCTCGCATGAGGTTTTCTTCCTTGAATCGTTGTAC
>CAJOIF010000097.1:0-2727 GCA_905234765.1 uncultured Bacteroidales bacterium
AAGGTAACCATTTTCTTCGATATGAGTTCCGTTGCGCTAAGATATTTTGGTTAGGCTGCATATGGGCTATCCACGGACATTCCCCCCTGCGCCCAAATCCTGATTGCCGCAGGATGTCGAGCGCTTCCATCACCTCATTGTCCCTCGGGAACGGATAGCTGAAATAGCGTTTGCCGTCAAATAGTTCCTCGCGGTCGTCCTTGCAGAAAGGCTGACCGTTGACCATGATGATTCGGTCGCCGTCAGTCTTGCCCAGCACTTTCATCAGGAGTAAATGACACCGATAGGCAAAGATATAACAAAACGCAACAAAATAGCGTGTAGCTTTGGTGAGTTACACGCTATTTGTATTTTGCGAGGGAGCATAGGCTGTTATGTGATTGATGCTCCTTGCTTATCATAGCTATAATTGGATGCTGTCGATGCGGAGCTTTAGTATGCCGGCAGGGACGCTGACACTTAAGACATCACCTACTTTCTTGCCTAACAATGCTTGGGCAATGGGCGATTTGACTGAGATTTTTCCTTCGCGCATGTTTGCTTCGTGTGGGCTGACAATGGTATAGGTCATTTTGTCGTTCCCGCTTTCCATGCGTTTTTCTTGCACATTTTTTGTGGCAAGAGAAGCTTGGCTGGATGCTGTTTGACTATTGGTCAGATTGGTCATCTCTACTTTGGTGAGTAGTCCTACCGTGTCGGATCCCAACCGTGAAATATCAATGACCCGTGCATGTTCCAACACCCTTTGTTTGAAGCGTATCCTGCCCAGTAACCGCGATTGTTCGCGCTTGGCGGCATGATATTCAAAGTTCTCGCTGAGGTCGCCTTTGTCGCGTGCCTCGGCAATAGCCTCTCTGACTTGGGGCAGCTCTATGCTTTCCAATTGTCGGAGTTCGGCAACGAGCTTGTCGTAGCCTTCTTGTGACATGTATTCCATACGCTCAATTCTGTTTTGTTTGTTTCTTACTGTCCTGTCTTACTTGTCTTCTTTTTCTTGGCCGACGGAACTCAAAACAAATAGCAGGTAATGAAATATAAAAGTGGCCGATTGCTCGACCACTCTGCTATTCAACTTGCGTTGTCGGGATGAGGCACCGACTTTATATTATATCGTAATATACCAAAATTGATAATTATTTACTTAACACTCTAAATTTCAACAGTTTAACAAACTTATCAATATAGGTATAAGTATAAATCAATAATGCTATATAAAAAATAAACCGCCAAAAAACCGCCAAAAATTGTTTGGGTTTTAGCGGCAATTTTCTTACCTTTGCACCCGACTTAAGCGTTTCATAATGTTAATGATCTCTTTAATTTCCTGCAAAGGTAAGGATTTTCTGGGAGATAAACAAGCAATTAAAAAGAAAAATGATATGGCACAAGTTGAATTAAGGTTATCAAGTAAGGTTCAGAAAGAAACGGGTATGAGTGAAATCCTGATTCGTTTCTTCCTGGGGAGAAAGTTCAGCGTAAGAGCTAAGAGCCACATCTTTATCTCACCTGAATACTTTGAATACAATATAGACAGAGCAAGAACCGAGAAACTGGGTGTTAGATTGCCGAATAATGTTAATACGGCGACCCAAGAAAAGGCAGACAAGAACAACTACGTCCTCCGTCCCAATGGTTCGGTTGTTATTAAGCAACGCCTGGAAACCCCAGACGTGAAGTTCCATCGAGAACAAGCACATAGACTTGATGAACTGAAAAAGGTCATTATAGATACGTTTGATAGTAATCGGGATGTAGATGTGTCGAGCGATTGGCTTCAACTTGTGTGTGACAAATTTTCCAATCCAGACAAGTTTATTATCAAACCAGATGGAAAAAAGACTTTCTATGAGCTGGCCGAAGATTACATTGCCAAGCGGAAGATTTCCTACTCACATGCCAAAGTTTTCAGGGTGTTGATGCGAGAGGTGGCCCGATTTGAGGGCTTTATTCGTGCCACAGAACCAACTCGTCAGAAGTTTGTATTCAATATAGACACTGTTTCCAGAGAAGACATTGAAAACTTTATAGAGTACCTACGCCATGAATACAGTTTGTCCAAAGAATACCCTGATTTATATAAGAAGTTGCTTACAGAGTATCCGGCCAGTGTCACAAAAGGTAATTGTAAGCTGGAGGATAGGGGCGAAAACACTGTTATCAAAGGCGCCAAGCGTTTGAAGTCACTCTTCATGTGGTTCTATGAAGAGGGTTTTACAAAGAATCGTCCTTTCGATGGTATCAACATCGGCACGGAGAAAGTTGGTACACCTTATTATATTACTATAGACGAAAGAAACACTATTGCCGAGACAGATCTGGCTGCAGCCTATGATAAGATGACGGATGAGGAACGAAAGGGAATCAGTAAGCTTCACCTTCCTGAATATGGTGTTCAGAGAGACATTTTCATTTTCCAGTGCTTTGTTGGTTGTAGAGTGGGCGACCTCTTAAAACTCAGACCAGGTAATATCGTTGATGGGATTCTCGTCTACACACCTCACAAAACAAAAGACAACGGTGAGCAGGCTGTGCAGGCACGCATACCACTTCATCCCAAAGCAATGGAGTTGGTGAAGAATTCATGTGGAAGTGTTTCTAGGTTTTGTAAATAGTTGAAACACAGATAGAAATACGACACTCCCAAAATTGAACGGTACAAAAAAGTGCAATAGCGAAAAAAGGGAAATCTAAGAGTTTTGCGGAGCAAAACCAGCCTTCAATAATGAG
>CAJOIF010000097.1:2733-3041 GCA_905234765.1 uncultured Bacteroidales bacterium
TTAACTTTCAATTTTAAGGCAATTTTGCCGTTTGCCAAGTCCAACTGACAATAGGAGGTCATTTTAAGGCTTTGCAGATAGCACGAAAATCAACGAAAATAAGGTTCATGTACCGCCGTTGTATCTCGGATGCTCTAAGTATTTGGGATTCAACGACGGTTAATAATTCAAAGTCAACTTAGGACACGGAATTTTGATTTTCAATCGTGCCAAATCCGTGATTAAGCGAGAGCAAAACAATAGTTTACTTTTGCTTTGTCGAGTGTGAACGGATTATCTAATGTTTATGTGTCGCCAGACAGGTAATC
>CAJOIF010000098.1 GCA_905234765.1 uncultured Bacteroidales bacterium
ACCGACTTCCTCCAAGAACTCGGCCTCGACACCATCACCGACCTCAGCCAAGTGAACGACGAGCGCTTCGCCAAAATGACCGAAGCCATCGCCGGGAAAGTACGCGCCATCGTGAGCAACTTCCCCATGCCCGACTCTACCCTACCCACCGATGCCGTCATTGCAGGCGACGGCCCTGTCGAAGGCTTGAACGACACAGGCCTCACCTTGGACGAATACCTCAACACGCTCGCCCAAGCCATCGGCAGCGCCATGCTCAACGAGGTGATTGCCAAAAACACGGGTGCGGAGAACGAGGAAAACGACAGAGCCGATGACTACTTGCGTGTTGATTCCACGATAATGGATGCCCGCAATTACGGCCACAACGGCTACGTCTCGGCAGCCGATGTCGCCAACCGCACCATCTGGCTCTTCTTCTACGACGACCAAAAAGAATGCAACAACATCTTGAACCATATCAAGGACGACATCTTAGTGGGAACTTCGTCGAAAGAACACTGAACACAAAAGCAAAATAATTGACAAACTATTATGACAAAACACATTAAACCATCAATCCAAATGAAAATAAAACCAACACTGAAATTCCTGATAGCAACCTTCCTGCTCGCCGTAAGCCTTGGCATCAAGGCTCAAGACTTTGACCAATGCTCAAAAGTAGTCGACAAGTTCATGTCCGCCGTGAGCGACCACAGCGCAGAAGGCTTAGAAGCTTATCTCGCCCCCGGCTTCACCATGGCCGGACAGCAGCAACCCATCGCCGCGATGGTGCTGGCCCAACTCGTACCCCAGATGAACGAAACCGTCAAAGCCTACGAACTTGTCGAACAAAACGCCGCCCATGGCACCCTCACCTTAAAGTATAACGTGACTTACACAAACCTCGGCACACAGACGGCCACCTTCGTCTTTGGCAGCGACAACCTCGTCAAAGAGTGCGAACTCATCAAGATGCGCGCCGCCGTCATCCAAATGGGCAACAACGAAACGGCCCAAGGCGAACTGAAAGACGTGGTGCACATCCCCTTCACCTTCCATCACGCCATCCCGATGGTGAAAGTGACGGTAGAAGGCGAAGAACGCAACTTCCTCTTCGACTCGGGCGCCCCGATGATCATGCTCAACAGCGAATACTACGAAAGCACTATAGACAGCACTATGTCGGTCGGAGGAATGGGGCGCGGTGTGGTCTCCAACGTAGGCGAGATGGGCATGTACCACGTCGAATCGCTCGAACTATGCGGCATCCGCATCGAAAACCAAGACTTGATGACCACCGACCTTTCCAACCTCAGCACGAAACGCGAGAAGATCTACGGTCTCATCGGCTTCAGCTTCTTCAGCCAATATGACGTGCTGTTCGACTACGTCAAAAGGGAAATCGTCTTCATCAATCCAGAAAAGACCGACAATTACATAGCAGAGCACAACCACAAAGCCAACTGGATTCCCATGTCATTGAACCAGCATGTGGCCTCAGTGGAATGCTACGTCGACGGTCTATCCCTCAAGATGGGCATCGACTGCGGCGCACAAACCAACCTGCTCGGCACCGACTTCCTTGAGAACCGTCCTTGGGCCGTCAGCGGCAAACACAGCACCGACCTTGGGGGCGTGGGCGGCTCCTCGAAAGCCTACTTCGGCAAAGTGACGCTCTACATCGGCAACCGCAAATTCAAGCGCCAATGGACGGCCTTCTCCGACATGACCACCATCAAAGGTGCCCTCAGCGTCGATGGCCTCATCGGCTTCCAAGTGCTCAACGGAAAACGCACACTGCTATCCTACAAGAACCAGAAAATGACGTTTTTAGAATAACTAACTAATAACGAGAACAAACTAAAACAAATCATTTTCAAACCATTTCATCAATTAATCATTAAAACCCAAAATCATGAAGAAATTTGTATCTTCTTTTTTGATGCTCTGCTGCATCGCCATGGGCGTTGCCCAAGCACAAAATCGTAGCGACTTCCAAATCAATGTCGCTAACACCAACAACATCCAATTTACCAACGACCCAATGATGCGCGCAGGTGAATGGCTCAGCTATGCAGGCGATGAAGTGATGCCTGAGAGCCTGATTGGCATTGGCATGGCTTTCTACTGGGGCTACATGTTCCCGGCCGAATTGCTGGCACCATACGCAGGCACCGAAATCACCCAAGTGGCCTACGTTGACCCAGGTGATGCCCAATTTGCCGGCACCTACGAGTTCCACATTTGGGTGGGTGGCGACACACAACCCGAAACCGAAGTGTCGAGACTGACTTTCCAAGTCACGGGTGAATCTGGCGACATCGAAGTGCTTATGCTCGACACACCAGTCCAGATTGACGGCACACAAAACATCTGGGTGTGCATGTATCAGGACGGCTCTGTGCAATATCCTGCTGTTTTCATGACTGACCCTGGCGAGCCTAACGCCCGTTGGCTTGGCGTTGACGGTTACGGCTGGATGGACATGGCCAGTGTGCAGGGCGGCGAAGGTATGGCATGGATTCTGGATGCCATTGGCGAATTCGAAAGCAACGTGGCCGCCTATCCCAACCCCACCCAAGGCAACGTAAACGTGGCTGCTCCTGGCATGAACCACGTCAGCGTGCTTAACGCTCTCGGCCAAATGGTGTACGACGCCAATGTCAGCACCGAAAGCATCACACTCGACCTCAGCCAATACCAATCTGGCATCTACATGGTGCGCGTGGCTAGCGAAAACGGTGCCTGCGTCAGACGTGTCACAAAAATGTAATCCTCTCACAAAAATCAAACCAATGAAAAGACTCAGCATTTTACTGGCGACCCTCATAGCAGGATTCAGCCTAAGCCTGAACGCACAAACCAACCTCACGCAAGCCGTCGATTTTACAGCTACCGATGTACACGGTAACCAAATTCACTTGTTCGACATCCTCGACAATGGGCAATACGTGCTCATTGATTTCTTTTTCACCACTTGCAGCGGTTGCATCGAAACCACACCGCTAATTGCTCAAGCGTACAGTGCCTTCGGTTGCAACATGCATGACGTGTTCTTCATCGAGGTCGACTATGGCGACAGCCAAGCGCAGTGCCAAAATTGGGTCAACCAATACGGAATTGAGTATCCCACCATTCCTGGTACTTCGGGCGGAACGAACATAACCAACCAATATGGTGTTGACGGCTTCCC
>CAJOIF010000099.1 GCA_905234765.1 uncultured Bacteroidales bacterium
CGGGTACGGTGCTTAAAAAAGCCAAGCCCCTAAATAAACTACGCCCCTCTATCGCGGGTCTCCGTTTGCCGTTAGGGTACTTGCTTTTTTAACCACCTCGTTGACGACCTTGGGCGCAATTGTCTCATTTCTTTCTGAGAGAAGTTGATTTCCTCCAAATCCTCCAAATCCCCTACAGGGGAAACGGAGGAAATAGGGGAAACCTTAAACGCCCTCATAACGCAAACCAGCGCAAAAGGAAGCAGACAAAACCATTATAACCTACTGTAAATAAAATGGTTATATATTTGCGAACAAAGTTCAAATAACCTAATTATTCACTCTCTAAAGATTTAAAGTTATGGGAAAAATCAAGCAAGGAATCCTTGGCGGATTCAAAGGTAAAGTCGGGACGGTCATCGGCTCTTCGTGGAACGGCATTTCCTACATGAAAGGTCAAGCCCAAAGCGTAAGGAACCCCAAGACCCCCGCACAGATGATTCAACGCAATTTCTTCAAGGAAGTTCAAGATCTGGCAGGCCAGTTCACCAACGAGCAGTTGGCTTTCCTCTTCCCCAACTCCCCGAAGAACATGACCCGTCGCAACGCGCTCGCTCAACAGCTCGCTGCCGACCCCATCGTCACCGACGATGCAAAGCACGTCGACCTGGCCAACCTCAACAGCATCGGCAATGCCGCTACCGCAGAGCTGCCTGATGTCACCATCACCGCAGCTGGCGAAAACCTGACCATCTCTTGGGATGGTGCCAGCGACTTCCGTGCTGAGCACGCTGACGAGTATCCGACCATCTTCGTAATCAATGTCACCAAGAAGAGGGCCTACCTGGTCAACGCCACCACTGCAATCGGCACCTCTGGCGAGACCTCCTTCAATGTCGGTCTGGCCGCCTACGGCGAAGCCTCCGATGATTTCAGCGCCTTCATGCTCACTTCAGGCTCCAAGGTTTACCTCGTGGGCTTCGGCACGATGGCAGTCACCAAGCGTCCCGCTCGTCCGAAGAAGAACGCCTAACGGCTTATCGCGGACATCCTCAAAAGCCGCCCTTCGGGACGGCTTTTTTAAGATCTTTTCGGAGCCAAGTCAAGTAGGGGTCAACCCTATACCAACTCCGAGACAAGTTCGCAAAATCACAAACACATCATTCACAACAAAAACAATTTACAGTTATGGGTAAAATCAAACAGGGAATCTTAGGCGGATTCAAGGGAAAAGTGGGGACCGTGATAGGCTCCTCTTGGAATGGCATCGCCTACATGAAAGGCCTTCCACAATCAGTCAAAAACTCCAAGACCGCTGCCCAAATCATGCAGCGCGAATTCTTCAGGGAAGTGCAGCAGATCGCCAGCCAACTGACTGCCGAACAGCTTGCCTTCCTCTTTCCGTCATCGCTTCAGGGGATGTCGCGTCGTAACGCCCTCGTCCAACAGCTTTCCGCTGATTCCATCATTGAGGATGACAGCAAGCATGTGGACCTGGCTAACATCGTAACTCTTGGCAATGCTCCAACCGCTGACCTGCCAGAGATCTCCATCACCGCCACCCGTTCCAACATCACCATTTCATGGGATGCCAACAACGACTGGCGTGTCCAGCATGGTGAAGAGTACCCAACCATCTGTGTGTTCAATATCACTCGGAAGAAAATCTTCCTCGTGCATTCCACAGTGATGGTTGGAGAATCTGGCGAGCAATCCTTCAGTCTCAGCCACGATGCCTTTGGTGTCGGCTCGGATGAATACAGCGGCTTTATGCTGAGCACAGGCTCAAAAATCGCCCTTGTCGGCTTTGGCACCTTGGGTGTGATCAATCGTCCTGCCCGTCCACCAAAGAAAAACGGCTAATAACAAGGCTCGTGATTATCGAAAAGGCATCCTGATGGGTGCCTTTCTTTTTTGTCATAAGGCGCGAAATACGCCCTCTTTGTCGGTTGTAGTGTTATTGTTAATCCGATGTCTGCCAAAGGTTGCGGAGGTCGAATTTCGCATCTTTTAGGAAGCTTGTTGGCCGCAACCTTTGCCAGCCCTCGGCTAAGATTTGGTGTTGTGTGTTCCCGCTCTCGTTTCTCCAGAATCCTCTATTTCTCCCGTTTCCGCTCCGGCAATATAAAGGATTCGGATGGCTGCCTGCCAGCCAAAGGGTGCGGGGTGGTGCAACACCTTCTTTATCAAGCTTGTAGGTCGCACCCTTTGTCCGTCAGTCAGGCTCCCAACTTGCTCCAAAAAGCGCAAATTATGGTCTTTATGGTTGTTTGTTAAAAAGAGTTTTGTATCTTTGCAGTGTATTTATAATCAAGTATTTAAGCAGTCTAAATGCTTATTTCCAATTTGCTACATATTTGCAACATATTTTTGTAACTAATTGAATATCAAGCTTTGTTAACTTTGAGGA
>CAJOIF010000100.1 GCA_905234765.1 uncultured Bacteroidales bacterium
GTGGGGCCCTATAGTTCAAGGGATAGAACGGAAGTTTCCTAAACTTTAAATCTAGGTTCGAGTCCTAGTGGGGCTACAATCAATCCACACATCCCTAATTGATTATCAATCAGTTAGGGATTTTTCTTCCCCTTAATATCCCATCCCGTGTCAACCATGTGTCAACCAAATCCCATTATTATGGCTACTCATGATAATTTTTACGACAACAAACGACCATGTTGACACGCCCGTTGACACGTTGACACGCCCTCGCTCAACCTCACCACCTGCTCACAACCGCTCACTTTCACACCCTTCCCGCACAAAAACCTCCAAAAACCACAAAATTTCTCCCTTTCACAGAAAAGTCTTACTTTTGTACCCGTATAAGACATAATGATAAGGCTTTACGCTCGCGTTTCCTAGTCAAAGAAATCTGGTAAATTTCAACAAGTGGAGACCGAACGATAAGGCCTGCGCCATAGGCGTGGGCTGGTCGTTTCCATACTTGTAGGGTTTACCAGAGCCTTTTGACAATGGTTGCGGCATAGTCTGCGCCTTCTTTATTTGCCACAAAACCATCAAGTCATGGACAAGAAACTGATAATCCAACGCCTGAAACAATTGAACGCGCAAATTGCCGACATCGACAAGAGAGTGGCCGCTATCGACAAGCTCCTTGACGGTGATCCCTCCGACGAAACCGTGCAAAATTGCATCCGGGAAACGGCTAAAATTCTCGAAGAGCGAGAGCCTATTCTCAACGAATCCCGACAATTGCTCTTGCTCCTCAACAAAAAAGCCCCGGATATCGATAGCGATGCCGAGGCCTTAATAAACTGATTTCTAAAGCTCATGCTTTATGCATCTCCATTAATACAATGCTGTATTCCGAGCGCTCAACTCCAGCGTCTTCAGCAGCTTGGTTGACGACATCAACAAGGTAAGAATAATCCTTGGTTTTGATCTTGGCCGAAATCAGCAGGCCACTCACGCCAAAGTAGCCGATGTTGGTGGCCACGATGGCGGGGCGGATGGCACGGTAAGCAGCCACCGTGTAAGCTTCAATGTGGATAAGTGCTTCCATGATCAAGAAGATTTATTGTATTGCCCGTTAGCCGGATGCTCCAACTGGCCCGACTTGCAAAGCTCCGCAATGTATCGTTCAGCGGTCTTGTCAGAGATGCCATAAGATTGGGCGATAGCGAGATAAGTCGAACGATTGAACAAAGCTGGCAAGGCCTCAAAAAATTTTGATCGCGAGGCATCGGCAAACTGTTTGCTACCTTTGAGTGCTTTATACGATGGCTGCTTTCGGGGTAAAGCCTGAAAAATAGAACTTGTATGAACCAACAGGACTTTGACCATTGCCAAAGCGGTGGAGAAATCCGCATCCGCGCACACGAGCCCTTCCCGCACTTTTTGAGAGGAAAAAGGCTTTTCATCGATGAGACGCAAAACCGAAAGAATCATCGCAAACCTAAATAGAATAAGACCAAGACGGCGGACAGACGCAATGATGTCATCACCGAAGAACCGAGCGTAGCGAAGCTGTGTGGCCTCAAAGAAAGCGTTGAACTGGACTTGCTGCACCCGGCTAAGGGTAAACTGCACTGGATTCTTGGGAAACGTCTTCAAAAAAGAATAGAAGTCACGGCCTATTTGCTTAAACTGCTCATCAGCCGTAGAAACGCCCGTGGAAGCGAACATGTCATGCCAGACAAGTTCAGTAGGCATGGTATAGAAAATGAAGCGGCTGAAAAGACCGTTTTCGGCATCAGGAATGAGGTTGAAGATCTGCTGAGGTGTACCTGAAAGAACGGCGGAGAACTTAGGTTTGACAATCTCGACGAATTCATGGTCTTTCTTGCGGAGGTAGGAAATGGATTCATGATGGAAAGCCTTTCGAAAACCGTCTGAATAATTGCCAAGGTCAGAGTTGAAGGCATTGGCCAGGGTATCGCCTTCGGTCTCGAACAGGAGACCGACACCATTGTTCTGGGCAAGCGTTTGATAAACCACCGTGGCCGTGCTGTTGGCAGGAACAAACAGCGTGAGGAACGGCGGTTCCTTAGGCTGCACGGCAAGGGCGTTTTTACGATTGGTGACAAAAGCGGCTTGGGCGGCTTCAAACTTCTTCATCTGTCTGTGATATTTGTCACGTAACGCCTGGTGTATTGGAGCCACAAGATGACGGCACAATGAGAGCCGCCCCTTGCCTGCCGATGCTCGGGCGGTGACATAAAGAAAGAGGTTGGCAAAAACTTCTCGGCGATCATATACGCCAAAAACATTGGGGATACAAGCCGAAAAAACAGCAAGAGAACCAAGGATTAGGATGTCTGCGTCCACATCCGAAACGGAATCGGAAACAATGCGTTGCAT
>CAJOIF010000101.1 GCA_905234765.1 uncultured Bacteroidales bacterium
CGTCGTGGCGGTCATCCTCGGTGTGCTGATGGCCTTCCTGTCGGTGCTGTGGCAGACCTTGAAGGCTGCGCGGACTAATCCTGCGGAGGCGTTGAAGAAAGAGTAGTTTTCAAAAACTACTACAGGTAACGACCAATAACCTGAGACATGCTACTTTTGGAACGGTTAAGAAAAGCCTCAATCAGTTGGTGATAGAGCAGTAATTCCTCCTGATTCGCTTGGGATATACCCTTATTAGTTTCTTTTTTGCTCATCAATAGGATCGAGACGATTCATCAATTCATATAGATACGCTGGACTTTGCACATAAAGTTCTCCTTCTTCGTCCTGCAATGCTGGCATTAAGGAGGAGTTATAAACCCTTTCCATTGCTTGCTCAATGGAACAGCCAGTATCTTCCATCACGTATTTTACCAATTCGCTGAGAGCATAGTTGGTCAGATAAGTTGCTATTTGACGGTGGGTGGGTTGGCTCATACAGTTTCAACGTTCGTTTTATGGAGAAAGCGTAGTGAACGCTCTGTTCCGAAATAATACTGCTGATCGAGATACTTGTCCTGAAGCAATGAAGCGGCTTGTTCAGGAGTATAAATCCCCTCATGGTAGTTGGTCAACTGGAGCACTACGCCATCATTGGCTATAGGGCCAATAACGATGTCGTAATTGTGAACAGGGGCCGCACCTTTATTATTGCGATTAACATCCACAAAAAGAAACCATTCGACGCAAGCTTTTTCGGGAAAGACTTTGATGCTCAAACCAGACTGATGGAAAGTTTCATCCAATTCGTAAGTGATCAATGTGGGAGCACCTCCAAAGAGCCGCGCTTTCTTTTGGGCCATGCGAACCGCTGTGGTTTTATCTGGAGTCACGTAAAAACCCTTGCCAAAGTCCTTGTTGCGTAAGCCCTGCTTTAGATCAATCGTCTCAATGTCGACGTTTGTGCCATGGTAAAGTGTCATACTAGCGTCCCTCCATTCTTTTGGCAGATGATGAGCAGGTCGTCAATTGTCTCGTCCATCGATTGCAAATGTTCTACATCGAAAAACTCTATCAAGAATGCCAATCCTTTGTGCTTGTGCAAATAGCTGAAAGCTGCTTGCCGGGTCATAGCAAAACGTTGCCCGAAGGCCTGTATGCATGCTGTAAGAAAAGGAATCTCGTACTTACTCATGTCAACCTGATGTGATAAAAATACAACGTTGCAAATATACAAAAAAAACGAAACATGAGTTGTATTTGAATGGTTGTAAAGTTTCTTTACACCGCTGTAAAAAATCTTTACAGTCGGGAAAACACCATTAATTCTATTTCTTTGATTCTTAATGATTTATGATTCTGGCACGGCAAATGCTTGCCGTTGCCTTGTTTTTTTATTGGAATTAAAATCATGACGAATATGGACTCAATGGATCGTAAAATCGAAAAGAAAAAAGGCATCGCGCTGGCGTTCACCAAGAAGGCGCTACCGTTCTGGGGCGCTGCGTTGCTGCTGGTGTTTATCTTATGGCTTATCTTTAGGGACGACTCGAAGAAGCTGCGCAATCGGCACCGCCATAGAAGGTGAATTCAACGACTATATCCGCATCAGCGGACAGGTGGCACCGATGACCACCATACAAATCAGCCCCCTGGAAGGCGGTGTGGTGCAGCGGATTGTCACCGAAGAAGGCAGCAAGGTCAATCAAGGCGACGTGATCCTCATCCTGAGCAACGAGAACCTCGACATGCAGATTCTCAACTCCGAGGCCGACCTTGCCGAAAAGGAGAACATCCTGCGCAATACCATGATTCAAATGGAGCAGCAGAAGCTGAGCGTGGAACAGGAGAAACTGCAACTGCAAATGGAAGTGCGGCGAAACAAGCGTACTTATGAGGCACAGAAGGACCTTTATGAGAGCGGCCTCATCGCCAAAGAGGACTTCCTTAAGGCCGAAGAGGACTATGAACTGTCGAGCAGTCGCCTGAAACTGGTGGAGAACCGCGCCAAGCAGGACAGCCTCTACCGTTCGGTGGAAATCACCCAGATGCGCGAGAGCCTCGAGAACATGCGCCAGAACATGATGATGATCCGTCGGCGTAAGGATAATCTGACCATTAAGGCTCCCATTGACGGCGAATTGGGCTTACTGGACGTGGTGCTAGGTCAGTCAGTGTCGGACAAATCAATAATCTGGATAGTTATAAAATTGAGGCCCAAATTGATGAGCATTACATTGACCGTGTAACACCGGGCTTGGAGGCCACCTTTGAAAGGCAGAGCGAGCGTTATCAAGCGCAGATTCGCAAGGTGTATCCCGAGGTGCGCGACGGCAAGTTCAAGGCCGACTTCAAGTTCATGGAACAGCAGCCCGAGAACATCCGCAGCGGCCAGACCTATTACCTCAACCTGCAACTGGGTCAGCCCGTACAGGCAATTTTGATCCCCCGTGGGGCGTTCTACCAGAAGACCGGCGGCAAATGGATCTATGTGATTTCACCCGATGGTACCAAAGCCACGAGACGTGATATCCGCATCGGGCGGCAGAATCCGCAATATTACGAAGTGATCGAGGGCTTGGAGCCTGGCGAGAAGGTGATTACTTCGTCGTACGACAACTTTGGAGATAGTGATGTACTCATCTTTTGAAATAAATGATCCATTAAGAGCATATCACTCCACCACAACTTTTTTGACGGAATTCCCCAGCTTGGCAAAATACAAGCCCCGGGGGATCACTAAAGTGGTTTGGCCGTCAATCTCAAGGACCAGGATGGTCTGACCAAGGGCGTTGGTGACGACCAGTTGGCCTTGGCCTTCGACAGTGATGCTGCCACAAGATGGGTTGGGATAGACTTTGAAAGAACTCTCAGGTCTTTCAGTGATTCCAACAACTGAAGCCCTGATGGGGCCGACAGAAGGCGAAGTGACCGTTCCCACACAGTTCTCGGCGGAGACCTGCACGCTGATTCTTGAATTGACGTCCGCTTCGACCAGAGTATAGGTCTGGAACACGGCGCCTTCAATGGTAACACTGTCTCTCAGCCATTGGTAATGCAACTCACCCAAATCGGGAATTACAGGTATGGAACTCAAAGCGGTTTCAGCCGTTAAGGTCTGGCCACAAACGGTATCCCCGGCGATTTTCACTTCTCCAGTCAGATAGGGTGTAATCGGTACATTGAGCATCTCTTCGATGGCACCGTAGGCATTCAACCGTCTGCTATCGGCGACCAGGCCGTCGAGGGACGCTAGATGGTCGGCTCCATCAAGCAACGATTGCCTCACTGAAAGGCTGAATTCAGCCGGATCGCTTTTGCAAGCCATCATCATCTCCTCGGGCATTGCCGCATACATCAGCGCGATGGTTCCTGTGACTTGCGGAGTGGCCATTGAGGTACCCGTCTTGTTGCTGTAGCCATTGGGCACCGTGGAATAGATGGAGGTGCCGGGCGCACCGATATCGATATTATTGATGCCATAGCCGGCACTGCCGTATTTCACGTCGGCCGAGGTGGTGTTGGTGACGCCTATCAGATAGTCACCTGGGCAAGTGGAGGGCACATCGCCCACCACATCGACATTCACGTTCATATTGGGCCCTGCCCCGCAGCTCAATATGCCCACGGCGCCCATCTCATCGTACATCGAACACCAAATCGGGTAATTGTTGGGGTTGCCGTAATCGACTCCGAAGGACGAATTGGTAGCCACGACGAAAGCCCCTTCTTCGCCGTTGGTCTCGTTGTAACGGGCTCGCAGCTCCAGCACGTAGGCGTATGCTTCTACCACAATGGACTCGTTGCCCGAGCTGCCGCCCACAGGCATCACCTGCACATTCCAGTTGACGCCGCAAACGCCTGTGCCGTTGTTTCCGACAGCTCCAATGATGCCCGAAACATGGGTGCCGTGGTCGTTGCTTGGGACGTTCCCGTTGTGGTTATAGGCATTCCAACCATGGTAATCATCCACATAGCCGTTGCCATCGTCATCGATGCCGTTGTTGGGAATCTCACGATAGTTCTTCCAGAAGTTCAAGTCCTCGTGATTCAGCGAAACCCCTCCGTCGATGACGGCCACCACAATGGTATCACCCGTTGCCGTGATGCCCCCCGTGGTGAACGCCTCCCAGGCCTGAGGCAGGCTCATAATGGCCGGTGCCCACTGCTGGGTGTAATAGGGATCGTCGGGGATCAACTCACGCATCACAATGTTGGTATGGTTGTTTTGGATGACCCGCACATCGGCATTTTGAGCCAGACGATCTATCATGTCTTCTCTCTGTTCTCGGCTGTCGTTAATCTCAAAAAGCCAGATGTTCAGCCGTTCCGATAGCAGCCGTTTCGGCATAATGCCGGC
>CAJOIF010000102.1 GCA_905234765.1 uncultured Bacteroidales bacterium
GCTTTCATCTCAATAAGATGCCGCTCCGTCATAAAGGCCGAATCAAATTGTTTTTGGTCATAATATTGGTTTGAAACGAGACGAAGCACCCGCTGATACGTGTCGAAGTCGGCCACGGAATCCGTCAGAGGGAGGAGTTTGCCCAGATAATACTGCGCCGAATCGCCTTCCTTTACCCCTTGCAAGGCACCAATGAGCTGTTCCCAGGTCCGCATCAGCCATACCGTATCGTGAACAGTTTCTTGATAGTCGCAAGCCCGTTTCAGCACTTCAATCTCCAGGTTGTTTTCGATTTTCCTTCTAAAAATGTAACCCATCTGATAATAGGCCCGCGACACAAACAGCGTCTGCTCATCGTCCATATCCTCGGGCAGCACTTCGGCCAGGCTGGCGGCTTGGAGAAAATGCGGGAAGGCCTCGTTCAGGTCGTCCGCCTGCAAGCACTCAAAGCCACTTTGATACTCACTTTGCGCCTGATCCATCGCCTCGGGAGAAACGCTTCTCGAGTTGCGTCCGCAAGCGAAAAAGGCCAGCAATACCAAGCACCATAATATACAGCTAATTTCTCATTCATTTCTATTCATCCTTCAGAAAAACGAGTATTATTTCGGAAAAGTGTATATTTTTAGTTGTCATTTTTTCGGAAAAGTGTATTTTTGCCACAAAAATCTCGTTATAACGATAGTTTATGGCTAATTTAGTATTATATCATGGGTCGACAAAGGTCGTTGAACAGCCTGTGTTTGGTGCGGGCAATCCGAAAAACGATTACGGGCTGGGGTTCTATTGCACTGAAAATCTTGAGCTTGCCAAGGAATGGGCGAGTACGGAGCACAGCGACGGCTTTGCCAATAGCTATGATTTGGGCCTGAAAGGGCTGAGCGTTCTCCGCCTAAACAAGAAGCCTTACCATATCCTGAATTGGCTTTCAATCCTGTTGAAAAACAGGACGTTTATCCTTTCGGAAGGTCTGCCTTCAGAAGCAAAAGCGTATCTTTTGGAAAATTTTCTGCCCGACTATGAGCCTTACGACCTTATCATCGGCTATCGTGCCGACGACTCGTATTTCTCGTTCGCCAACGCCTTTTTGAACAACACCATCTCGCTGGAGCAGCTGCGCAAGGCCATGTATCTGGGAAAGCTGGGCGAACAGGTGGTGCTGAAAAGCGAAAAAGCCTTTTCACAGATCACCTTCAAGGAAGGCATCCCAGCGGACTGCAACCTGTACTTCCCGAAACGACAGGCCCGCGACCGTCAGGCGAGGGACGACTACCAGAAAGAAAAAGCTGCGGCTTCGCCCGTCGATGCCGTTTATATGATTGATATTCTCAGACAAAAATGGACCAACGATGACTCACGCTTATAACCGGATATATCTTGAGGATGTAATGAATAACCTCGGCTCAATGCTCGACTGTGCTGTCAATGCCGGGCATTGCAAACTGACGGTCTTCTACGAAATGTTCCTTGTCAGCGGCGTTGCCTCACAGATTGAATCCGGCAATCCCCGCTATCTATCAGGACTATCAGGAGTTGAGTTGATGCGGTTGGTTTTTGGAAAAGCATCTGACAAAGCCGTACCTGATGACCTGTTGTATGTCCTTTTTGACCGCACTCCCGAGTATTGGGCAGGTTGGGTTTTGGCGTATTATCAGTGGTATAGCACTCGATCCTTCTCCTTCCTTCAGCGCAACGGATTGAGCATCGACACCGTGCTCTCACTGTATCCCACCATGCACGAAGCCGACCTCTCCAAATTTGTTCAGGTGGCCGATACGCTGATTGAGCAGCACCTCCAAAGCCATAAACCCCCGCTGAAAGCCATCCGCAAACAAACAGGCCTCACTCAGAAGGAACTGTCAGACCTTTCGGGCGTCAGCCTCCGCATGATACAAGCCTACGAACAAGGCGACCAGAACATCCTTAAAGCCGAGGCGCAGACGGTTTTTGCCCTCTCGCGAGTGCTGGGATGCATGCCAGAGGTGCTTTAATACTGTACTCACCAGCATCCACAGACTATTCAGCAAAACTTTTTCTTGGGTTCAATCACTCCGTCCTCAACGACTTCACCGGATTCACTGTAGCCGCCCGCAGACTGCGCATGGTAACCACCGCGACAGTGACACCCAACACCGCCACCAACGCCACCGCAAACACCCAAATGTGCAGCGGAACCTGATAGGCGAAGCCCTCCAAATAGCGCCGCATGATGACGATGCTCACCGGCACAGCGATGACAAAACACACCAACACGATCTTCACGAAGCGCGAGTTGAACATGGCCAGAATCTGCTCCACCGTGGCGCCATGCACACGGCGGATGCCAATCTCCTTGCGGCGGTGCTCCGTCTCAAACATCACCAGTCCGAACACACCCATCAGCGAGATGACGATGGCCAGCACCGTAAACAGCGTGACCAACTTTGAGAGGTCGTTCTCCTTTTTGTATTGCTTTTCAAGGGCCTGACTGAAAGGCGTCACCTCAATATCAACGCCCTCGGCCCAATCGGGATCGAGGTCAACAAGGGTCTTGCTGATGCGCTCCTTCAAGGCAGGGACATCCACGCCTGGCTCAGTGCGGATGAAGAGCATATTGCAAAGATTCCACGGGTCCTTGCCATACACATAGAAGGCAAACGGTCCCATGCCATTGCGCAATGCGCAAAAGTTGAAGAATCTCGGCGATTTGGTCGTCATGCCCGCCAATCTGGTCGTCAAGGGTAATCTTGTAATAGTCACGTGCAAATTCATTGAAGATATACGTCCCTGTAGATTGTTCATCAGCCTCGGTGAAATCACGGCCTTCCACGATGTCGATGCCCATAAAGCGCAGGAAGTTCCACGAGACGGGATAGACCTGCCACCCGGCATCCTCTCCACGCACTTTGCGGCCCCAACTCATACGAGTGTCTTTGATAAAACCCCCTGCGCCCCAAGCAATATCCTTGATGGCGGCATCGGCTTTCAATTGGTTCTCAACAGCTTGGCGGTTGGTGGCAAGGTTCCACGACACCCGCGACTGTAATAGGCATTCCTGATTGAAACCCATGTCATGATTCAGCATATACTGACGTTGTTCATGGACGAATATCGCACAGATAATCAAAACAATAGACACCGTAAACTGCAAGCCAATCAAGCCAACACGGAAGGCTTTGCCCTTTTGAGTTGTGCCAAAGGTACCTTTCAAGGCAAAAGCAGGATTGAAAGAGGTAGAGAACAAGGCTGGATAGAGACTGGCAACCACCGAAATAAGCAACGCCAAACCAATGGTCAAGGCAACAATACCCCAGTTCTGAGTGAAATCAAGTGAGGTGTCAATCAGGGCAGCCAATGTGGATTGCTTAAACAATGTAACAGCCAAGGGCGATGATCACCATCAATAGCGACTCACCCACCGACGACATCACCAACTGGAAACGGCTGCTACCTAGTATTTTACGTGTATTAATGCTCTTTAATCGCAGCGGCACCATCGCAAAGAAAAAGTTGATGTAATTGATAAAGGCGATAAGCACCACAAAGATGGCGATGACAAGCAACGTGATGGTAGTGGTGCGGTTTCCCATCTTTCCAACTGTATAGTTGGCGTTGGGGTCGGCGAAATACATGTCGGTCAGCAACACGGGGCGAATCCCGAACTTGACATCATCGTCCGTCACCTCCATACCGCCATTCATCTCGCTGAAAAACTGCTTGCAAACAGGCTTTGCCGCTTCGGTAATCGCCTCAGGGTCGGCACCTTTGCGCAGTTTCAAATAATAGAAGAACGAAAACTCCTTCCATTCATCGAGCCAAGCATCAGGCATGTTCCAAACAATATCAAAAGATGAGAGGTCGCTGTGCTTCGGCATGTCCTTATAGATGGCCACTATGGTCGTTTCTATCCATTGTGTTTCGGCAAGATTTTTCACAACGTCACCCACTTGGACGCCGAGACGCTTGGCCATCGATTCCGATACAGCTAAGGCCGCGCCTGTCAAATCGTCCCAATTGCCGGCCACCAGTTCAAATCCAAAGACCTCGCGGGCACCTTTGTTCAAGGCGACTTGCGACCCCGAAACAGGCGACTGCTCGTCGTTCACACGAATCTTGGCGGGAACACCCGCAATGCGACCGCAGCCACCGACTTCAATATCGGGTGAAGCATTAATTACATATTCGCCTATGGGGCGACACAAATAAGACGAATAACCAGTAGATCTGGACTCTTGCTTCGTAAGGACATAAATCCGGTCGCTGTCCTTGAGGGACTTGTTGTAGGTGAGGTCATGGTGCACCTGCACGAGGATGATGTAGAGCGCGGCAAAGGCCGCCGTCAAGCCCAAAATGTTCAGGATGGAGGAGACCAGCGTGGTCTTGCCTTTTTTGAATATGCGTGCCATGGCTTCGTGTTTTAATCTTTATCAATCCTCTTGATTCTACCGCCTACATTGGTGCCTTTTGTCTTCACATTGCCAAGGTATTTGATAGAACCCGA
>CAJOIF010000103.1 GCA_905234765.1 uncultured Bacteroidales bacterium
CGCTGACGGGCTGCTCGTCGCCAATGGTGATATAGCCGTCATAGTCGGAGCCGGAGATGCGGGCCACGGCTTCGGCTTCGGGAAGTTTGTCCTCGAAGACGGCCTTGTCCCACCAAGAAAGCGACATGTAGTCCTGGTTTCCAACGGCATACACCCTATTGCGATAAGGATTGCCGTAGGCGACGGAATACTGTTGATACACATAATTGCCAATCAGGATGACGAAGGCAATGGAAACAATAAGACCCACCGCTTCAATGGCGGTGTAGAGTTTGTTTCGGGATAGGAATTTCAGGTAGCTGCTCATTTATTCTAATTAAAAACGGGCAAAGGATGGCATTCATTGTGCCAAAAACACAATAATTTGAAATTCAAAGATTTAAGATTTAAAGATTCTTAAAGACTGTAAAGAATCTTTACAGCGGTGTAAAGAAACTTTACAATACATAAAAAAAGCGGCTTGTGGCCGCTTATAATCAAGTTCTAGTCTTTTCTTGGGAAATCTATAATCAAATGTTTTGACCGCTGGAAAAACTATAATCAAAGAAAGGTATCAATCCTTTAACGATTGCAAAAATACGCATTTTTTATTAAAGTGCAAGGCCTTTTCGGCGTTTTTTTAAATCTTTAACCATTCATCGTCAGGTTTGTTATCTGTTTTTTTTCTTTTAAAACACTTGCGAATAAGTAAAAACCATATTATCTTTGCAGCAACGAAATTATAGAACTATGTGTACGGTAACTTTATCATACGATCACAACAACGCACTTGCTCGTCGCAAACTTGCAGCATTGCTTAGTACGGGCTTATTTAAACCAACTATTATCGATGTCGAAGAAGCTTCTCCGGAAGAAGTTCAAGCTCATCGTCAACTCGTTGAGGCTTTTCTTAACCATTCCAAAAGTAGCATGTCTCACATCATAGCCCGTTCCGTATGAAGTACCATCAGCGTGATATTGTCGAGGTAAATTTCCTTTTCCCCGATGGGACTTTCAAGCCTCATCCAGCTATTATTATTTCCAATGACGAACTCCAGGAGGATGAATTGGGATTGGTTTATCTGGTCCTTATTACTTCAAACGATACAATAAATCCTCAATATTCCTATCCTCTGACCGACGAAATGGTTATTGATCATCCTTTTGTTAAACCCAGTCTTGTAAAATGCCAGATTATTGCTGGATATGTTGAACGCGATATTTTACGTCGGTTAGGTTCTGTTAAGGAAAGGTATTTCAATGAGATTGTAGACAAAACAATAGAGTCCATTTTCTAATGTCACAACTTTACTACTCTTTCTGCAAAACATTCACCGGATTAGTCCTTGCCGCCCTCAACGTCTGCCAGAGCACCGAGCCGAAGGCCATCAACAGGGAAATGACCACCGCGAGGACAAAGACCCAGCCATAGTTTTCGAGTTTCACAATGAAGGCCTCAAGATAACGTTGCGCTGCCCACATCGCTATCGGGACAGCGATGACGCAAGCCACCGCGACCAAAACCATGTATTCCTTGACGGTGCGCCAAGTCTCGCTACTGACGGTGCCTCCAAACACCTTACGCACGGCAATGCCCTTGGCGTTCTCACCTGCATAATAGGTGCTCATCGCGATAAGCCCTAAGAGCGAAATCACCACGGCGAGAAGCATAAAGATTTCCATAAGGCGCATGTTGTTTTTGGCGGGTTTCAGCGCGTCACGGTAAAAATCATCAATGAAACCGTCGGCGACTTGTTGCAGCAACTCACCGTCACGCCATTCATCAACTACCTTATGAATGGCTTTTTTGGCTTCGGAATGGTCACCTTCGATTTCCATTACGAATCCTCCATATTTGATGTCTTCCGCCTTCACGATGCTGATAATCTGGTACTCTTCCTCACCCATATTGCTTGATGCTACGGGAAAATCGCGAATCACGCCGGCCACCTGCTCGCAGTTATTTGTCCTTTCTCTTAAAGTCGGGATGTCGTGATCCTCCTCGGTCAGCCCAGTGGCGGCAAAGGCACGCTCGCCAAACCACACCGTATTATAAAGCGGCGTCTGGTAATCTTTAATTATTTCAAAGTCAAACATTTTGAAAGCTACGGTATCCATCTGCAGATGGTAATATCCGATATTCTGTCCATCGCGAGTCAAACTGTATTGTCCACCAAATAAGCATCCTGGAACGTATCTGCTTCGGCCCATCTTTTTCACGCAAGGCAATTTCTCAAGTCTTTCATACAAGTCGGACTGTGGCGAAGAGCCA
>CAJOIF010000104.1 GCA_905234765.1 uncultured Bacteroidales bacterium
GGAGTTTTATCAGCGCAACGGCCTCAATCTCTTCTTCTCCTCGCTCGAACAGGAAATGCAGTATCGCAATTGGGATGTTGAGAAAGACGGCCCGCTGGAAACCCGTCTGATGTTTCGTGACATGATTTTGCTAAAACGACCATCAATAAGAATATGATGCATACGGGCATGGCGGCATAATATAAAAAAGGAATTGTTTGGTCAGTTCCATAAATCTTTGTATCTTGCAACGCAGTCCTGGTAGTTCCTCTCCCAGATATTCAGGTGCTGGTGATGAATCCGTTTTTTTTCATGCCCGTTTGTTTACTGGTTGCAAAGGTACAAAAGATTCTTCATATTACAGCCCTTTAGACTAAAGTTCTTGGAAAAGTCACCAAAAAGACCGCCACGAAGACGGTCTATAATGTGAGAAACAAAGAGCGAGAACCGAGACTATGGATGCTGGTGCGATTTCCCATTCTGATTTTTTCTCCGAAACATTTATCCTTTCACTTTTGATTCATTCAACTTGATTTAGCCTAATAATATATAAAAGGTAGAGGCAAAGTGAAACTTTTCTCAAAGAAAATGTGTAACTTTGTGGCCGAAATTACGTACATCATGGCAAAGAAAGAAATCAAAGACGACCTGAAACTGCAAGACTTCCCCGAGGAAATCACTGAGGATGGCTTGAAGATTTACGGCGAGACATCATACGAAAACCAGATGGCGGTGCTGAGCCACTATCTGCATAATAACCGCGAGGACGTGGACGATGAACGCAAAGAGGAGATCATCCTCGCCATCAGAGAGTTCCTTTCTCGTAAAAAATTCCGTCAAGGTAATGATGAAGAATTGAGCGACGAACAGATTTGGATGGCTGCCGAATCGCCGATGCAGTACGACCTTTTTGCAGACTTTTTCAAAGTTCCTTTCCCCGCCCCAGAGAATCCCAAATTTACTTTCATCGACCTGTTTGCTGGCATTGGCGGCTTCCGCATTGCGTTCCAGAACCTTGGTGGCAAGTGCGTTTATTCATCGGAGTTCGACGCTAAGGCACAGGAATCCTATCTTGCCAACTACGGCGAGATGCCCTTTGGCGACATCACGAAGGAAAGCACGAAGAGTTATATTCCCAAGGAGTTCGACATCCTCTGCGGTGGTTTCCCGTGTCAGGCGTTCTCGCTTGCTGGCCGTCGTCTCGGTTTCAAGGACGAGACGCGCGGAACGCTCTTCTTCGAGATTGAGGCCATTCTTCGCAGGCACCAGCCAAAGGCTTTCTTCCTTGAAAACGTAAAAGGTCTTGCCATACACGACAAAGGCCGCACATTGAAGACAATACTTGAGCACTTAGATGATGCTACCGCCTCAAATCCTCAATGCTATGGACTACGGCGTACCGCAGCACCGCGAGCGCATCTATATTATCGGTTTCCGAAAAGACCTTGGTATTAACGTGACGGATTTCCATTACCCAGAACCAACGACTACGGGAGATAAGCGTCCTAAGTTCCGTGACGTGATGGAGAAGAAAGTACCATCTGTGAAATATTACCTCTCCACGGTCTATGTGGAAACGCTCAAGCGACATCGCGCCCGCCATGAGGCTGCTGGCCACGGCTTCGGCTATGAGATAATTGACAAAGATGGAGTGGCAAATGCCATTGTCGTCGGTGGTATGGGCAGAGAGAGAAACCTTGTGATTGACAAACGGTTAAAGGACTTTACGCCAGTTACGAACATCAAAGGTGAGGTGAACCATGATGGCATACGACGCATGACACCACGTGAATGGGCACGACTGCAAGGCTTCCCCGATGAGTTTAGAATTGTTGTTGCTGATGCCTCGGCGTATAAGCAGTTCGGAAACTCTGTAGCTATCCCTGCTATTCAGGCAACCGCCGAGAGAGAACTTCAAATATTAGGAATCATCTAAAACTACAAATATGGCAAGGAAAGAAACTGTTAATGCGCCTAAGACAGCAAACAAAGGCGAGTGGAGCGAAATATATGTGCTATTCAAGTTGTTGGGAGAAAAGAAAGTGTATGCAGGTGATGGCGATTTGAATAAAATCGAGGACTTGTTTTACCCGATAATTAAGATACTGCGTGACGAACAGAATGGTCATTACGAATATTCATTAGATGATGATATTGTAGTAGTAACAGAGGACGGCAAGGAATTGCTGCGTAAAAGTGTTGCTGATTTCATCGAAATGGCAAGCCTGCTTCTTGGCATTATTCGTAAATCGAAGAAAACATTTGTTGCACCAGAGGTTGAGCAATTCATGTCTGAGATACATTGTAATAAAGTGAAGGCTAAATCTCAAGATAAGACTGACATCACAATTGTAATCCATGACCTTCGTACAGGCATGTCTCCCACACTTGGTTTTAGCATCAAATCACAACTTGGTGAGGAATCTACATTATTCAACGCAAGCAGAGCTACAAATTTCACCTTCAAAGTCATTGGTCATGATTTTTCCGATGAAGAAATTGCTGCTATCAATGAAATAGCCACAAGAAATAAGTATAAAGACCGAGTAGCAGGCATAAAGAACTATGGCGGCACATTTGAGTTTAAGGAAATGGATAACACTATATGCCGCAATAATTTTATCCTAATTGATAGTTGCCTTCCTACAATTATGGCAGCAATCCTTTTAGAAGGATTTCAAGGTCAGGGCAGAGCATTGAAAGCTCTGACCGAAAAGATTGCGGAACGCAATCCTGTAGGCTACGATATGTCTCACAACCAAAAGTATTACGAGCATAAAGTGAAGAATTTCTTGGTTGCTGTCGCTCTTGGGATGAAGCCTAAAACACCCTGGAACGGCAAATATGAAGCTAACGGTGGCTACCTTGTTGTAAAGGATGACGGCGATGTGCTTTGCTATCACTTCTACGACCGAAATCTCTTTGAAGACTACCTCTACTTCAATACGAAACTTGATACGCCAGACGGGAGGAATGAGTTTGGCGAGTTGTTCCGTGGTGAGGACGGCAATTTCTACTTCAAACTGAATCTTCAAGTACGTTTTAAGTAATTTTTTGCCAACAAAGCAAAATTTCCCGATAATCTGCAACGGTTATCGGGATTTTTGTGTAATTTTGTGGCCAGAATGACATTTTGATAGGAAGAGAGCCTAAAGTTTTTCAAGACAACAAGAAACTACCACAACTCTTTGAAGAAGCTCACACTCCACTACAGGAGGCGTGAGCATTGGCGGTTTCGGCAATTCTTGTGCTGGCTGTGGTAGGCCACTTGTTGTTTTGTTGTTTCTCAAAGGTGCTCTGCGCCTCTTTCCCTCAAGGTCGTTCATTATGTGCAGAGTAAATTTCGAGATTAACAACAATAATGTCAAACTAAAAATTTAAGAAAGGAACAAGACTATGGCAACAAGAACTTTGACTACTTCTTACCTTGTGCGTCTGTCGGTGGCCAACCATGACGGCGTGACGCAGCAGATTGACGCAGATGCTCATTCAGGCCGGGGCGGACGTGCATCAGGCTCGTCAGGCTGAGGATGCCGCCTACCGCAGATACAGCGGTAAGGACTTTGCCAGCGACGACCTGAGGGCTGCCGACGCACTGGAGGACAAGTATATGTCAACGATTCACGGCTTGCTCAATGCGTTGCTATATTTGCCCGAGACTGAGCCGCTCAGGAGGAAGGCTCAATTGGCTGTGCAGTTGTTCAAGGACTTCAATTTCTCGACCTCGGATGGCATCGAGGCCGAGGCCCGCAAGACGCTGAACATGGTGCAGCAGTGGCAGAATGCCAACGACTATACGCTGCAGGAACTGGGCATCGACGAGTGGGTGACGAAGGCCCAGCAGCAGGCCAATGCCGTGATGACGCTGATTGCCAAGCG
>CAJOIF010000105.1 GCA_905234765.1 uncultured Bacteroidales bacterium
CGCAACGCTCCGCCTCTTGTGGAGGCACTTGGAACACGCCGTAGCCCAAAATCGGCATCTCAACGCCGTTGTATAGTCTGATGTTTTGCATAGTTTTGAAGTTTTTTGATTACTATATTTTTGACAATGCAAAACTACAACCATAATTCATCATGGCTGTTATGGATTTTTCGGGAAAAGTTTCACATTTTGCGGTTTTGCTTCGCTTTACAAGCAATGACTCTTCCTTAAACGAACTCGGCGAGGCACAAAGGTAACGTTTCATTTCGTCTCTTATTTGATCATTCTAATCACTTTGGCAGGGATGCCGCCCACAATGGTGTTGTCGGGGACATCCTTTCCCACCACGGCACCGGCGGCCACAATGGCGTTCTCGCCGATGGTGACGCCAGCCAATATCGTGGCATTGGCACCAATCCAAGCGTTCTTCTTGATGACGATTGGCTTGGTGAGTAAGGAGTGTCTTGTTTCCGGGTCTTCGGGGTGGTATTCTGAGGCCAAAACCACATGAGGCGCAATGAAGACGCCCTCCTCAATCGTGATGCCACCAAGTGCCAGGAAGGTGCAGCCGAAGTTGACGAAAGTCTTCTTGCCATAGTTGATGTTGAACGGCGGAAACACACGCACGGTATCGTCGATGTCGGAGCTTGTTATTTGTCGCAGGTATGCGCGCACCTCGGCCTCGGTGTGGTAGCCGGTGTTCATCTCGGCAACTAGTTTCATGCAACGCTGCACATCGGCATAAAGCGCATCGCTACCGACGTAGGTTTTTCCTGTGGGTTGTTCGTTCATTTTGTATTATTTCAGGTTTTCAGTGAAAAACTCCGCCAACTTATCCCACGGAATGTAATTGCCCTCGCCACCGTCGTAAAGGTCGCAGTGGGTGGCACCTGGGATGATAAGCAGTTGCTTGTTCTCAGGGTTGGGATTGGGTTTGCCGATGAAGTTGTAGCCTTCTGCCTGGCCTTCAACCATGTATTTGTAAGCGGCCTCGCCGAAATAGCGGGAGTGGGCTTCCGAGCCATGCATCACGAGGACGGCAGAGCGGATTTCGTTGATGTAGTAAAGGAAGCGGCTGTTGGCGTAGGCCTGCGTTCCGATGACGCGCCAGCCGTCGTTTGAGTTGCCAGAGCGAGCATGATAACCGCGTGAGGTCTTGTAATAAGCATGGTAATCCTTCACAAACTGCGGAACCTCATCGGGCAGCGGGTCGATGACACCGCCAGCCATTGCTGTTGGGTCAGAGAGGCGTTGCTTGCCCATGGCCTCGCGGGCAGCGTGGCGTGACTCTTCTTTGTCTTCGCTGTCGAAGTAGCCATTGCCGCTGACACGGGTCATGTCGTACATCGTGCTGGCCACGGTAGCTTTGATGCGGGTGTCGGTGGCGGCAGCGTTGAGGGCGATGCCACCCCAGCCACAAATGCCGATGATGCCGATGCGTTCGGCATCTACGTTATCTTGTTTCGACAGGAAATCAACAGCCGCCATGAAGTCTTCGGTATTGATGTCGGGCGAGGCTGTGCGACGAGGCTCGCCGCTGCTTTCGCCAGTATAGGACGGGTCGAAGGCCAGTGCCACGAAGCCGCGCTCTGCCATCCGCATGGCATAGAGGCCGCTCGACTGCTCCTTGACGGCACCGAAGGGACCGCTCACGGCAATAGCCGCCAACCTTCTGTCTTCTGTCTTCTGACTTCCGTCTTCCTTGGGCTCGTATAAGTCTGCAGCAAGTGTAAGGCCGTATTGTGTTTCGAATGTCACCTTGCGGTGGTTCACTTTCTCGCTCAGCGGGAACACCTTGTCCCACTCCTGCGTGAGGTTCAGTTCTTGTTTCATTTCTTCTTTTGTTTTTGTTGCTTCTGTTGGTTGGTTGTTGCAGGCGGTCATGAGTGCTACCACTGCCAAGATGATAGTTTTTTTCATGGTATCAATAGTTTATTCTCTTTTTCCCGTTTTGAATTACAATGCCTTTATAGCCTTTGGGTGCAATCTGCCCAGTAATGGTGTAGGTTATTCCTTCGTCGTTTTCACCGAGCGAGAGCTCTTGGATTCCCGTATGGATTGGTTGTAATGAAAGCGTAATAGCCACTTCACCTTCACCTGCCTTGACGAAACGACGCACCTCGTCGGCCGACAAGCTGTCGAGTTTGCCGATGCGCGTATAGGACCACGAATTGCTGCCATAGAAAATACAGATGTTGTCGCCGTTGTATAACACAAGGTCGCCCGCTGAAGTGGTGGTTTGATGATCTGCCGTCGGGAATGACTGCCCGACATAGCCCACCTTCTCGAAGTTGCCGTAGTCGTGTGCCAGGTAGGTGATGTTGTCCGTTTGCAATGCGGCTACCAAGGCGCGCGTGCCGACATTGTCTTCCAT
>CAJOIF010000106.1 GCA_905234765.1 uncultured Bacteroidales bacterium
ACGGAGCCTTCGCCTTGTATCCACAAGGCTACCATGACGAAGTCTTCCGTTACGCATGGCTGGGCCGCTTCGTCCCTCGCTGCCCTACCATGCTCCACCAAAGACAACCCGCTTAAGGTTTTTTTGAGAGATTCACTGGGGAAGACAGAGGCGGAACCCGCCGAAGTTGTTACAAAAGACGGGATTGTTGTTGCTCCGATTCGACACTCGACAGTACCTCGCGTTGCTGCCCCAGCAACCACCGCGCAACACGCGGCCCGGGCCGGAAGAAGGGCCCTGAGGGCTCGCCGATGGCGACTTCCCATAATAATCACCGCCATACCAGTCCTGGCACCATTCCAAAACGTTACCGCTCATGTCATACAGGCCAAGCTCGTTTGGCGACTTCGTCTTCACCGCATGGGTCTTGCTGCCGCTGTTGTCGCTATACCATGCCACATCTTCTATCCTATTACTACCGGCAAACTTATAACCTTTGCTCTTCCTTCCTCCCCTCGCGGCATATTCCCACTCCGCTTCAGTGGCCCGTCTTTTGGTTCAATATCCTTAGAAAATCTTGGATATCATTCCAACTCACCTTTTCCACGGGCAAGTTGTCACCCTTAAAAAAACTTGGATTATCCCCCATTAGCGCTTTCCACAAGGCTTGTGTCACCTCGGTCTCACCGATGTAATAGTCGCTCAAAGTGACATTATGTACCGGCTTCTCTGAATCAAAGGCGTCGCTCCCCTGTTCCTTAGTCACTCCCATCTGGAACGTGCCGCCCTCCACCAGCTTCATGGTGAACGAAACACCGTTCACGGTGAAGGTTTCCTCGTCCTTGCGGAGGGGTTGCATGGCAATGCTGTGGCTACGGCTGCTTTCCGTCACGCTTATGGTGGCTGTGTATTCCTGATAATCAGCGGCAGTGGCTCTCACGCTATGACTGCCATACGTCAACAGATAGCTACCGTTGGAAAAACTCACGGTTTTCCCGTCAATCTCCAACTGGGCGTTGGGCACGTTGCAGGTGAACTGCACTTCCCTGCCGTTGCTCAACGTTGCCGTCACCTGTTTTCGTTCACCTTTAACAACAGTTATCGTCTCTGTATAATCGGCATAACCTTCCTTGGTTAAACGCAATTCATGTTGGCCTATAATGATCTCCTTGATCAGCTTAGGGGTCTCGCCCATCGGCTTGCCGTCGATGAAAATCTTGGTAAAGTCAGGCGTGCTTTCTATATTCAGAGATCCACAGATGGGCTTAGGCACTTCAAGCTGAATTGTCTCGCCATTCATCTTGCTGGTAATCTCCTTGCGAACCGTGGTGTTTTCGTGGTTGGTCAACCGGCATTCCAGCTTGTAGTTGCCACTCTCCAAGTTGCCCGTCCATGTACGTACGCCTTTCCGTTCGTCGTTCACCCAAATCTCAGCATCAGCGTCCACTTGCAAGGTGACACGAGCAAAATTGGCCGTCAAGTCTGGTTCAATCCTAGTGGTCTCTTCGTCGTTCACCGTCACAGTGACACTATAAGGTTCGTATAAATCTTTGAGAATCCTCACGTTGTGCTGTCCGCTCTTCAATGCCTCGCTCTTGCAAGGCACCTTCCCTACCAAGGTGTTGTCAATATAAACTGCCGCGCCCTGCAGCAAGTTGTTACCCGGCACTTCAATCCAACCGAAATTGGGCTTCAAAGCCACCATCACCTTCTGGGTATTTTCAGGATCATTGACAGTGATCTTACCCGCTTCTGCATGGTAGTTAAGTGCCTGTACACGGTAGGTATATGTACCGAAATCCACCAATTTCCTTGCAGTGCCTTCGGCCGAAACCGACCACATCTGGTCGTTCACCTCAAGCATGGCATCGGGCGGCGTGATTTGGAATGCAAGGTATTGCTCTCTCACCTCCTCTTTTACATTAATCACTATCTTGGCCGTGGTCAGCACCATCTCGTAGGTGCGTTCCGCTTCGATTTCGATGGGAAAGAAATAATCCCTCAACTGGCCCAGTTGTGGGTGTTTGATGGTAATCTTGCGAAGTCCACGTGGT
>CAJOIF010000107.1:0-634 GCA_905234765.1 uncultured Bacteroidales bacterium
TGCATCGGTCAGGACTACCAGTACGCCGACCAGTTTTCCGACAGACGCCGCACAATGGCTGACGTCGGCACGATGCTCGGCACCATCAGCGCAAAGGCGGTAAACGAAAACATCGGCGAAGTCGCCACCGGCAACATCACCAACGCCACAAAAGGCATCTGGGTGGAGGCTGGCCTGAGCAACCACAAGAAAATAGCCGAGTGGGACGCCCAACTGGAAACCCTCGACGAAAAAGGCTACATCTTCGCAATCGCATACGCTGGATTGGCGGGATTCTATTGGAACAACGACTACACCTGCACCCCCGTCGTCAAGGACAAGGACGGCTACTTCAACGAATACACCATCTCCTACGGACGTGTAATCGACAAGTGCGTCAGGGGACTCCGCACGGCGTTGCTGCCCTACGTAAAGAGCTCGCAGCCCGTTGACCCCACGACCGGCAAACTGCCACCCGCACTCTGCACCAACTTCGAGGCCATCGCCGACAACGCGGTGTTCGTACCAATGCAGGCCGCCGGCGAAATCACCTCCGGCAAGACCACCATCGACCCCGACAGCAACCTCCTCATCACGCCGAGGGTGCTCAAAGTGTCATTCGTGGTAGTGCCCACCGGCTGCATCGACGAAATCA
>CAJOIF010000107.1:703-2791 GCA_905234765.1 uncultured Bacteroidales bacterium
CTTCAATCACTTGACACTATGGCAAACATCACCAAAAACGGCAAGTCGTATGCCTTTGCAGACGTGCAGATTTCGATGTTCGGCAGCATAGACTACGAAATCACCAAGCTCTCCTACGACGTTACGCAGTCCAACACTGCCAACTACTCGCTTGGCTCAGTGTCGCCCACGAGTTACAGCCTGGGCAAAAAGGAGTACAAGGCGGAGATGACCATCACTGCCAAATCCCTTGCAAGGTTGGAGAAAGCCTGTGGCGGCGACTTGCTTTCCATCAAGCCGTTCCCTATCGTAGTTACATACGTGGACGAGGACAACGAAATCATCACCGACACATTGCTTGTAAAATTCTCCAAGCAGGGCAGGAACGCCGAGCTTGACAAGGACGTGGAGACCACCATCGAACTCTTCTGCCTCGACATCGAATTCAACGTATAACAATGAAAAAACACCAACCAATGGAAAAGAACAACAACCTCCCCGCCGGAGTAACCGACGAAATGGTAAAGGCGTGGAAAGAACGCTACGGAGAAAACAATATTAAAGTGGCGCAGCTGCCAAAGAACGACGATGGCAGCGAAAACCTCGACGTGATTGTGCGCGTGCCAGACCGCAAGACCCTCGGCGAGTTTGAGAAATGGGTGGACAAGGCACCCGACAAGGCGAAGGAAATCCTCATCAACGCCTGTGTGCTCACCCACAAGGACGAGGTGAAGGCTGACGACGGACTCTTCATGGCGGCTTTTGACGCACTGAGCAAAATCCTGCCTTACAGGTCCGCCACCATAAAAAACTTGTAGAGGGCTGTCCGAGGATAGACAGCGGCATCGACGAGGACAACCCACAGCAGCAACTCGCCAACGAGATACGGAAGATAGACGCCCTCATCAGCCTCTACTTCCACATCCCGTTCCCCGAACACCTCGACGACGAGACGTGGATAGAGAAATTCCGGCAGATAGAATGGCTCGCCGACAAGGGACTCCTGGGCGCAAAACAAATTGAAAATTAGAAATTAGAAATGTAAAATTTAAAAGCGTCGCATTTTCCCTAATTTCTAATTTCTAATTTCTAATTTCTAATTCACGATTCAGCAGTGCCTTCGGGTATGTAGCCGCCAACATGAGGACGCGCACACAGCAGCCGCTCTCTGGCGTGGAGGTCTATGCGGCCGACGCCACATTCGCCGACCTCAAACTCAAATCGACTAAGGACGGCAAGGTCTATGAGTTCCGAAATACCATCCTCTCCGACACCGACAATGGAATCTTTGCCCCGCCCCCGATGCTCAAATTCGACCGAAAAAAGAAAATCACCGCCACGGCAATCGCGGGCAGTGACAATGTGGTAGTGGAAGATTTCGGGTTGGAACAATGGGACATCACCATCAATGGTCTTCTAATTGATATGGAAGCCCATCAATATCCCACGGCGAAGGTGCAGAGGTTTCGACAATTGTTTGAGACACCAGATGTGTTTGACGTGCTGGAGTGTCAGGTGATGACTGACTTGGGTATTAACTCGCTGTACTTTTATGAGACCCACGGTTTGTCTGTTTTGGAAAACTATCCCGACACGGTGAAATACGAATTGAAGGCCAAAAGCATCCAACCGCCTGAGTTTACAATCAGTGATTGATGCAAGGAAAGGAATCAACCACCCTAACCGAAAGGTCAGCAAAAGCGTGACTTACTATCGCCACCTTGATGGTGGGGAAGGACGTTACTTTTTGGAACTCGCAACATTCGGGATGCGTATGGGTGATTAGCCTGACGTCGATGTCGGCTGACGACTCCACGATTTCAATGCTAAAATCGGCGAAATAAGATGATTCAACAATCTCTACATTGCCATAAAGGTTGAAAACCTTCCCGTCAGACTTGCGTGTTATGGTGCAGTTGTCCTTGTCAATGATGACTTTTTCAAGTTCAATCTTCTGCGCGCTCGCGCTGATGAAAGACAAGGCGGCGAAAATGATGGTCAAAAACAATGTTTTCATGGCGTTAAAACGGTTTTAAAAGTTTTTTAATGTATAACGCAAAGGTAGCAAAATGTATTACACGGCAAATGCAGAAATACAGATTGGCAAGG